>JAJDWF010000118.1 GCA_022825745.1 Dehalococcoidia bacterium | reverse complement strand
CGCAGATCTCGCCCAGGGTGGCGTATTTCTCCACGCACTCCATCATCGGCGGGATGGTGTTGGCGTCCTCGGACCGGGCCGCGTCGGCCAGGCGGGCGAGGCTGATCTGCACCGCCATATTGTCCCGCTCCCGGCGCAGGGTTTTGAGCCGTTCCACCTGCTCGGCAGCGGCGGCGGCGTCCACGCGCAGCAGGTCGGAAATGGGCGGCGATTCCGTAACGTATTGATTGACGCCTACCACTACGCGCTCCCCGTCATCCACGGAACGCTGGTGGGCGAAAGCAGCCTCACCGATTTCCCGCACCTGGAATCCGTCCTCGATGGCCGCCACCGCGCCGCCCATGCGGTCGATGCGCTCGATGTATTCCACCACGCCGGCCTCCAGCCGGCCGGTGAGATTCTCCACGTACCAGGAACCGCCCAGCGGGTCCACCACGTCGCCGGCGCCGCTCTCGTGGGCGAGGATTTGCTGGGTGCGCAGGGAGAGTTGCGCCGATTCCTCGGTGGGCAGGCTCAACGCCTCGTCGCGGGAGTTGACGTGCAGCGACTGGGTTCCGCCGAGCACGGCGGCCAGGGCCTGCACCGTGCTGCGGATCACGTTGTTGTCCGGCTGCTGAGCCGTCAGGGTTACGCCGGCCGTTTGGGTGTGGAACCGCAGCATCATGGAGCGCGGATTGGTGGCGCCGAAACGGTCCCGCATGATTTTTGCCCACAGGCGGCGGGCGGCGCGGAACTTGGCGACCTCCTCAAACAGATTGTTCTGGGCCACGAAGAAGAAGGACAGGCGCGGGGCAAAGTCATCGACGGGCAGGCCGGCGGCGACGGCAGCCTCCACGTAGGCGATGGCGTTGGCGAAGGTGAAGGCCAGTTCCTGCGTCGCCGTCGCGCCGGCCTCCCGCATGTGGTAGCCGCTGATGCTGATGGTGTTCCAGCGGGGCACGTTCTCAGCGCAGTATTTAAACACGTCCACCACCAGGCGCATCGACGGGCGGGGCGGGTAAGCATAGGTGCCGCGGGCGATGTATTCCTTGAGGATATCGTTCTGGAGGGTGCCACTCAACTGCGCCGGCTCCACGCCCTGCTGCTTGCCGGCGGCGATGTACAGGCACAGCAGCACCGCAGCGGTGGCGTTGATGGTCATGGAGGTGCTGACCTTGTCCAGCGGAATGCCGTCGAAAAGGGTTTCCATGTCGGCCAGCGAGCAGATGGGCACACCCACTTTGCCAACCTCACCCTCGGCCAGCGGGTGGTCGCTGTCGTAGCCGATCTGCGTCGGCAGGTCAAAAGCTACTGAGAGGCCGGTCTGCCCGTTTTCCAGGAGGTAGCGGTAGCGTTCGTTGGTGGCGGCAGCGGTGGCGTAGCCGGCGTACTGGCGCATCGTCCATACCCGCCCCCGGTACATGTTCGGCTGCACGCCGCGGGTGTATGGAAATTCGCCCGGGTAGCCGATGGAGTCGTGATAGCCGCCGGAGCCATCGTCTTCAGGCGTATAGACGGTATCCAGGCTCAGCCCGGAATCAGTCTCAAAGGCTGCTCGCCGCTCGCCAAACCGCTGGGTTACGCGGGAAAGCGTGGCATCCTGCCATTCCTGCTTGTTCGTTGACATACTGCCCAGCCCTCCAACCGACCGCGGTGATACGGATTCGCGCCGCCATTCTACCATCGCCAAGCATCCTGAAACGACGCGGGGGCGGGTTTGAAACCCGCCCCCGGCTGTGATAGACCGCCTGCGACGGTTCCGACTAGTCGCTGGTGAAAGCGTAATCGGTGGGCCGCATGATGCTGTGGCGGGACATTCGAACGATGGGGCCGTCCACCTCGCTGGCGGCGCGGGCCTTGTTCCACTCGGGGTCGGCCTGGAACGAGCGCCAGCTCTTTTCCCGGTCACCAAGGCTGGGATAGCCGAGCATGTACACCAGCACGTTGTTGACGCCAACGTCCTCCGACCAGTAGCCGATGTTCTCGATGCCGTGCTTCTCGAACAGGCCGATGGTGTGGTTGGCAAAACGGTTATGGACGTCGGGCAGTCGGCCCGGCATCGCCTCGTAGATCCGCAGTTCCTGAACCGCAGTGGAGATTTTCGGCTCCGGCGAGTAGGGGGTCAGTCGCAGGAAGCGATTGGTGACGGCGTCAACCAGCGGGCCGTTGGCCTCGGTCTGCTTGCGCACTTCCAGCCAGTCCGGGTCGCTGCCGAACTTGGCCCACCGGCTCTCCCGGTCGGCCATGCTGTCAAAAACGTTGATGTAGGTGAGCCGGTTGCTGCGTCCGATTTCGTCGGTCCAGAAGCCCAGGTACTTGACGCCGTGCTTGCGGAACAGGGCGCAGGTGTGGTTGGCGAACCGGCCGCTGATGTCGGGCAGGCGACCGGCGACCGCGTCGTAGATACGGAGTTCGTAAAGCATCGCTTCTCTCCTTGCCGGGCGAGTTTCAGAGTTTTGGCGGCGGTTCAATCCGGGTGCCGATTGGCAGCGCGCCCCCGCCGGCAGTAGTATAGCATCGGCAGCGCGCCTTCACACAATCTGAACATCTTTTGATTACGTATAGCACGTGACGGCATCATCAACCCACAACCCCGACGGAGCTTCCTAAATTGGAATCGAAAAGCCATCGCTATCGCCTGTTTCGCGCCACTTTGACCCCTGGTAGTTTCTTAACGGTTTTGGCGACCGCAGCGCTGATTCTCGCCCTGGCCTGCGGGCAGCCGAGCGAACCCGCCGCCGGCCCGACCGTCGTGGAATTGACGCCTCCGCCGCCGATCAACACGGTGGCGCCGGCCGCCCCGGCTCAGCCGGAGGCAGCCGAGACGCAGGAACCGCAGGCAACCGAACCCGCCCTGGCGGCGGCCGAGCCTACTCCGGCGCCGGCGCAACCGCTGGTTCAAGAGCTGACTGCCGACCAGATTACCGCCGCGCATGATGCGATCATGAGCGGCATGTACGAGCGCGCTGTCCCTTCAGTGGTCGGCCTTCGGGTCATCCAACCCGTAACGGTAGGAGTCAACGTACCCCAGGGCATGCCCAACGACCTGTTCTCCAGGGCCAGCGGTTCCGGATTCGTCTGGGATGACCAGGGCCACGTGGTCACCAACCGGCACGTTGTCGAATCGGCGGAGCGCATCGTGGTCGTGCTCAGCGACGGAACCCAGGCCGACGCGGAGATCGTGGGTCAAGACCCGGATTCCGACCTGGCCGTGATCAAGATCACAGATGATTCCGTTCGCCCGCCGCCTCTCACATTGGGCGACAGCGACACCATCAGGCCGGGACAGTTGGCCGTCGCCATCGGCGATCCCTTCTCCCGGGGATTTTCCATGACCTCGGGCGTCATCAGCGCCCTGGGCCGCACCATCAGTCCCTCGGAGAGCAACTTCGCTATCCCGCGAGTGATACAGCACGACGCCGCCACCAACCCGGGCAACTCCGGCGGCCCGCTGCTGAATCGCAAGGGCGAACTGGTGGGCATCAACGCCCAGATTATCAGCCAGACCGGCGCGTTTTCCGGCGTAGGTCTGGCCATCCCCGTGAACCTCGCCAAATTGGTGATCCCCGCGTTGATCACCGAAGGGCACTACGAATACCCGTACATCGGCATCCGGGGCACGTCCGTCGGCCCGGATATCGCAATGGCGATGGAACTCCCGCCCGACACCCGGGGAGCGCTGGTGCTGGCCATAGGCACGGACAGCGCCGCCAGCCGGGGCGGCCTGAGGGCCTCCGACCGCCTCACGGTGATCGACGGCACCGAAGTACCCATCGGCGGCGACGTCATCATCGACATCGACGGAACCGCCATCCGCAGCATGGACGATCTGTTGGCGTACGTGGTGGAACATACCCGGCCGGGCGACACCTCGGTATTCACCGTGCTCCGCGACGGCGCCGAAACCACGGTCAACATCACCATGGACGCCAGACCCACGCAGTGATGCGTCCTCCGCGAAAATGAAAGGCCGACGGCGAATTCGCCGTCGGCCCGGTTTTCGGTGGCGCGCCTGGCAGGACTCGAACCCGCAACCCCTGGGTCCGAAGCCCAGTGCTCTGTCCATTGAGCTACAGGCGCACGGTTGGCGCGTCAATGGGTTGGATGATGGGGCGAGCAACGGGATTCGAACCCGTGATCTCCTGTGCCACAGACAGGCGCCTTCGACCACTTGGCTATGCTCGCCGCGCACATGACGCCAGCAACTCTCGGGCTGCCGGCTACCGTTACAGGTTAGCACACCTGCCAAATCCAGACAATACGCCGATATTGCAAGTTGATTACCGCCGGCCCCGATTGAAACAAAGGCCTGCGCTGTATAAAATCAATCCGATTCCGGGCAGGTACCCGTATCGTTCCATAACACCTTTTGTCCGGGAGGAGATCATGGTACTCACTGCATTTCGTTTGTTGATTCTGCCCGCAATGCTATCGCTTTTGGTATTGGTAATAGCCTGCGGCGGCGGCAGCCCTCCTGAAATCGAAACGTCCCCCGCAGCCACCGAGCCGACGCCGACACTGCCGGCCCGCGCCGCTGCCGCACCGACGGCAACCCAGCCGGCTGCCGACGCCGGAACGGGCGCCGCCACGCAGGCGCAGGCGCCCACCCGCGAATCGGTTCCGGGCCAGGCGTCCACATCCGGGGCGGTGCCCACCGTCGCGCCCCTGGCGGCGCCGACGGCCGGCGAGAACTGCGCCCCGTCAGCCGATCTGACTTTCGATAACCGGCCGCCCCAGGGCGGCACCCTGGTGAGGCTTTACGCCGACCCGCCGAGCATCGACCCGCACCTGGTGAGCGACGCCACCTCCAGCGTCATCACCAACGAGGTTTTCGGCGGCCTGGTTACCCTCAGCCTGGACTACCAGCCCGTCCTTGACCTCGCCGAGAGTTGCTCGGTCAGCGACGACGGACTCACCTACACCTTCGTGCTGCGGGAAAACGCCAGTTTCCAGGACGGCAGTCCGGTCACCGCCCAGGACGTCAAGTGGTCCATAGAACGCGCCGCCGACCCCGACACCCTCTCCACCACCGCCGAGACTTACCTGGGAGACATCGTCGGCGTCAAGGACAAGCTTTGCACCGAAGAGGCTCAAGGCGCCGGCGAGTGCACGATCGCCGACGAAGTCCGCGGCGTGCAGGTCATCGACGACCGCACCGTCGAGTTCACCCTGGACGCTCCCAAAGCCTACTTCCTGGCCAAGCTCTCCTACCCCACCGCCTACGTGCTGGACCAGGACCAGGTCACCGAGGACGGCTCATGGCTCGACCAGCCCAACGGCACCGGACCCTTCCGGCTGGCCCAGTACGACATCGGGGAGTTGCTCATCCTGGAGCGCAACGAGCATTACCACCTGGGGCCGCCCCACATCGACAGCGTGCACATGATCCTGAGCGGCGGCACCGCGATGATCATGTACGAAAACGACGAGATCCACCTCACCGGTGTCGGCACCGACGACCTGCCGCGCCTGCTGGACCCCAACGACCCGCTCAACCCGGAACTGCATCGTTCGGCCCAGGACTTCTCGGTCTTCTACATCGGGCTGAACGTCAATGACCCGCCCTTCGACGATCCCAAGGTCCGCCAGGCCATGAACTACGCCATCGACCTGCCGGGCATCGCCGAGAACGTGCTGGACAATCGCGTTTCCAAGGCCACCGGCGTCATTCCCCCGGGCTTCCCGTCCTACAACGATAACCTGCGGGGCTACACGTTCAACCCGGATCTGGCCCGGGAGTTGCTGGAAAGTTCCACCTACGCAGACGCCCTGGCCAGCGGTGATTTCCCGCGCATCACGCTCACCATTTCCGGCAGCTTTGGCGCCACGGTACCCACTTACCTGGAGGTCATGCTGGAACAGTGGCGCGCCCTGGGTATCGAGATCGACATCCAGCAGACCGAATGGGCCACCTTCCTGCAGGATGTCAACGACAAGAAGTACCAGATGTTCTCTCTCGGCTGGATTGCCGACTATCCCGACCCCGAGAACTTCCTGGACCTGCTGTTCCACGGCGAAAGCCAGAACAATCACACGTCCTACAGCAATCCAGAGGTGAACCGCCTCCTGGAAGAGGCGCGAACCGAGCGGGACCGCGACCGCCGCTTCGAGATCTACAACCAGGTCGAGCAGATGGTACTGGACGACGCTCCCTGGGTCTGGACCTGGTACCGGGGCGAGGGCTACGCCCTGATCAAACCTGAGGTGTCCGACTACTTCCTGCTCCAGATGAGCATACCCAAGTACCGCTACATCTACTTCAACAAGTAGCTACTGCGACACGTAGGGGCGGATGATTATTCGCCCCTACGCCGTGCCAACGCCGAGCAAGGCCAATTTCCAATGGGCGTTTACGTAATCAGAAGGCTGATCTGGCTGCCGTTCCTGGTGGTCATCGTAACCTTCATCACCTTCGCCATGCTGCGGCTCGGCCCCGGCGATCCGGTGCAAATCTGGTTGGGGCAGCACCAGAACGACGAGGTGCGGGAGCGCATCCGCGCCAAGTTGGGCCTGGACGATCCCCTTTTTATCCAGTACGCGAGGTACATGGAAGGCGTGATAACCCGGCTGGACTTTGGCGAGAGCTTCAAGTTCCGGGGCAAGTCGGTGCGGGAGGTTATCGGGACGCGCATCCTGGTGTCCATGCAGCTCAACCTGGCCGCTATCATCATCACCCTGGGAATCGGCATACCCGTGGGGTTGCTGGCCGCCCTGCGCCAGGGCACCGGTTGGGACAATCTGATTGTGTCCATCGCGCTGGCCTTTCAGTCCCTGCCGGTTTTCATCACCGCGCCGGTCATGCTGCTGGTGTTCGCCCTGCACCTTGACGTCCTCCCCACCAGCGGATGGGGAGGATTTTTCTCTCCGAAAATCGTCATGCCCGCCATCGTCATGGGCGTGCCGGGCATCGCCATCGTGGTGCGGCTAGTGCGCGCCAGCGTCCTCGACGTGCTGGGGCAGGAATACGTCCGCACCGCCCGGGCCAAGGGCTTGCCGGAACTCACGGTGCGGTACCGGCACATTCTGCGCAATGCCCTGATTCCCGTAACCACCAGTTTCGGGTTCATCCTGGCCGGACTGGCCGGCGGCACATTCATCGTGGAAATCTACTTCGGGATACCCGGCGTCGGGCGCCTGTCCCTTGAAGCGCTGAACGCGAGGGACTACCCAGTGCTCATGGGATTCGCCATCATCGCCACCACCTTCTTCGTGCTGGCGAACCTGATAGTTGACCTGATGTACCCGTGGTTGGACCCGCGCATCAGGCTGGGAGCCGGCCATGTTACCTGACCGTTCCGGCGTGTCCACGCGCGAATCCCAGGCTGACCGGCTGGACTGGGCGGAAAGCGAACTCTCGGGGGAACAGATCCTTGAGATGGACAGCCAGCCCATCCGAGGGCACAGCTACTGGAGCCTGGCATTCCGGCGCCTGTATCGCAAAAAGCTCGCGATGGTCTGCATATCGATCATTGCATTCATGTACGTCGGCTCGTTGTTTTCGCCGCTGATAACTCCCTACGACTTCCGCGCGGTGGACCTCCAGAACACGCGGCAGGGGCCCTCACTGGCCCACCCCTTTGGCACGGACCGCCAGGGCAGGGACATGCTCACCCGGGTAATTTTCGGCGTGCGCACCACCGTCATCATCACCATCACCTCATTGTTGGGCGGCACGCTGGTGCTGGGCGTGGTCCTGGGGCTGTTGAGCGGCTACATGGGGCGCTGGGTTGACGCCGTCATCATGCGCATGGGAGAGGTAACTTCGTCATTCCCCGAAATCCTGCTGCTGCTCATATTCGTCTCCGCGTTCCGGCCTCGCCTGCTGACCGCGGTTCAGGCTTTCGAGGATGCGACGGGCCTCGACTGGATTATCCGCCTGGGCGTGCTGGACTTCATGATCATATCCGTGGGCCTGGCAATCTTCGGGTGGTTCGGCATGGCCCGGCTGGTACGAGGCCAGGTGCTGCAAGCCCGGGAAAGTCAGTACATCGAGGCCGCGTTGGTCACCGGGGCGTCCACCGCCCACATTCTGCGGGTGCACATGCTGCGCAACATCCTCAGCCCGTTGATCGTGTCGGTTTCGGCGGGGCTGGCCGGAGTAGCGGGAGCCGAGCTGGTGCTGAGCTGGATCGGGGTCGGGGTTTTCCCGCCGACGCCCAGCCTGGGCCGGATGCTTTTTGAAAACGGGAGCCCCCAGGTGCTGTTGAACCATCCCCACCTGATTTTGTTCCCCATCGGCGCGGTGACGCTCCTGTTCTTCTGCTTCAACATCCTGGGCGACGCGGTGAACGACGCCTTCAACCCGCGCACGCGCTGACCGGCGCGCCGCAAATTGCTAATGCCGTGCGCCTGTGTTAATGTTGATGGCTGTTGATACCCGGCTATCGACGCTCCGGCTCGTCATCCCGGCCCGTCTTCAAGGAAGCGCTCAGTGAGCACAACATCCGGTAAACCCTCAGTCGCCGACCTCTCCTCGACCGTGGCCTGGCAGCCCTGGGACGCCGAGACTTTCGCCACAGCCCAGCAGCTTGACCTACCCATTCTGCTGTCCATCAACGCCGTGTGGTGCTACTGGTGCCACGAGATGGACGACGGGACGTACTCCGACCCGGACGTGGCCCGTTTCCTCAACGAGCGCTTCATCCCCGTGCGGGTGGACACCGATCATCGGCCCGACATCAACGCCCGCTACAACGTGGGTGGGTGGCCTACGACTTCGTTCCTGACCCCCCACGGCGGGTACATTGCCGGCGCCACCTACCTGCCGGCCGACCAGTTCCTGGCCATGCTCGACGAGGTCAGCCGCGCCTACTCCGACCGCAAGCCGGAGCTGTATGAGCAGGGCAACGACATCCGGCGGCAGCGCCGCGAACACGCCGCCCGGGTCGCCGCCGGCCAGGAACCCGATGCCGGCCTAGTTGACGCCATCACCCGCCGCGTCGCCGGAACTTACGATCCCAGCAACGGCGGATTTGGCACCGCGCCCAAATTCCCGGCGGCCCCGATGCTGCGCCTGCTGCTGCATCGCTACCGCACCACCCGCGAACCCTTCTTCCGCGTGATGCTGGAGAAAAGCCTGGACGCGCTGGTCAGCGGAGCTTTGCACGACCACATCGACGGGGGCTTCTTCCGTTTCACCATGTCGGCGGACTGGACGCAGCCCCAGCACGAAAAGATGGCCGAGGATAACATCAGCCTCGCCAACGTCTTGATGGACGCCGGAATCCTGCTGCAACGTGCCGACTACCTGCGCCACGCCGGCACAACCGTGAACTACATCCTGAACACGCTGCTCCATGCCGACGGGTCAACAGTCCGCGGCAGCCAGGGCGCCCACTCCGATTACTTCGGCGAACCCGCGCCCGTGCGCGCCGCCATACCGGCGCCTGCCGTCGATCCCCACGGCTACGCTTCCCTGACGGCGCAAGCGGTGTCCATGCTCTTTTCAGCGGCGTGGAAGCTGGGGCGTCCCGAGCTGACGGGCGTTGCCGGCCAAACGCTGGACGCGCTGGTGGAGTCGGCAGCGTCCGACCGGCTGTCCCACGTTTATCCCCCGATTGGCGACGTGCCACCCGCGGATGGCGACCTGCTGGTCGATTGGGCCTGGTTACTCCTCGCCGCCCTGGACGGCCACGACGCGGTGCCGTCGGCCAGCGACCGTTATCGCCAAGCCGCCGAAAAGGCCGCCAGCGTCCTGTACGAACGGTTCCTGGACGGGCAGCGCGGCGGGTTCTTCGACATCGAGGATACGCCCGACCGTGCCGGCTACCTCCAGGTGCGGGAAAAGCCGCTGGCGGAAAACGTGGCCGCCGCCCTCGGCATGATGCGCCTGAGCCATGTTACCTTTGAGGAGCGTTACCTGCATACGGCGCACCACACGCTGAGCGCCTACGCGGAAGCCAACCGCGACTACGGCGAGCTGGCCGCCGACTACGCCGTCGCCATCGACCGGTACGTGAATCCCGTGGTTGAAGTGACAGTTGAGGCCTTTCCCGGCGCTCCCGACGCCGATGCCATGCTGGCCGCCGCAATGGAGTTGGATTCTCCGAATCTGCTCATCAAGCTGGCAGCCGCCGATAACGGCACAGCGCCGGCCCAGGCCCACGTCTGCCTCGATACGGTATGCTATCCGCCGGTTTCCGACCCGTCCGCGCTGGCCGATGCCGTAGCCGGAGGCGGCATGGTCACGGAAAGTCCTTTCCAGAATGTCCTTGACCTTTTGGGCTGACCGGCAAGCGCCGGCCTTCAGCCTGCAATTTGGGAGTTGATCCTCTGAAGACCCAAGACTGCGGCGAACTGCGCGCCGCCCACGACGGTTCCGCAACCACCCTGGCCGGCTGGGTGAGCCGGCGCCGGGACCACGGCGGGATCATTTTCATTGACCTGCGCGACCGCTCCGGTTTTGTGCAGGTGGTCCTCAACCCCGAGAACCTGTCGCCCGACGACTACGCCACCGCGGAGCGGCTCCGCTCCGAGTGGTGCGTCCAGGTCACGGGGACGGTTCAGAAACGCCCGGAAGGTTCGGAGAACCCGGCGATGCCCACGGGCGAGATCGAGGTGATGGCGAGCGGCGTCGCCGTGCTCAACCAGTCGCAGACGCCTCCCTTCTACATCGCTGATGACGTTGACGCCGACGAGAGCCTGCGCCTGCGCTACCGCTACCTGGACCTGCGCCGCCCGGCGATGCAGGAAAACCTGCGGCTGCGCCATCGCGTGGTGAAGTACATCCGGGACTACCTGGACGATCACGGTTTCCTCGAAATCGAGACGCCCATCCTCATCAAGAGCACGCCGGAAGGCGCGCGCGACTTCCTGGTGCCCAGCCGGATGCAACCGGGCAACTTCTACGCCCTGCCCCAGTCGCCCCAGCAGCTCAAGCAACTGCTGATGGTCAGCGGCGTCGAACGCTACTTCCAGATCGCACGCTGCTTCCGCGACGAAGATCTGCGCGCCGACCGGCAGCCCGAGTTCACTCAGCTCGACCTGGAAATGAGCTTCGTCAACGAGTCCGACGTGCTCACCCTCATCGAGGGTCTTTACGCCGGGCTGGTGCGCGAGTTGACCCCACAGTTCAAGGTCAAGGCTCCTTTCCCGCACCTCACCTACGACGACGTGATGGCACGTTACGGCAGCGACAAGCCCGACCTGCGCTACGGCCTGGAAATGGCCGACGTCAGCGACCTGGCCGCCGAAACCGAGTTCCGCGTCTTTCACGGCATTTTGGACCGGGGCGGCATCATCAAAGCCATGGCGGTGCCGGGACAGGGCGGACTCTCCGGTTCCGATATGCGGCGCATGGAAGAGACCGCCAAGGAGTTCGGGGCCGCCGGCATGAGCCACGTCCGGCTCACCGGCGACGGGCCGTTGGAGACGCTGGCCGAGGGCGACGCGCTGCTGTCGCCGGGGCTGCGTATGCCGCCGGAGTGGGTGATTCGGCTGGCCCAGCGCGCCGGCGCGAACCGCGGCGACCTGATCCTGCTCATGGCCGGGCCGGCTAAGCTGGCCAACCAGTGGCTGGCCGCCATGCGGACCCACCTGGCCGAACAACTGGAACTCGCCGACCCGAATACGCTGGCCTTCGCCTTCGTGACCGACTTCCCCATGTTCGACTGGGACGAGGACGCGCAACGCTGGGACTCGACACACCATCCGTTCACCGCGCCCGCGTCCGGCTGCGAGGCCATGCTCGACGGCGACGACTTCTCGGCAATTCCTTCCCGGGCCTACGACCTGATCTGCAACGGGTCCGAGTTGGCCAGCGGCAGCATACGAATCCACCAGCGCGAGATGCAGGAAAAGGTCTTCGCCATCCTCGGCTACAACCACGAGCAGGTACAGGAACGCTTCGGCCATATTCTTGAAGCCTTCGACTACGGCGCGCCGCCCCACGGCGGCATCGCTCCCGGTATCGACCGCCTGGTCGCAATACTGGCCGGCGCCGATTCGCTGCGCGAGGTCATCGCGTTCCCCAAGACTCAAAGCGGTTCCGACCTGCTGTTTGGCGCGCCCGCCCCCGTTGATCTGACCCAACTGCGCGACCTGTCCATCCGTATCACGGAATAGAGGAGACATACCATGACCCAGTTCAACTATGATTCCTTGTTTGCCGCGAACGCGCCCATCACTACGCGGGGCGCAAACCGCAACGCCAAGTACGACTTCGCGGTCGCCTATCCCGACCCCGACACGCTGCCGCTGGAGGGCCTGGTTGACTCCCTGCGCGTGGCGCTGGAACGCGAGGGCCGCGACCTGGCCTATTACCCCGTGGCCGCCGGTTACCCGCCGCTGCGGGAGTTGGTTGCCGACAAGCTGCGCCGCGACCGCGAGATGGACGTGTCCGCCGAGGACATCATCCTCACCTCCGGCTCGGGCGAGGCCATCAACATGCTGATTCAGGCCCTCACCGACCCCGGCGACGTGCTGCTCACCGAGGAGTACGTGTACCTCGGCACCATGCGCCAGATGCGGCTGTGGAGCGCCCAGGTGGTCGGCGTGAAATGCGACGACCAGGGTTTGATCCCCGAGGCGCTGGACGAGACCATCCGCGCGCAGACCGCCGCCGGCAAGCGGGTCAAGTTCCTCTACACCATTCCGACGTTCCAGAACCCGCTGGGCTGGACCATGACCCTGGAACGCCGGCAGCGCACCCTGGAAATCTGCCAGAGCCACGGCGTCCCGATCCTGGAGGACGACTGCTACGTTGACCTGCGGTTTGAAGGGGAAGACGTCACCTCCATGGGCAGCATGGACGACAGCGGGCAGGTACTCTACGTCGGCTCAATGTCCAAGATCATCGCGCCCGGCGTCCGCATGGGCTACCTGGTCGCTCCGGAAGAGGTACGCCAGCGCGCCCTCAGCTTCAAGTCCGGCGGAGTCAACCAGTTCGCCGCGCTCGCCATCGAGGAATACCTGCGCAACCACATGTACGACCACATCGACGAGGAGAACCAGGCCCTCCGGGTCAAGCGCGACGCCATGCTGGCCGCCCTGGGCGAACACTTCGGCAACCGCGCCGCCTGGACCAAGCCCGAAGGCGGACTGTACCTTTGGCTCACCATGCCGGAAGGCACCGACCTGGCCGGCCTGCAAGAGCAATCATTCCAGGAGGGCGTCGGCTATTATAACGGGACGATGTTCTCGCCCGAGGGCAACGGCGCAAACATGGCGCGTCTGTGCTTCGGCCATCCCACCGCCGAAACCGTCTCCGAGGGAATCGCGGAACTGGCCAACATTTTCGAGCGGCACGGTATTTTCAACGGCTAGCCGACACCGCATCATCCACCAATAAGTAGGGGCGGGTATAAAACCCGCCCTAGTTTTTTGTTGATGTTGCGACTGGCTAATCGTTGTCGCCGGTGACCATGGCCTCCGCTTCCGCCGGCTGGTGGCCGTTGGCGCGGATGGCGAACCGGGCCACCAGGTCGCCGATGCTCTGCCGGAAGCCGGAGTACTCCAGCTCCCCGTAGGGCAGCATGGCCGCGCCGGACCAGCCCTGCGAGCGCATGGCGATACCCTTCTCCTGGGCCAATTGGCGGGTGTAGTCCCACGCCGGGTTGTCGAAGAAGTCGGTGGAGGATTCGGCGAACTTGCCTTCCCCATTGATGCTGAACCCCACGCAGGACACCAGCGGCAGGCAGTACATGCCCGTAACCGCCGTGTTGATCGCCACCGGCATCAGCGGCATAACGTGCGAGCCCCGCGCGTCTCCGCCGATGAAGTGGGCCTTGGTGTAGGGGGAAATCAACTCTTCCGGCGCTGGGAAGATGCCCTGGTTGCGCACGACGGCCACCGGGTCATCCTTGCCGGTGTAGCTGCCGGCAATGTTGTGCAGCCGGGTCGCCGAGATCGCCGCCGCCGTCTGGCCGCTGTAACGGGACACGATGCTCTCGATGGCAAACCGCTCGTTGTCCCGCAGCAGCACGGTGATCTTGTAGTAGTCCTCCGGCGCGTTCAGCGAGATGAGGCTGTCCCCGTCGGTGTTGTCCATGTCGATGATGTTGAACGTGAAACCGTCGCCCAGGCGCGGCAGCATCAGGCCGGCGCAGTACATGGGGTCGGCGAATCCCAGGAACATGGGCAGGTTGTACGCGCCCGGCCCGCACTTGTCGGCGGCGAGCACGAAGAAGGACTCGGCGGGCCGGAGCGGGTTGGTTTTAACCGGGTCATGGTCGAAGGTGATTTCGGCCACAGCCGGCCCGGCGCCCCGTATGTTGCCCGACGGCGCGTCCACCAGCAGGTCCTGGCCGGCCCCGTAGAGGCCATATTGCCGCGCGATCTCCGTGGCCTCGATGAATGAGTCCCAGGCGAATTGGTGCACCCGCTCGTCGTTGTCGCCGCGCGTGTGCGTGCTGGTAATGCAGATGTCGTCCCCGGTATGGCCGACGTATGCGTCGATCAGCAACCCGTCCTTGATAGCCCTATCCGTGGCGGCCCGTACGGCGTCCATCATGCGGTCCGACGGCTTGGTGTGTCCGCCAATCGAACCCACGTCGGCTTTCAGCACGGAAATCGTTAAATCCATCTGAATTCTCCCTCTCATCGCATCGGATGGTGTACTGACTGAACGATGCGTTTTAACGCTGTTTCACTGGAATTTGACGGAGTGTACGATAGCATCGCCGCTTTACCACTGTCAATTTGTGGGGCGCGACGGCGCAATCGGCTCAAGCATAGGTTTGCCGTCGTTGGCGTTATCCGGTTATAATAATATCCGTACCAACGGATACCGGGTTAGTATGGACGTAATTCTGCAAATTCTGTCGGTCCTGTTCGTAGTCTTGTGGACCGCTCGGCTGGCCTCCAGGAAGCGCCGCAATATGTTGCTATGGGCCGGGGCCGCCGCCTTGCCGGCTATCGCGGTGTATCTGATCGATGCGCTGCCTGACGCCTTCACCATCTTGTGCATGGCGCCCATGGTGGGCTTGGTGTTCATTCCGGCCCGACCCGCCGTCGACGGGGAGGCAGAAGAGGACCCCAACGTATATTGCCCCCGGTGCCAGCACGCCCACGAGCCGGGCCCTAATTTCTGCACCAACTGCGGCTGGGAACTGAGCCGGCCGTATGCTACCGAAGAGGCAACGTCGGACGCATCGCCCGCGCCGGAACCCGTGATGGCGTCAACTACTGAAGACGCCGCCGAGTCCGCACCGGCGGCAGAGCATCCGGCGGCTACGCCAACCGTCGATCCAGTGCTGGCCGCCGAACAGACTGCGGAGGCGGGTGCGGCTGCCACTCAACCCACGTCGCCAGTACCCGACCCGGGGCCGGCATTCTCCGCCGCTCCGATGAAGATCACCAAGCCGTTGACCGCATCGGCGATGACGGAAGCCGGATTGACCCTGTTCAACCAGGGCCGCGTGCGCGAAGCCGTGGACCAGTTCACCAAGGCCATCGCACTGGACCCCCGCTACCGCGACGCTTGGGCCAACCGGGCCAAAGCCTACAACGAGTTGGGGTTAAGCGACAAAGCCGCCGCCGACCAGGCCCAACTGGAAGCGATTTAGGCGTACGGCTGGATTCCCGCCCCGTATCAAGTACGGGGGACTTTCTTTCCCAGGAATGACGGTCGTTATGTCATACGGCCATGATGTGGTAGCCGGCGTCCACCGGCAGCACTGTTCCGGTAACCCCCGTCGATAGGTCACTGCTGAGGAACAGCGCGGTTTTCGCCACCTCGTCCGCGGTGATGTTGCGCTGCAACGGGGCACGCTCGGCGTGGGTGCGTTTCATGTCCAGGAACCCGCTGATCCCACGCGCGGCCAGAGTGTCAATAGGGCCCGCCGAAATCGCGTTCACCCGGATGCCGTCGCCGCCGTACTCGTGAGCCAGTTGACGCACCTCGTGCTCCAGGGCGGCCTTGGCGGTTCCCATGACGTTATAGCCAGGATACACGCGGCTCGATGCGTGGAACGTCATGGCGATGACGCTGCCGCCGTCCGTCATCAGCGGGGCGGCGTGTTTCACCATGGGCAGCAGGGTGAAGGCGCTGATCTCCAGCGCCAGCCGGAACCCGTCGCGGCCAGTGTCGGCCAGCCGACCCGACAGGTCCTCCCGGTTGGCGAAGGCGATGCTGTGCACCAGCACCGACAGGCTGCCCATCTGATCCTGCAAACTCTCAAAGACCTCTTGAATCTGCCCGTCTTCGGATGCGTCGCACGGCAGTATCACCGCGTCGTCCAGCGTATCCGCCAGCCGCGCCACCCGGTCCTTCAGCCGGTCGTTCTGGTAGGTCAACGCGATGCGGGCGCCGCTATCGGCCAGCGTGCGGGCGATGGCCCACGCGATGCTGCGGTCGTTGGCTACACCAAAGATGACCGCATTGCGGCCGGTCAAGTCTATCGGGTACACGCATTTACCTCGTTGTGTTTGCTTTCGGATAGCTGCTTTACCGCGCAAAATCGGGCGCGACCTGCTCCAGGAACGTCTGCATCTGCTCTTCCTGCCGGTACGAAGCGAACCGGACCACTACCTGGTCGGCCCCCGCCTCAGTATAGGCATGGATGCGCTCGCGCACCCGCTCGGCGTCGCCGAATGGCCCCCAGCGGTCGCCCCAGATATTCGCGCCGTAGTATCCCAGCAGCCAGTCCTCGGCTTCCGCCTCTGCGCGCGCCACGTCCTCGTCCAAGTTGACGGTGAGGTACATCACCGACGACATATCCGCAGGATCCCGGCCGTACTCGGCGCAATAGCCGTCAACCGTCTCGTTCAATTCCACGAACTCATCGGGCGTCGCCGAGATGGAGATAATGCCGTCGGCCAGCCGGGCCGCGCGTCGCGCCTGCCGCTCCCGCTGCGCTCCCTGGCCGTCTCCCCGACCATGCCAGTGCACGCCCAGGTACACCGGGACGCCGCTGCCCTGCACCGGCGTGGGCTGCATCACCACGTCGTCCAACTCAAAATGCCGGCCAGTGAAGCTGAACGGTTCTTCTTTGCCCAGGCCCTTGATTACCTGCAACATCTCTTCCAGCCGGGGCGCGCGGGTGCGCTGGTTCACCTGGGCGTTGCGCCACTCCGCCTGCTGCATGGCGTTAAAGGCGCCGCCGACGCCCACGCCCAACTGCAACCGGCCGCCGGAAATCAGGTCCACCGTGCCCACCATCTGAGCCAGAAGCACGGGATGCCGCAAGGCCATCAGCATTACCGCCGTGCCCAGCCGCACCCGAGAGGTTCGCGCCGCGATGGCGGCCAGCGTGGTCATGGCCTCCAGGCGGGGCTTAGCCGTCAGGCTGTCGCCCACCCACACCGAATCGAGGCCGGCCTCCTCCGCCCACGTCGCCATCTTCAACACCGACTCGGCGTCCGTCGGCTTGTCGTCCTCCAGCAGCAGCCCGCGCGTGGGCAGCAAACAGCCGATTTGTACCTTCCCTGGCATCGTATACCTCTCGCTCACAATTGCAACGGCGTGCGGTTCATGTTATCCGGTTTCCGTCCCATGAGCCGCTCCAGCAGTCCAGGTTCCATGTGCTCGTATTCGTCCAGGTCCGACCCGTCGTCCAGGTCGAACCCCATGCCGCCGCTGTAGTAGAACGCCACCGACACGCCCATGCGCGCCGCGGTGCCCACGTGCTTGCGGAAGCTGTTGCTGCCAAGTTCGGGCCTGAAGTACGGTATCAGGTCGTAAGGCACCAGTATCGCGTTGGTGCCGCCGTCCCGCCGCGCCGGCGACAGCGTGATGTTATGTTGGTGCTGCGCGCTGCGGATCAGCTGGTGGATGTCGGCCGGCCTGATGAACGGCAGGTCGCCCGGCAGATACAGGGCTGAAACCTCCCGCAGCCGGGCGCTTTCAAAGGCCTTGGTGATGGTGTCGTTCAGGTTCCGGCCCAAGTCCTCCATCCAGACCGCGCCGAGCGTCCGGGACAGGTTGCGTATGCGGTCGTCGCCGCCGATTACCCAGAAGGGGTCCACGCCGGCGCCCCGGATCGCCAGCAACACCCGCCGCAGCATGCCGATGGTCAAATCCTCCCGATCCTGCGGGCCCATGATCCGTTCCAGGCGCGTTTTGCACTGGGACAGCGGTTTCATCGGCACCACCGGCAGCACCGATGGGTTAGCGTTGTTTCCTGATTCCATCAACATCCTGTTTACTCCGCCGATTCGACCAATTGCAATACCGTCCGGGCCAGCGCGATCTTGTCGTCGTCCGTCTGCATTATCGTATTCGTGACCGCAGGCGTCATCCCGACTGACCGTATCGTGTCCGAAAGCGCGGCGTCCTGCGTGTCCAACACCAGCACGTCGCACAGGCCCCGGTACTCTCGCGCCACGCCAGCCGCTGAAACCTCCGCGCCCAGTTCGCCCATGATCTTGCCTGCCGGCCCCCGCACCGCGTCGCCGCCCACGATGGGGCTCACCGCGACGCGGCAGGCCATATGCCCGCTGATAGCGTCCCGCACGCCCGGCACCGCCATGATCGGCGCGACGCTGAGGTGCGGGTTGGACGGACAGAACACTATCGCGTCCGCCGACCGCAAAGCCTCGGCAAATCCGGGCGACGGTTCCGCGTTTTCCGCGCCGGCGTACCGAATCGACCGCACGGCCGGGCCGGCCCGGTGTTTCACGAAGTATTCCTGCATGGACAGCGTGCCTGCATCCGTTTCCAGCACCGTCCGCACCGGTTGGTCGCTCATGGGCACGATGCAATGCTCGATGCCCAGCCTTCCGGTCAATTCCGACGTTACCTGCGACAGCGTCATGCCCTGCCGCAGCAACTGCGTGCGCCGGATGTGCATGGCAAAGTCGCGGTCGCCCAGGTTGAACCAGGCATCGGCTCCCAACCGTTTCAGCATCGCCAGCGTCTCAAAGGAATCGCCGGCGACGCCCCAGCCGGTTTCCCGGTTGTACCAGCCCGACAGGGTGTAGGTCATGGTGTCCAGGTCGGGTGATACGTGCAGGCCGTGGAACTCCTCATCGTCACCGGTGTTGACCACGATGGTCAACCGCTCCGGCGGCAGTATCCTGGCCAGACCCAGCGCCAGCTTGGCCCCGCCGACACCGCCGGCCAGGGCCAGCACCTTTCCCCCCGATGCGCCGCTCATGGACTAGCTCGAGGGATTGGCCGCGGCCTGTTCCCGCTCGTGCCGGGGGTGCTCGAAACGATAGCTGTCCATCTGCACCAGTTGGTTGTAGGAACCGAAAATTTCCTCGACGTTGTCACCCACCAGGTCCAGCGGGTCCAGCACTTCGTCGGTATCTCCGTAGATGCGGCGCAGCCCGTAGGTGGTGTAACGCTCGGCCGGCGTGCGGCCCGCCTCGCGGATCATGCCCCGGAACTCGCCCGGACGCATCAGCTGCCCGTGCATGGCCCCCGCCGACGTGGAGATGCTCTCATTGATCAGCGTGCCACCGAGGTCGTTGACGCCGGCAGTGAGCAGCAGTTGCGACATGCGGCTGCCCTCTTTCACCCACGACGCCTGGATGTTGGGAATCCAGTTGTTGAGCATGATGCGCGCGATGGCGTGTACCTTGATGACGTCCATGCCTGTGGGCCCGGAGCGCACGCCCTCCACCGTCTGCTTGAAGTACATCGGCGCTTCCGACGCGACGAAACTCAGTGGCACGAACTCGGTGAACCCGCCGGTGCTCTGCTGGATGTCCCGCAGCAGCGCGATGTGCCGCACGATCTGCGCGTTGGTTTCCCGGTGTCCGAACATGACCGTCGAGGTGGTCGGGATGCCCAGGTCGTGGGCGTTGGTGATGACCTCAATCCACTGGTCAACGGTGATGCGGCCCGGCGAGATGATGTCCCGCAGTTCCTGGTCCAGCACTTCCGCCGACGTTCCCGGCAGGCTGCCCACGCCGGCGTCCTTCAGGCCTTGCAGGTACTCGCGGATGCTGCACCGGGAACGGACGGAACCGTACAGCACTTCCTCGGGCGAGAAACCGTGGATGTGCATGTCGGGCAACTCTTCCTTGATGGCTTCGCAGAGCCGGATGTACAGGTCGCCCTCCATCTGCGGCGGCAGGCCGGCCTGGATGCAGACCTCGGTAGCGCCGTAGTCCTGGGCTTCCTTCGCCCGGCGGATAATCTCGCTCACCGGCAGGAAGTAGCCTTCCTCCTCCCGGAAGTCCCGGCTGAACGCGCAGAACCCGCACCGCTTGATGCACACGTTGGTGAAGTTAACGTTCCGGTTCACCACGTAGGTCACCAGGTCGCCCACCGCCCGCCGGCGCAGTTCGTCGGCCACCATGGTCATAGCGGTGAATTCGGCCCCCGCCGTTGCAAACAGCAGGTCGGCTTCCGCCACCGTGATGTCTTCGCCGGCCAGCGCCCGGTTCAACACATCGGCAACGTCCGGCCGCACTCCGGTCATCAGCGCGGCAAGGGTGGTCGGAGTATCTTGGTCAATCATTCCGGGCATAGCGTTGTATTCCCCCTTTCACGTATCCGTCCTGGTCAGTCAGGCGGAGGAGTTTTTCTTTCAGCGTCGGCGGCAACGGCCAGTCGGATCCGTTGGCAAAATACTCGGGATAGACGGGCAGTCGTGGTCGCAGTTCGTATCCGGCCGCCTCCGTGCGCCACTGCAATTCCGCCAACTGCGGCCACGGCGCTTCGGGATTCACGTAGTCGATGGTCAAGGGCGATACGCCGCCCCAGTCGTTGATGCCGGCGTGGATGTACCGTTCGTAGTCTTCGCTGAGGTTGGGCGGCACCTGGATGTTGACTCGCTCGCCCAGGATCAGCCGGGCCACCGCCGTCGTCCACATCAGTTCGTCGCCGGCAGCGTCGGGCACGTCGGCCATGGGCGTATCCGCCTTGGCCCGGAAGTTCTGCACGATGACTTCCTGGATGTGCCCGAACCGGCGGTGCAAATCGCGAATCGCGAGCAGCGATTCCACGCGCTCGGTTCGCGTCTCGCCGATGCCGATCAGGATGCCGGTGGTGAACGGGATGCCCAACTCGCCGGCCAGTTCCATGGTGCGCAGCCGGACCCGGGGGCGCTTGCTGGGCGCGAACTCGTGCGGGCCGCCGGCCTGGTACAGCCGTTCGCTGGAACTTTCCAGCATGATGCCTATCGACGGGTTGGTGGGCTGCAACGCCTCCAGCTCCCGGCGGCTCATGGTGCCCGGATTGCCGTGGGGAAGCAGGTCCGTTTCCTCAAACACCCGCCGGCACATTTCGGAGAGATAGGCCAGCGTCGTCCGGTATCCGTTAGCATCCAGCCACTGGCCGGCCTCGGCGTACCGCTGCTCCGGGCGTTCTCCCAGCGTGAACAGCGCTTCGGTGCAGCCCAGCCGTTCGCCGGCCCTGGCTACGGACAACACGGCGTCGCCCGACAGGAACAGCTCATCCGCTTCGTCGGGCGATTGCCGGAAGGTGCAGTACCCGCAGAAGTCGCGGCACAGGCGAGTGAGCGGAATGAACACCTTGGGCGAAAACGTGATGACTCTGCCCCGTCCCCGGTCCCGCAACTCTGCCGCCGCGTCGCAAAGTTCGCCCATACCCGCGCCGTCAACATCCACCAGTCCCAGCGCATCCTGGGCGGACAGCCAGCCGCCGGCTGTCAGCCGCTCAGGGGACGGCAGTCGTCGGCTGATGCGGGGAGTGGAAATTACGGAGGTCACGTTGGCGGTTCCTGGCGGCAAAGCAAAAACTCAAACCATTTTATGCAGGCGCCCGATAACATTCAAGACGCTCGCTGCCCGGTATCGAAACAACAGAAAGATTATGTCACTTCAAACGGGCCGAATGGCTACCAGGTAACGGGTTATGTAAATTATCCTGAGCCACCAAACAGCTGCGCCTGCCGTCCGTCGTCGTCTCCGCCGCCCCACGGCCAACCCATGTACTCATAGGCCAGGCGCGTTGCCAGGCGGCCCCGGGGCGTGCGCTCCAGGAACCCCTGCTGCAGCAGGAACGGCTCCAGCACCTCCATCACCGTGCTGGCGTCCTCGCTCATGGACGCGGCCAGCGTGTCCAGACCCACCGGCCCGCCGTTGAACTTGTGGATGATGCTGGTCAGCAGCCGGTGGTCCGTCTCGTCTAGTCCCCGCGCATCCACGCCCAGCCGATCCAGTGATTCCCGCGCCACCGGGCCGGTGATGCGGTTGTCCGCTTTCACCAGCGCATAGTCCCGCGCCCGGCGCAGCAGGCGGTTGGCGATCCTGGGCGTGCCCCGCGAGCGTATCGCCACCTCGTTGATGCCCTCGTCTTCCGCTTCGATGCCCAGGATCCGCGCCGAGCGCCGCACCACCGTCGCCATGTCTTCGTTGGAGTAGTAGTCCAGGCGGAACACCGAGCCGAACCGGTCCCGCAGCGGTCCGCTCACCAGCGAGTATCGCGTCGTTGCGCCCACCAGCGTGAACGGGTTGATCCGCAGGTTGATGCTCCGCGCCGACAGGCCTTTGCCAACTACCCACGACAGGAAGAAGTCCTCAATCGCCGAGTACATCACCTCTTCCACCGCCCGGTTCAAGCGATGGATCTCGTCGATGAACAGCACGTCGTTGGGTTGCAATCCGGTCAGGATGGACGCCAGGTCGCTGGCTCGCTCAATGGCCGGTCCGGCCGTTACCTTGATGGTCGCGCCCATCTCATTGGCGATGATGTTGGCCAGCGTGGTCTTGCCCAGACCGGGCGGCCCGTAGATCACCACGTGGTCCAGCGGCTCTTCGCGCATCCGCGCCGCCTGCATGGCGATGCTCAGGTTCTCCTTGACCTGTGGCTGGCCCACGAAATCGGACAACCGGGCCGGCCTCAGCCGGGTTTCCTGCTCGCGTTCGTCTCCCTGCACGTCCGGCGATACCGGACGCTCAAAGTCGTTCCCCGGGTCGTGGGCTGAACCATCCGCGCCTTGTCTCGTTGTTGCCATGGTGGCGACATGATACCCGAAATCGCAGCGCCGGCGCGCGGTGTCGGAAAACCCTCCGTGCTATACTCTGCCCATACTGACATCGCCAGGTTCATTATGACCACCACCAGCACCACCGTCCTCCACGGTTCCGACCTGCGGCAGGCCATGCTTGGCGCAGCCGCGTACATGGAACTCTACCGGGACGCCGCCAACGCGCTCAACGTATTCCCGGTGCCCGACGGCGACACCGGCACCAACATGCTGCTCACCCTCCGCGCCGGCATCGAGCAGATGAACAAGGACGCGGACCTGGAATCCGCCGGCGAGGTCGCCGAGTCCATCGCCACCGGCGCGTTTTGGGGCGCGCGCGGCAACAGCGGCGTGATCCTGTCCCAACTGCTGCGCGGATTCGCCGACGGCGTAGCCGGCTCCGAGACCATCGAGACCTCCGACGCCGTGGCCGCTTTCCGTTCCGCCACCGATTCCGCCTACGGCGCGGTCAGCCAGCCCCGCGAGGGCACCATGCTGTCCGTGATTCGCGGCGCGTCCGACGCCTCGGTTCGGGCCAACGATGCCGGCGAGCGCGACGTTATCGCCCTGTGGCAGATTGCCTACGACGGCGCTATCGAAGCCCTGGCGTTGACGCCGGAACAGTTGCCCGTCCTCAAAGAGGCCGGCGTGGTGGATTCCGGCGGGTTGGGCGTCGTCGCCATCATCGGCGGCGCGCTGCGACACCTCCAGGGCGACATGGGCCCCGCCCACGACTTGGGTCTCCGCAGCATGGGCAACCTCATCGACCCGACGCAGACCGCCTCGGTATCTATCGATAGCGATTTTCTGGAAGCCCACGAAGAAGAGGAATTCGGCTACTGCACGCAGTTTGTAATCCACGGCCGGGAGTTGAGCGTTGACGTGCTGCGCGCCGGGCTGGATGCCATTGCCGATTCCACCGTCATCATCGGCGGGGGTTCCGCGGTTCGGGTTCACGTTCACACCGAAGACCCCGGCGCGGCGCTGACCTTTGGCGTGGCTCACGGCGACATTGACGAAGTCAAGATCGACAACATGAGCCTCCAGAACCGGGACTGGACCACCGGCCACCGCGAGCGCGCCCGGCCCGACGAAATCCGGCCCGGCGTGTCCGTGATCGCCGTCGCCTCCGGCCCCGGCATCGCCGCCCTGTTCCAGGACGCCGGCTGCGCCGCCATCGTGCCCGGCGGCCAGACCCTCAACCCCAGCGCCAGCGAAATCATCGACGCCGCGTTGTCCACCGGCACTACCGACGTCATCGTGCTGCCCAACAACGGCAACGTAATCCTCACCGCCGGGCAGGCCACCGAAGCCGACACGGAAGGCGTCAACCTGCATGTGGTCAACACCCGCTCCATGCCCCAGGGCACGGCGGCCATGCTCGGTTTCAACCCAGAAGTGCCCGTCGCCGACAATCTCACCAGCATGGACCTGGCCGCCGCATCCATTGAAACCCTGGAAGTGACCCAGGCCGTCCGGGATTCCATAGTTGACGGCCAATCCGTCAGCGAGGGCCAGTTCATGGCCATCCTGGACGGCAGCCTCGTTGCTCTCACGCCGGACCCAGAAAGCGCAGTCATCGACGGCATCGCCCACTCATCCATTGACGAAGACAGCATCATCACCCTCTATTGGGGCGACACAGCCGACGAAGAACGGGCGGCTCGTTTGTCGGAGGCGCTGGAAACGTCCTATCGGGGCGCCGAGGTCGACGTGTACGCCGGGGGACAGCCCCACTACCCCTACCTCGTGTCCGTGGAATAGTTGCCGCTCACCCATACTCATTACTGGAGCGTTCAACATGGCAGTGAAAATCGTTACCGACAGCACTTGCGACATCTCCCGGGAAACCGTCGAGCAGTTCGACATTACCGTGGTGCCGGCCTACGTCCTGTTCGGCGAGGAGTCGTTCCGGCAGGGCATCGACATCAACCCCACCCAGTTCTACGCTCGCCTGACTTCTTCCTCCCAGATGCCGAGCACCTCTCAGCCTACGCCCAGGGACTTTACGGAACGGCTGGAACCTTTGGTTTCCGCCGGCGACCAGGTTGTTTGCATCACTGTGCCGCAACAGCTCAGCGGCACTTACAACTCGGCGGTGCAGGCCGCATCGCAGTTCGATGACGGCGCCGTAACCGTGATCGATGCCGGCACCGCATCGGTGGGCCACATGCTCCAGGTCATCGCCGCGGCCGAGGACGCCGCCGCTCCCGACGCCACGGCAGAATCCGTCGCCGCGGCCGCCACCGCTCGTGCAGCCTCAAGTTTCAGCCTCGCCATGGTGGACACGCTGGAATACCTCCAGAAGGGCGGCCGCATCGGCAAGGCCCAGGCGTTCATGGGTTCCATCCTCAAGGTCAAGCCCATCCTGAAGGTGGCCAACGGCGAGGTGCTCCCGGTTGACCGTCCCCGCAACCTCCGACGCGGCTTGCAACGACTTGAAGAATTGGTGCGCGAACAGGGCGGCTCCGTGTCCAAGTTGGCCGTCGCCTACACCACCGACGCCGGCCCGGCGGAGGAAATCCGCAACCGCCTGTCCGACCTGGCCTCCCCGGAAAATACCTACACCGCGCAGGTCGGTTCCGCCATCGGCACCCACGTCGGCCCCGGCGCCGTGGCGGTGTCCACCCTTCCCTGACGGTAGCGGCGTATAATCCAATCAATGGACGCTGACCGCCGCGACAACGAACCAATCTGGCGCGACGCCCTCCGCAAAATCCTGGCCCTGGAAGCGCACAAGGGCTACGCCGACAACGCCGTCAGCGGGGGCATCCGCCGCTTCATCGAGCGCTGGGAACCCGAGCTTCGGGAATACCTGGCCGATGATGCCCGGTCGCGGCAACTCATCGAGCAACCGTACCGGGATCTCGACCCGGACCAACGCCGCGCTTGGGTTTCCGGCTGGCAGGCCGCGCTGGAAGGAACCTCGGCCCAACCCGACGTTCCTCCTACCCACGTCACTTCCGCGCCGGCGGGAACGCAGGCACCGCCGGCTCACACTGAGCCCGCCGCACCCGCTCATCCTGAGCCGGCCGAAGGACAACCCGTTGCCCCGGGCCTGTTCGCTCCACAAGAAATCCTGCCGTCCGTGCGGATGCGCCGCCGTCCGCCCGCGCCCCCCGCACCGGCCGCCAACACAATTGACCCCGACCAGCCGGTTGCGACTCTGCGCCGCATGGACGGCAAAACCGTGCAGCGCCTGGAGCAGCTGGAAGTCCGCACCGTGCGCGACCTGCTCTACATGCTGCCGCGCCGCCACGACGACCGCGCCGACATCGCCAGCATCGCCGATCTGTACCCCGGCGGCACATTCACCGTTGAGGGGCAACTGACCGACATACGTTCCGCCAACGTGGGGCAGCGCCGCCTGCAACTGGCCGAGGGCGTCCTCAGCGACGACACCGGGCAGATTGAACTGCAATGGTTCGGGCAGGGCTATCTGGCCCGCTCCCTGAAACCCGGCAACCACATGGTCGTCAACGGCAAGGTGGAAATCCACCGGGGCCGGCTGTCCATCTCGTCCCCGGAGTACGACGTCATCACGCCGCGCCAGCCGCCGCTCAACGCCGGGCGCATCACCCCCGTTTATCGCCTTACACAGGGCATGACCGCCCGCAACCTGCGCAGCCTGACCTGGCTGGCCGTCACGCGGGCCGCCGGCGGCATAACCGATCCTTTGCCCAACGACATGCTCCCGCGCACAGGTTTGGCCGGCTTGCCCGACGCAATTCGAGACGTCCACTATCCGACCGACCTGGCCGCCGCCGACCGGGGACGCCGGCGCCTGGCTTTCGACGAAATCCTGGCATTCCAACTGGCCATCCTGGGACGCCGGCGCCACCGCGAGCGCAACGCCGTCGGGCTGCCGATCAAGTACCACGCGCCAACGGTGGACGGTTTCCTCACCGGCCTGCCGTTCACGCCCACCGCCGCGCAGTTGCGTTGCGTCGCCGAGATATTGGAGGATATGGGCCGTGGTTCTCCGCCCATGAGCCGCCTGCTGCAGGGCGAGGTTGGCAGCGGCAAGACCCTTGTCGCCCTGGCCGCGGTCCTGGCGGTGGCATCCGCGCACCGGCAGTCCGCGCTGATGGCCCCCACCGAGGTGCTGGCCGAGCAGCACTTCCGAACCGTTGGCCAACTGTTGGAGGGGTTCGCGCAGCCGTTGCAACAGCCCAACGTGCTGTCCGCCTACCTGCCCAACCTGCCGCGCCCTTTCACCTTCGGGCTGCTCACCGGCAGCACCCGCGCCGCGCCGCGCCGCGAGTTGCTCCGCATGGCGTCGGAGGGACACCTGGACCTGCTGATTGGCACCCACGCGCTTATCCAGGATGGCGTCGAGCTGCCCAACCTGTCCCTGGCCATCGCCGACGAGCAACACCGCTTCGGCGTGGAGCAGCGTTCCGCCCTCCGCGGCGCCGGCGAGGAACAACCCCACTCGCTGATGATGTCGGCCACCCCGATTCCGCGCACCCTGCAACTCACGCTCTATGGCGACCTGGACATCTCCACCATCGACGAACTCCCGCCGGGCCGCCAAGAAACGCTGACCCGCATCGTACCGGAGGACAAGCGCCGGGCCGCCTACGGATTCGTCCGTCAGCAGGTCGCCGCCGGGCGCCAGGCGTTCGTCATCTGCCCCCTGGTGGAGGAGTCGGACAAGCTGGACGTGCGCGCCGCCGTTGACGAGCACAAGCGCCTTTCCGAAGAGGTATTCCCGGATCTGCGCGTCGGCCTGATGCACGGACGTCTCTCTGCCCGTGACAAGGACAAGGTTATGCGTCAATTCCGGGACGCGGAGCTGGACATTCTGGTCGCCACCGCCGTGGTCGAGGTGGGCATCGACGTGCCCAACGCCACGGTGATGCTGATTGACGGGGCGGACCGGTTCGGCCTGTCCCAACTCCACCAGTTCAGGGGGCGCGTTGGGCGCGGCGAGCACAAGAGCTACTGCCTGCTCATGTCGGAGTCCGAGTCAGAACGCGCTGCCGAGCGCCTTGCCGCCCTGGAATCCACGCGCGACGGCTTCAAGCTAGCCGAGATTGACTTGCAGATGCGACACGAGGGCGACATATTCGGCACCACCCAGAGCGGCGACCAGACCGTCCTCCGCATCGCCAACGTGTTCGATCAGGACCTGCTCGCCCTGGCCCGCCAAGAAGCAGCCGGAATCATCGAGCAAGACCCGGAACTGGAAAAGCCGCGCCACGCCGGAATCGCCGCTGAACGCGACCGCTTCCTTACGCGGGTTCAGGCCCACATCAGCGATTAAGCCTCCGCCCCCACGTCCCGGAAGCGATAGCCCACGTTCCAGATGGTTTCTACAAACAGGTGGTCGGGATCCTCCACCTTGGAGCGCAGCCGGCGGATGTGCACGTCCACGGTGCGCGTGCCGCCCAGGTAGTCGTATCCCCAGACCTGGTTCAGCAGGGCCTCCCGCGTATAGACCCGGCCGGGGTTGGATGCCAGCAGCGTGAGCAGTTGGAACTCCTTGTAGGTGAGCGAGATGCGCCGGCCGGCCATGGAAACTTCGTAGCTTTGCAGGTCGATGGTCAGCTCGCCCACGCGCACTACCTGGTCAGTGTTCCGCCCATTCCGGCGGAAGACGATCTGCCCGACTCTTGCCGCCAACTCGGCGGCGTTCAGCGGCGCGATGATAAAGTCGTCCGGGTTTATCGTCGGATCGTATTGGGCCAGAAAGCCCGCGTCCACCACCAGCATCGTCGGCAGGCTCAGCTGGCTGATCTGCTCGATCACGGCTTGCGCGCCGATCCCTACCGCCGACATATCCAGCAGCACCACGTCCAGGCTCGTCGTATGCGCCACGTCTTCCAGTTCCACTATGTCGCTGCCCGCCCGGCAGGACAGGCCGGAGGCGTCAATCTGCTTGACCAGCGACATCATCCCCTCACCGGGACGTGTCAGTAGGAATACGTTGTACAAGCTGTTATCCCAACGGCGGTTCGAGTATAGTCGCCTCAGCGACGCACCTAAATTGACGCTCGCGCATCCCCCGTCTATTATCACTCATGCCGGCGCAATTCTAGCACACGCCGCGCGTCGCTCACCCATGCCCAAAATCCGCCAAAACCGGAGCTTCTGATGACCACTGCCACCCTGTTGCCAACCCAACCGGCGGAGATTCGCCGCATGATCCGCGCCGGCGAATACGACGGCGTAACTTCCGGCCTCGCCAACGGACACGTCCAGGCGAACCTGGCCGTCCTGCCCCGCGACCTGGCTTTCGACTTCCTGCTGTTCTGCCAGCGCAATCCCCAGCCCTGCCCGATCCTGGAGGTCATCGAGGCCGGTTCCGTGGAGCCGTCATTTGTAGCCCCGGGCGCCGACATCAGCACCGACGTGCCAGCCTACCGCATCTACGAGCACGGCGAGATGGTCGGCGAGTTCCAGTCAGTGGCCGATCACTGGCGCGACGACCTGGTTTCGTTCCTGCTGGGTTGCAGTTTCTCTTTCGAGGCGGCCATGTCCGACTCCGGCATACCACTGCGCCACCAGGAAGCCAACAGCAACGTACCCATGTACATCACCGACATTGCCACACGGCCGGCCGGCATGTTCTCCGGCCCAATGGTGGTGAGCATGCGGCCCATCCCCCGCGAACAGATCGTCCGCGCCGTCCAGGTTACCTCCCGGTTCCCCGATACTCACGGCGCGCCCGTGCACATCGGCGACCCGGCGGCCATCGGCATCCGCGACATTGACGCGCCGGAGTTCGGAGAGGCGGTGGAAATCCGTCCCGGCGAAACCCCGGTGTTCTGGGCCTGCGGCGTCACTCCGCAAGCCGTCGCCCTCAACTGCAAGCCGCCGCTGATGATTACCCACGCCCCCGGCAAGATGTTCATCACCGACAAGCGCGATTCCGACTACGCCGTCATCTGATTGGGGGGCGTCATGCCGCAAACCATCGAAGACATCATCCTGAACCACGACCGCCGGGGCATCAACGCCCTGCGTCCTCATCTCCCCGATGATTTCTGCACCCAGGCGGCGCAGTACCTGTTGGAACATCCCGGGCCGGTCATCATCGTCACCGGGTTCTACATCCTGATGAGCGACGCTCCCGAAACCGACGGGCCGCCCGGGGCTTTCGCCATCGGCAACGCCCTTCGGGAGCTGGGGCACCCGGTATGCTACGCCGCCGACGAACCGATGGCCTACATGATGGCATCGTGGGTGACTCGCCAGCGCGACCCGTCGCCGATAATCAGGTATCCCATCATCGACGACGCCCATATCAATGGCCATTTCGTTCGGGAAACCATCACGGAGCGGGAGCCGGCCCTGCTAATTTCCATCGAGCGCTGTTCGCCCGACGCCGACGGCATCTACCGCAACATGCGAGCGCGGGACATCTCGCCGCAGACCGCGCGCATTGACCACCTGTTCACCCAGGGCCTGCCTTCCATCGGCATCGGAGACGGCGGCAACGAGATCGGCATGGGCAACCTGCAGGAGGTCATCGCCGCCGCCGACCAACTGCCCGACCATCCGGCCGTCGTCGGTTGCGACCGCCTGATTGCGGCCAGCACTTCCAACTGGGGCGGCTACGGCCTGGTCGCCGCTCTATCGCTGCAAGTGGGGCGCAACCTGCTGCCCGACATCGAAACCGACGCCGACTGCATCCGCTTTCTCGTCGATTCCGGCGCGGTCACCGGCGTAACCGGCGAGCACGACTACCTGGTGGACGAGTTCACCCTGGAAGAAAACGCGGCGGTGCTCCAAGAGTTGCACGATTACGTGAACGAACGGCTCTGAAACGCTACCCCACCGCCAGCATCTTTTCCTCGGTGACGATTATCTTCTTCAGTTCCAGCATCTCGTCGCGAAGGTGCGCGGCTTTCTCGAACTCCAGTGACCGCGCCGCTTCCTTCATCTGGAATTCCAGGTCTTTCACCACCCGGTACATATCGTCCCGCGTCATTTCCTCCCGCGCCACCTGGTAGGACGCCTTGGTTTCGGCGACCCCGCGCAGTCCCTCGGTGATGTCCCGCACCGCCTTGTGAATCGACTGCGGTTCGATACCGTGGCGTTGGTTGTGCGCGTCCTGGATGCCGCGCCGGCGATAGGTTTCGTCAATCGAGTTCCGCATCGAGTCGGTCACCCGGTCGGCGTACATGATCACGTGGCCCGAGGCGTGCCGCGCCGCCCGTCCGACGGTCTGGATCAGCGAAGTGGTGGAGCGCAGGTAGCCCTCCTTGTCCGCGTCCAGGATGGCCACCAGGCTGACTTCCGGGAGGTCCAACCCTTCCCGCAGCAGGTTGATGCCGACTACCACGTCGTACACGCCCAGCCGCAGGTCGCGTAGAATCTCGACCCGGTTCAACGTCTCGATGTCCGAGTGCAGGTAGTGGTTGCGTATGCCCGTTTCCGACAGGTAGTCCGCCAGTTCTTCCGCCATCCGCTTGGTCAGCGTGGTAACCAGCACCCGCTCCTGCCGGTCCACCCGCTGCCGGATTTCGTGCAGCAGGTCGTCGATCTGCCCGGTGGTCGGCTTTACTTCGATGGTCGGGTCCAGCAAGCCGGTGGGCCGGATCACCTGCTCAACGATGGTACTGGTGCGTTCCAGTTCCAGCGGCCCCGGCGTCGCGGAGACGTACACCACCTGGTTGATGTGGTCCTCGAACTCCTTGAAGTGCAGCGGCCGGTTGTCCAGCGCCGATGGCAGCCTGAACCCGTACTCCACCAGCGTCGTCTTGCGCGAAATGTCGCCGTTGTACATCCCCCGCACCTGGGGCAGCGTCATGTGCGACTCGTCCACGAACATCAGGTAGTCGTCGGGGAAGTAGTCCAGCAGCGTCCACGGCGGGCTGCCGGCCGGCCGGCGGGACAGGTGCCGCGCGTAGTTCTCCACGCCGGCGCAGAACCCGGTTTCGTCCAGCATCTCCATGTCGTAGCGCGTGCGCTGTTCCAGCCGCTGCGCTTCCAGCAGCTTGCCCTGCATCTTGAGTTCATCGACCCGCTCGTTCATCTCAACTTCGATGTCCACCAGCGCCGCGTCCAGCTTCTCCCGGCTGGTCACGAAGTGCTTGGCCGGATACACCGAAAACTCCTGCCGCTCGTTCAGCACTTCGCCGGTCAGGGTGTCCAGGGTCAGGATGCGCTCCACCTCGTCGCCGAAAAACTGCACCCGCACCGCGAACTCTTCATAGGCCGGCACGATCTCGAGTGTGTCGCCCCGCACGGTGAAACGGCCCCGGGCCAGGTCGGTGTCGTTCCGCTCGTACTGCATGTCGATCAGCTGCCGCAGCAGCGCCCGGCGGTTGTATTCCTCCCCAACCTCGATCCGGGCCACCATTTCAAAGTAGTCCGACGGGTCGCCCAGGCCGTAGATGCACGACACCGACGCCACGATCAGCGTATCCCGCCGGGTCAGCAGCGACGTGGTGGCTGCCAACCGCAGCTTGTCCAGCTCCTCGTTGACGCTGCTGTCCTTCTCAATGTAGGTATCGGAACGGGGAATGTAGGCCTCGGGCTGGTAGTAGTCATAGTAGGAAACGAAGTACTCGACGGCGTTGTGGGGGAAGAACTCCTTGAACTCCGTCGCCAGCTGCGCCGCCAGGGTCTTGTTGTGGGCGATGACGATGGTGGGCTTCTGCACTTCCTGCACGATGTTCGCCATCGTGAAGGTCTTGCCGCTGCCGGTGACGCCCAGCAGCGTCTGGTATTCAAGCCCCTCACGCACCCCCGCCGACAGCCGTGACACCGCCGGCTCCTGGTCGCCCATCATTCCAAAGTCGGCCACTAGCTGAAAATCAGGCATCTCAAACGGCTCCCCATCGTTTCACCAAATTATACGCCAAAGCGCAACCTCACCCTCCGCCCATGCCCACCAGTGCCTGCCGCACCTTGTCCTCCACCGAGGCATCCGAAGGCAATTCCAGCGCCGCCACCGCCTGCCGCGCATCGGCCAGCGGCATTCCCAACGCCGTCAACGCCTCCACCGCCTCGGCGTCGGTACCGCCGGCAATGACGCCGCCCGGGCCGGCGCCGTCCGCGTCCGGCAGCTTGCCCCGCAGTTCCAGCACCACCCGCTGCGCGATGCGCCGGCCGACTCCCTGCGCCCGCGCCAGCGCCGTTACGTCCTCGGACGCGACGGCCTGCCGGAAACCGTCCTCGCCAAGCTCGGAAAGTATCGCCATCGCCGAGCGCGGCCCGACCCCGTTCACTCCGTTCAGCGCTCCGAACAGCTCCACCGACCCGGCATCGGCAAAGCCGTACAGCACCGGCTGCTCGTTCTGAATGCGCAATATCGTGTGCAGCCGCACCGGATCGCCAACGCTGCCCAGACCCGCCACCGACGACGCCGGGACGAACACCTGCAGGACGATCCCGCCCACCTGCACGTTCACCCAGTCCGCGCCGACGGCATCCAGCGCGCCGTGCACCCCGACCAGCACTGCCTAAAACACCTCGCCCGGCTTGATCTCGCGGGCGCTCAAATCGTCAGCAGTCATGTGCTGTATGTGGCACAACCCCACCGCCAGCGCGTCCGCAGCGTCCGAGTCCGGCATCTCGTGCAGCCCCAGCGTTGACACCGTCATCCGCTGCACCTGCTCCTTGGTGGCCCCGCCGTAGTCCGTAACCGCCCGCTTCACCCGCGCCGGCGCGTAGCGATGCACGGGCACCCCCTGGCTGGCCGCGCCGATCAGCACCACCGCCTGCGCCTGCCCAATCGCCAGCGCCGACTTGGCGAACGCACGCTCACCCCGGCCCACGAACGGGTCCTCCACCGCAATCGCATCCGGGTGAAATACGTGGATCATGTTCAGGATGTGCGTGTGCAACTGGTACAAACGCTGTTCAATGGGCATCGACGCCGACAGCGCGATGACCCCGTAGTCGTCGGCTTCCGGGGTAGGTCCGGTGTCCACCACGCCGAACCCCATCCGCAGGGTGCCCGGGTCGATGGCCAGCACGCGCATCAGGCGGAACCGTACCGTTCCAGCGCCTCGGCCGGAAAGTCCGCGTTGGTGTATGCCTTCTGCACGTCGTCCAGGTCCTCCAGGATGTCCAGCAGGCGCAGCGTCTGTTCCGCCGCCTTGTTTTCCAGCGGCACCACCGTCTTGGGCACCATTGCGATATCCGCAGAGGACGGCTCCGCTCCCTCGCTTTCCAGCGCCGACTTCACCGACAACAGGTTCTCCGGGGCCGTATAGACTTCCAGGATGCCGTCTTCGAACTTCACGTCTTCCGCTTCCGCGTCAATCGCCGTCAGGCTCAACTCTTCCGCCGTATCCTCGTCGTCGATTTCCAGGGTGATCACCCCCCGGCTATCGAAATTCCAGGCCACGCAGCCGGCTTCGCCCAAGTTGCCGCCGCCCTTGTTGAACGCCGACCGGACCTCCGACGCCGTGCGGTTCCGGTTGTCGGTCAATGCCTGCACCAGGATCGCGCCGCCGCCCGGCGCGTATCCCTCGTAGGTAACTGCCGACAAATCCACCATCCCCTCGCCGCTCTCGCCGGTTCCCCGGCGCACGGCCCGCGTGATACTGTCCTGGGGCATGTTGTTGGACTTCGCCTGATCAATAGCGATACGCAGGCGAAAGTTCATGTCCGGGTCGCCGCCGCCGCCTTCCTTGGCCGCCAGCGAGATGTTCCGCGCCAACTTGGTGAACAGGGCGCCCCGCTTGGCGTCCGCCGCTCCCTTCGCACGCTTGATTGTTGACCACTTGGAATGTCCGGACATCCGACACCTCCTCGCGCTTTATTCCACTGCCACATCGAACCGATCATCGCCCGGTTCTGCCCAACCGCTGCCCAGCGCATATATTGCACAATGTAATTTGTAACATCACGATTCTAGCATCGCGCCGCCAACCCGGTCAAAACGACCCTCGCGCACCCAAGGTTGAACGCGCCGCCCGCTTACCCTAAAATGCCCGGCATCTCGCAACCCTTGACGGTCTTTCCTTGACCGCCCCGGCGCGCCCGCGCCGCCAACTACCGGAGGCACCCGACATGGCGATCACCACTTTTGACAGCCTTTACGCCGGCCACGTGGACATGGACAACGTGGGCTACGGCGGCACCGCCGTCAACGACCGTACCTTCTCCGACGAATACCTGGCCACCGCCTTCGACAAGGGCGTCGCCATCGCCCAGACCCTGGACCGGAACGGCTACGACACCTTCTGGATGGCCGAGCACCACTTCCAGCCCGAGGGCTACGAGTGCATCCCCAACCTGCTCATGTTCATCGTCCACCTGGCCCACGTCACCGAGCGGCTGCGCTTCGGCTGCGGCTTCAACATCGCCCCAATGTGGCACCCGCTCCGCCTGGCCGAGGACTTCGCCATGGCCGACTGGCTGACCAACGGCCGCGTAACCTTCGGCGTCGGACGCGGTTACCACACCCGCGAGGTGGAGGTTTTCGGCTCCCCCTTGATGGACCAGCCGGCCAACCGGGAACTCTTCGAGGAGCAGGTGGAAGTGCTCTTCAAGGCGTTCCACGAGCGTTCCTTCGCCCACCACGGCAAGCACTACGACTTCCCGCCCCAGGTGCCTTACCGCGGCTACAACCTTGAAGAGCTGACCCTAGTCCCGCGTCCCAAGAACCTGCCGGTGGAATGCTGGCAGCCCATCCAGGGCGGCACCGGCCGCGCCCTGGAATTCATGGCTCAAATGGGCATTAAGGGCGTCATCGGCGGCGGCTCTTCGGAGGGCGGCGCCATGGACGGCATCATGCACGCCTACCGCGACGCCTTGCAGCGCCACGGCAAGCCCGACGCCGAACTCGGCGAGGACCTGGCCGTCGGCTTCCACTTCCAGATCGCGCCCACCGTGGAGGAGGCCGCCCGCACCGGCGCCCGGTACTACGAGGAGAACCTCAAGATGTTCGGCCCCCTGCGTCTGACCCGCGGCCTCACCGAACAGCAGATCCGCGACATCAGCAACCCCGAAATCGCCCCCAACGCCGGCCTCCCCACCATCGAGGACGCCATCGAAAACGGCAGCGTCCTCGCCGGCCCGCCTGAGCGCATCATCGAGCAACTCAAGGGCGTCGAGGAACGCTACCCCGGCCTCAAGCGCGTCCAGGTCGGCCAGCCCGTCGGCACCCCGCAAGCCATGATCCTGGAGCAACTCCAGTGGTTCGCCGAAGAGGTCATGCCCGCCTTCAAGGACACCAAGGTCGAGGTCTCCGTCCCCGCCGACAACTAATTGATGACAGGCATTGGGGACGCAGGCCAGGTCGTGTGCTACGCTGGTATTGCAAATCGCACTTGGAGGTTCCCTTATGCCCGAAATGACTCAGTACGCGCCCGGCACTCCGTCGTGGGCCGACCTGCTGGCCCGCGACGGACAGGTGGCCAAGGATTTCTACACCGCGTTGTTCGGCTGGACTTACGACGACCATCCGGCCGGGCCGGACATGGTCTATACGATGTTCTCGCACAACGGCCTGGCGGCCTGCGCGTCCGCCGAAGCCGGGCCGGGGCAGGAGAACCTGCCGCCGCACTGGAGCGTGTACGTAACAGTTGACGACCTGGAGGCGGCGGTGGAGCGCGCCCAGGCCGCCGGCGGAACCGTCGTCTTCGGCCCCATGGACGTAACGCCCATGCCCGACCACAACGTTGGCCGCATGGCCATTATCCAGGACCGGGAAGGCGCGTTCCTGCGGTTGTGGTATCCCGTGGCCCACGCCGGAGCGGGCGTGATGATGGAGCCGGGAGCGCTGTGCTGGTTCGAACTGGCGACAACCAACCCGGAATCGGCCAGGGATTTTTATCAGCAGACGCTGGGCGTGGAAATCAAGCTGGACGAAAACATTGAGGACTTTCCGTACTGGCTGATGACCGTCAACGACCAGATGGTGGGCGGCATCGTGCAGATTGGAGAGGACTGGGGACCGGTCCCGCCCAACTGGGGCGTTTATTTCGGCGTGAACGACGTGGAGGCTACCGTGGCCAAAACGCAGGAACTGGGCGGCGGCCTGGTGCACGGTCCGGCGGACATTGCCGATTTCGCCCGTTTCGCGGTGCTGAGCGACGCAGAGGGCGCAGTATTCACTGTCATCAAGCTGAACGACTGGCAATAAACTGGCGCAGGGGCGGGTTTCACACTCGCCCCTATAGCGTCCCCGGCGGGTACTTTTCCAGCCACCACCGCGCAATCTCGTCCCGCCGCGCGAACCACACCCCCGGATGGCTCTTCGCGTACCGCAGGAACCGGTCCAATGCCCGTGACCGCGCCGGCCGTCCCGCGATGCGGCAGTGCAGCCCCACCGACATCATCTTGGGATGGGTGCGGCCCTCTTCGTACAGCACGTCAAAGGTGTCCTTGAGGTATTCGTAGAAATCCCCGACGCTGTTCAGCCCGCCGCGCCAGAACCGGGCATCGTTGGTCTCAAAGCTGTAGGGCAGCACCGGCCAGGGCTTCCCGCCAACCTCCGTGTAATACGGCAGGTCGTCGTTGAAAACACCACTGTCGTAGATGAACCCGCCCTCGTTGACCACCAACTCCCGCGTGTTGACGCTGGGCCCGTACCGCGTGAACCAGCCCACCGGACGAACTCCGGTTGTTTCCGTCAGCGATGCCACCGTCTTGCGAATCGCCTCCGCTTCCTCATCCCGCGTCTTGCTGTGATATTCCTCCCAGCGATAGCCATGCCCGCACACCTCGTGCCCACGCTCCACCACGGCCCGCGCCACCTCCAGGTTGCGCTCGAAGGCCACCGCGCAGCAGAAAAACGTGCTCCTCACGTCGTACTTGTCCAGCAGGTTGAGAATGCGCCAGACGCCGACGCGACTGCCGTACTCAAAAAACGACTCGTTGAACAAATCCCGCTGCCCGGCAGGGATAGGCGAGGGAACTTCGTTGTTGGACTCATGCGCCGCATCCCCGTCAAGCAGCGAGGTCTCGCTGCCCTCCTCGTAGTTAACGACTACAGAGACTGCGATACGCGCGTTGTTGGGCCACTGGATGATCGGCGGGTTGGCGCCGTAGCCGATGAAATCGCGTTCGTGATTTATCATTTTGCACCTTTATCGATTGTCATCGGTTTCCAATCGGTCATATTCCAGTCGCGCCGTCAGCTCGGTTGGCGTGATAATAGGCACGGCAAACGCCGGCGCCAAAGCCAGCAAGTCGCCGTCCCCGGTGACCAAAGCATCGGCCTGTCCGGCTGCTGCCAACTCCAGGAACATCCGATCTCTGGGGTCGCGGCATTCTGGTACATCCGGCGGTTCGGTAATGGTGACCATCTCGCACCAAGGACGGTAGTCTTCGATCAGCGCTTCCGCTTGCGCACGAAACAGGTTGAACTTCGGGTGACGCAACACACGTTCCAACTCTGCCATCGTAATCTGGCTCGCTAGAGGGATAAACATCAGAGACTGCCACGCAGAGAGCAACCACGCGACGGATGGAGAGCGAAACACCAATGCAGACACGAGCACATTGGTATCAAGGACAACGCGCAACAACGGCATTTATTGTCCTCGCGCCCATCTGATAGCCTCAGCCACGTCTGCCTCAGTGATACCAAGAGCTGCTATCTTGAGGCGCACGTCATCGGCGGTCACGATAGGGTAAGGCGTCAGCACTATCCGCCCGTCCTCGATAGTGACCTCAAAGCAATCAGCGTCCGGAAACTCGTCAAAAACGCCTTCCGAAACGGTAAGTTGGTTCTTGTCGCTCACGACGGCCAGCGGCGTAAGGACAATCTCCGGCGGTTCCGGCAGTTTGCGCGTTGATTTGGTGGTCATGGTTTGCCTCTGTTGGTCACTTAGCCTGTGCATGTGGATACAAAATCGTAGCACATGGACAGTTGATGCACTACTCCGGCATCCGCACCGGCTTGGTCACCGGTGGGTTGTAGGGGCGCGGCGGGCAGTAGGCGGAGCGGGAGCGAGCCGGGTCGCCGGCCACCACGATCATTATGTTGTCGGGGTCGCGGACTACGGGGAGCCTGGGGTTAGGTTCGGTGGGGTCCTCCGCGTCGAGCCATTTGGGCCAGAAGTAGGGCTCGCCCGCTTCCACGTTGCGCCCGTAGCGCAGGTCTTTGTACCGGCGCACTCGTTCAATCGGGATACGTCCCTTTTCGTAGAGGTACAGTTGCACGTCTCGCTTCGTCCAGCCCTCTTCGGCCAACCCCTGGGCGATCAGCGGGCTGAGTACCGCCAGCATGTGCCCGCCGTGGATCATGTTGTGGTTCAGGTTCCGCAGCGAGTCAGCCAGAATCCATAGCGCGAATTCCATGCTGCCGGAGCCGCCCGGGTTGTTGCCCCGGGGCGCGTCCGCCGCGAACACCGTAACGCAACTCTCGTCGGCGTCGTACCCGAAATCGGTGTGAATCGGCGTCCAGGGCGAAGCAACGTCCGCGCCGATGCAGTAGGAATACTTGGACGGCGAGCCCAGCGTTGACTTGTCGCCGGTGTCCGGCCGGCCGTCGCCCAGGTTGATCATCATCAGCCGCAGCGCGCGCCCGATGGTGGCGTTGGCCCGGCTGCCGTGTCCGAACAGTCCGACGCCGTGGTTGATCCCGACCTGCTCCACCACCGGGCCGCTGACGATCACCAGCGGCGCGGCCGGGTCGCTGGTAGCCTGCAAGCCTCGGATGTCGAACCGGGGGTCCAGGGCCGCGTCCAGCGCCGCCAGCACCACCGGCATGTATTCGGGACGGCAACCCGCCATCACCGCGTTGGTGGCGGCGGCCTCAACCGTCACCACGCCCATGCGCGGCGGCATCAGGCCCAGCACTTCCGAACCGTCGCGTCCGGACGCCGCCACGAAGTCAGCCACGGCGGCTTCGGTAGGCGGAACGATGGGCAGCCCGTCCGTCCAGCCGTTCTCGAAATAGGTCTCGATGGTGTCCAGCGCGCCCTGAACGGTATCCAGGCCGGTCAGGCGGGTAGCTTGTTCCCGGTTAAGCATCGGTCGCTTATCCCGACGTTACCGCCGCTACCACCTGTGCCGCCACCTCTCGTGCTCGGTTTGCCGCCGCCTGAGGGTCGCCCAAAGGGTGCGGTATGGTCACCAGCGGCAACTCTTCCAGGTGATTGGCGCGGGCGAGCGAACCGGCCAGCCTGACGAAATTGCTGGTTGTAACCACCGCCGCCGGCTTGCCGCGGTCCTCAAAGTTCACCGCGTCGAGCATACTGCCCGACGTGCAGGACCCTCAAAGCGCCACGCCGGCAATCAGAAAGTCGGCTTCCTGCTCGATTTCATCAATCAGCGCGGATTCCGCCGGCCGCGTGGAGGTGAACTTGGTGCGCAGGACCACCTTTGCCACGCCGTAATCCCGCTCCAGCGTCTCCGCCAGGCTGTTGAAAAAGTAGCTGGACGTGTCGTTGCCGTTGTCCATTAACCCGGCAACCTTGCCGGCTACGGAATCCAGCCGTGGCGTCAATTGCCGTTCCACCTGGTGAACAAACCCCGTTGGGTCCAGATAGGTAACTCGCCCCACTTCGGAAACCGGCGCTATCTGCGTAGTCATCTCGCAACCTCTTCCATGTTTTCGGCATGATACCACGCCGCACACAACGCGCCGTTCTGGACATTTCGGGCCGCACGGTACAGAATGACGCCGTGACCCAATGACAATTAGCGTGATTCGGAGACCGTCGCATGTTGACCAGCGCCACATCCGCCAACCTCAGCCCGTTGCTCTTCCTGGAGCGCAGCGCGTCCGTCTATCCGGACAAGGCCGCCTGCATCTACAACGGCGGCGTCACCACCTACGCCCAGTTCTACGAGCGGGTGCGTCGCCACGCCGCCGCGCTGCAAAGCGTCGGCGTCGGAGCCGGCGACCGAGTGGCGTATCTGCTGCCCAACCTGCCATCCATGCTGGAAGCCAATTTTGCGCCCATGGGCATCGGCGCGGTGCTTGTGGCGCTCAACATACGTCTGTCGGCGCGCGAGATTGCCTACATCCTCAACCATTCGGGGGCGAAGGCGCTGGTATTCGATTCGGAGTTGGCGGATACAGTGCGGCAGCTTCGGGACGACTGCCCCGGCGTTGAGACCTACGTGCAGGTGCGCGACACCGTACCGCTGGCTGGCGACATTCCCAGCCTGGAGTACGAAGGGTGGCTGGCCGGCGTGGAGCCCCTCGCCTCGCTGCCAGGAACGGCATCAGAAACCGACACCCTTACCATCAACTACACTTCCGGCACCACGGGCATGCCCAAGGGCGTGGAGTACACGCCGCGCGGTGCCTACCTGAACGCGCTGGGCGAGGCCATGGAAATGGGCATGAACTGGCGCAGCATTTACCTGTGGACGCTGCCCATGTTCCACGCCAACGGGTGGTGCTTCCCCTGGGCGGTCACCGCCGTGGGCGGCACCCATGTGTGCCTGCGCCGTGTGGACCCGGCCGAGGTGTATCGCCTGATTCGGGAGGAATCGGTGTCCCACCTGTGCGCCGCGCCCACTGTGCTGACCGGCCTGTACGCCGCGCCGGAAGCGGCGTCCGCCGACCTGTCGGGCCTGACCATCATGACCGCCGGCGCGCCGCCGGCTCCGCAGGTGATACGCACCATCGAAGGCATGGGCGCGCAGATCATCCACGTGTACGGCCTCACCGAGACCTACGGCCCCTGCACCGTGGCCGCGCCGCAACCCGACTGGGACTCGCTGCCATCCGACGAACTGGCCCGCGTCAAGGCCCGTCAGGGAGTTCCGTTCATGGTGTACGGGACGGGGTTGCGCGTGGTGGATGAGAACATGGCCGACGTTCCCCGCGACACCGAGACCATGGGCGAGGTGGTCATGCAGGGCGACGCGGTGATGAAAGGCTATTACAATGATCCCGACGCCACCGCCGAGGCCTTTCGGGGCGGCTGGTTCCACTCCGGCGACCTGGCCGTCTGGCATCCCGATGGCTACATCGAGCTTCAGGACCGCTCCAAGGACATCATCATTTCCGGCGGCGAAAACATTTCCAGCCAGGAAGTCGAAAAGGTCATCATGGAGCACCCATCGGTTCTGGAGGTATGCGTCGTCGGCGTACCCGATGACCGGTGGGGCGAGGTGCCCAAGGCGTTCGTGGTGCCCCGGGACGGCGGCGCGGTGAGCGCCGAGGAAATCATCAACTTCACCCGGGACCGCATCGCCCATTTCAAAGCGCCCAAGAGCGTCGAGTTCGGCGATTTGCCCAAGACTGCGACGGGCAAAATCCAGAAGTACATCCTGCGCGACAAAGAGTGGGAGGGGCAGGAGCGGCGCATACAAGGCTCGCAGGTTTAGCAATCGGCTGCCGGCAACGACTGGTTTCCCGCTTTCGCGGGAATGACGAAGTGAGTATCGCGAAAGGAGAACAGGTATGGAATACGGACTGTTCCTTGAATTTCCCCGCCCCATCGACGGCGACCATCACGACGCTTTCACCCAGTCGTTCCGGCTGGTGCAGGAAGCCGAAGACCTGGGGGTGGCTTCCGTCTGGCTGGCCGAGTACCACTTCAACATGGAGCGGGTGCTGGCGTCGCCGGTGATGATCGCCACTGCCATCGCCGCCAAGACCCACACGATGCGCATCGGGACGGCCGTGTACTGCCTGCCGTTGGGCCATCCGATACGGGTTGCCGAGGAGATGGCCACCCTGGACCACATCAGCGACGGGCGGGTTGAGCTGGGCGTGGGTCGGGGCACTTTCCCCAACGTCCACGAGGGGTTCAACGTCACCTTTGAGGAGAGCCGCAGCCGTTTCGACGAATTCCTTGAGATCGTCAAGACGGCCTGGACTGAGGAAACTTTCTCATTCCATGGGGAGCATTATTCCTGCGACGAACTGACGGTCACGCCGAGGCCGTACCAGCAGCCTCACCCACCGATCACCGTCGGCGTAACCTCCGCCGAGAGTTTTCCCATCATCGGAGCCATGGGCTACCCCCTCATCGTTAACCCGTCCCGCGTATTCACGCTGGACGATCTGGCGGGGCCGATGTCCGAATATCGCGCCGCCTGGAAAGCGGCGGGCCATCCCGGCGATGGCAAGGTCGGACTGCGGGTGCCTATCTACGTCAACGAGGATGCAGAGGCGGCGTACCGCAATCCGATGGAGTCGGCCATGAACTCGATAACCCGCCTGGGCGAGCGGGTCGGCTCCTACGCCGGCCGCGCCGGCACCACCGGCGACTGGGGCGAGCAGAGCCGCATCATCCTGGGCATGGACTACGACGACTGGCTGCGGGACAAGGTGGTGTACGGCACGCCGGATGCGGTGACCGAGCGCCTGGCCGAACTGGAAGAAAACCTGGGCCTAGATCAGCTCATCTACGAAATCAACTACGGCAACCTGATGCCCGACGACATGCAAACCGCGTCGCTCAGGCTGTTCAACAAGAAGGTGCTGCCCAAGCTGACCGCCTAGGCAGCGTTTGGCGCTTGCCGGGGACCCTAATCCCAGGTGAAACACACCTTGCCGGTGCCGCCGGCGTCGAACAGCTTGTAGGCGGCGTCCGCATCGTCCAGCGTGTACCGGTGGGTGAAAAGCTCCTTGAGCGGCACCTGCCGGTCAACCACGAACCGGGCCACCTCTTCCAGCCCATTCAGGCTGAACGTCCACGAGCCGACGATGGTCAACTGCTTGTGGATGATCTGGGGGCTGACGTCGAAGGTGGTGGTATTGCCCTCACCAACGAAGCACACGCGGCCCCACAGCATGGCGGAATCGACGGCGTTGATCCGGGCCTCGGGCCGGCCGGTGCAGTCCAGGGCGGCCGGCGTCCCCTCGCCGTGGGTCAGTTCGCGGATGGCCTCCACCGGGTTCTGGTTGCTGGCGTCGATGCAGACGTCGGCGCCGAGACGCTGGGCCAAGTCCAGCCGTTCCGAGTCCACGTCCACGGCGAGGACGCGGGCGCCCATGGCCTTGGCGAACATGGTGCCGCTGGCGCCCACGGGACCCTGTCCGAAGATGGCGATGGTGTCGTCGCCGGCCAGGTCCAAGCGCTTCAGCGCGTGGAACGCCGTGCCGGTGCCGCAGGCGCAGGCCGATCCCTCGTCAAAGTCCAGGCCGTCGGGCATCTTGACGCAGGTGTAGGCGGGGCAGATCAGGTAGTCCTCGTGGCCGCCGTTGGCGCCGGTGCCGTACACGGTTGAACCGTTCAGGCACATCTGCGTGTAGCCGATGCGACACATGGTGCAGGCGCGGCAGCCGGTGTAGTGGTGCATCATCACACTATCGCCCACCGCCACTTCCGTAACGCCGGAGCCAATTTCGGCGATGACGCCGCAGGGCTCATGGCCGGCTACTTTCAGGTTGGCCGGGTCGCCGCGCTCGGCCTTGGGCGCGCGGTAGTGTCGCAGGTCGCTGCCGCACAGCCCCGATGCCTTCATCTGGATCACCACCTCGCCGGGGCCGGGATGCGGGTCCGGCAGGGTGCGGATTTCTACCTCTCGATCTCCGGTGAAAACTACGCCTCGCATATTGGTATCCCTCCGGTTTTCAGGTTTAGGGGTCGATGAGGACGCCGGGGTTGAGGATGCTGTTGGGGTCAAGGGCTTTCTTGACGGAGCGCAGCGCTTCGGCGAAGGGGTCGGGACGCTGGCCGTCGTACCAGGGACGATGGGCGCGACCCACGGCGTGGTGGTGGGTGATGGTGCCGCCGGCGGCCATCACGGCGTCGGACGCGGCCTGCTTGATTTCGGCGTGGGCTTCCAGTTCACCACCGACTTGGCCCAAGCCTTCGAAGGTGTAGTAGGGAGCGGGGCCGTCGGGATAGACGTGGGTGAACCGGCAGGACACGCGGCCGCCTCCGCAGGTTCGTTGCAGCGCGTCCTGCAATGCGGAGCGAACCATCTCGTCCATGGCCGGCCAGCGTTCCCAGGTTATGGACGTTTCCAGGGTCTCGGCGACGATGCCGAAGCCGATGGTGGCGTTGCGCTCGTACGGTGCGTTGATGAACGAGTTGCGCCAGTTGCCAACCGCGCCCTGCCGTCCCGCCGTCGAGTCGGACCGCTCGGCGGCGTCGGCGATGACGATGGCGTCCTCGTCGATGGAGCCGCCAGCATCGCGGGCGATGGCGACGGCCTGGCGGATGTTCTCGCCCTGGGGCAGTTCGGCGGCCTCAAACCCTATGATGAGCAACGCCTGTTGACCATCCAGTCCGGCGAAGTCCTGGGCCTCGCCCGGGTCGAGCATCCGCAGGTTGGCCGGCCACTGCTTGGCCTGGGCGATGAGGCGCGCGCCTTCGGATGCGGCGGCCATGCCGTCGAACACGACGCCGGCGGAGGCGCGGTAACGGGGCCGGGCCTGGATTCGCATCCACGCCTCGGTGATGACGCCCAGGATGCCCTCGCTGCCGATGACCATGCGGTCGGGCGACGGGCCGGCGCCGCTGCCGGGGAGCCGGCGGGATTCCCACACGCCCGACGGCGTAACCATGCGGACGGATTCCACGAAGTCGTCGATGTGGGTGTGGTTGGTGGCATAGTGACCGCCGCTGCGGGTGGCGATCCAGCCGCCCAGGGTGGAGAACTCGAAGCTCTGGGGGAAGTGGCGCAGGGTGTACCCATGGGGACGCAACTGCGCCTCCAACGCCGGCCCCAGCACGCCGGCCTGGATGCGAGCGGCGCGAGAGGTGTCATCAATCTCCAGCACCTGGTCGAGACGGGTGAGGTCGATGGTGACCACCGCGTCGGCCTCCGGCGGCTCCACGCCGGCGACGACGGTGCTGCCGCCGCCGTAGGGTATGGCGACGATGTTGGAGTTGGAGCACCAGTCCAGAACGGTGGTCAGTTCGGACTCATTGCGCGGGTAGGCGATGACGTCCGGCGGGTTGGGGAACCGGCAGTCGAACGCCCGGATACGGTCCCGGAAGCTGCGCCCGTAGGTATGGGCGGCGCGGTCGTGGTCGTCGGTGGAGCAGAAATCGGCGACCAGCGGATGGGGCAGGATGCGGGGCGCGCGCAGGTTCAGGTCGGCGTCGGTGGGAGGCCGGGGCGCGTCCAGCGCGACGCCGTAACGTTGGTGGATTCGCTGGGCCATTGCGGCGTAATCCGCCGACGTTGGCTCCCGATCCTCGTTGCCCCAGGCCCAGAAACTGCGACGCGTCATGCTATCCCTCCGTGTGGGCATAGCAATGGTCGGGGTGAGTGGATTCGAACCACCGACCTCCACGTCCCGAACGTGGCGCGCTAGCCACTGCGCTACACCCCGACTACGATTTGGATTATAGCATACCGTCTCCGATTACCCTTGAAATAAGGGACCAAGACGCTTGATTCCCGCGAACGCGGTAACGGCGGTTGTGAGTCCGGTCGGCGGTATAATCCGTATGGAGGGTAATGACGTTGGGGGATTTGATAATGCGAACTGGAAGATGGCGACGGGTGCTGCCGGTGGTTTTGTTGACTATCGGGCTGATGGCGATAGCTTTGAGTTGCGGCGATTCCTTGGAGTCGGCGCCGGCATCCTTCCCCTCGTCTGACCTGGCGGTGCAAGAGGTGCATTCTTCCGGGCCACCAGGGGCAGCCGGGGCACAAGGGCCAGCAGCGCAGATGCAAGCACCGGCGCAACCACAGGCCGCGCCGACATCGATACCTGCGGCAGCGATGGCCGTTCAAGAGTCGGAAAGCTCCGCCGGGCCGCCGGGCGCCCCCGGGCCCGCCGGGGCCGACGGCGCCAGCGAGTCCAGCTCGTTGCAGCAGCAGAGCGGGCGGCAGCTGATCGTGGAGGCGTGGGTCAGCCTGGAAGTGAACGAAATCGACAGCATGGTGCGGCAGGTTGAGACGATAGCGGCGCAAAGAGGCGGCTGGGTTGAGTCGGCGGATATTGTCGGTGAGGCGGGTTATCGCACTGCGAACATCAACGTGCGGGTGCCGGCGGACCGGTTCGACGACGCGATGCAGACCCTGCGGGCGTTGGGGCGCGTCACCGACGAGGGGGTGTCGTCAACGGATGTTACCGACCGGCTGATCGACAACGAGGCGCGGATGGAGGCGTGGAAGGTACAGGAGGAGCGGCTGATCGTGCTGCTGGAGAACGCGGCGACGGTGGAGGACGTGATTGACATTGAGCGTCGCATCTCCGAAGTGCGGGCGGACATCGAGAGCGTGGCGGCGGCGCAGCGGAACCTGGAGAACCGGGTGGCGGCGTCACTGATCCGGGTCAACCTGCACCTGCCGGGCCGGTTCGCCAGCGACCCGCCCAACGGGTCGTTGACGCTGGCGGTTGGCGACCCGGGGGCTACGGCCGACGCCATCGCCGGACAGGTGGAGTCTTTGAACGGTTACGTCGGAGGGCAGCGCGAGTACCAGGAAGGGCGCGGGCAGGTAGTGGAGCTGGCGGCGTTTGTGAAGCCGGTGGACCTGGCCGGTTTGATGGACTACGCCGCGACCCTGGGCGAGCCGTCGGAGCGCCGGCTGAATTCGGTGGGTCCCGCGCCGGTTGGGGATACCCCGAACGCCAGGTTGTCGCTGACCATTCGCTCCAACGTTGACTCCGCGGCATCGCTGTCGCTGTCGGCGGCGGAACCCATCGCGGTGGCGGGCGAAATTCGCGCCCGCGCGGAATCCCTGGGCGGCTACGCGGAGAGCTGGAACGAATCGCGCTGGGATAACGGCGAGAGTGAGAACGTCCACATGGAGTTGATTGTCCGGGCGTCTGACCTGCGGAACGTCATGGACTTTGGCACGACGCTGGGCGATGCCGAGAATTGGGAATTCCACTCGGTAGGTCAGGGTCCGGCGGACGCTGCGCCCAACGCGCGGCTGACGGTTAACGTGTACACCGGGGACAGCTCGGAAGCGGCCTGGATCGCCGTCGCGGTGATTGTGGGAGTTGTGGTAGTCGCGGGAGCCGCGGCCGGGGCCGTCTTTGCGGTACGCCGGCTGCGTCGGAACAGCACCGGGCGCAACGATGGCGTCAATCAGCGGCAACCCCTTGCGGCTGACGCCGACGCCGGCGAGAGCGGGAACGAGGAGGCTTAGCGGAGCTGCCGTTTTCCGGAACGGGCGGTGGTTCGACAGGCTCACCATGAGCGTATGGGGAGTTGTCGGCGGCGGATGAGGCGGTGTTGGCAGCGGCGAGAGCCTCCTGCATCTCGGCGACAAAGGACACGACACGGCGCAGGGCGCGAGCGATGCGGGCCAGGCCGTGGTCGGCATCGCCGGACGTGCGGATTTCCATATCGCGCCGGCCCACGCGGATGCCGGTGCCCATCTTGTTCTGCAGGGCGAACCGGGCGTCGCCCACGGGCTGGCGGAACACCACGGTCACGATGCCGTCGCCACCGCCGACGATTGACTCCACGCCGGCAGTTGCGCCCAGGCAGCGGAGGTCGGTGACGGCCAGCAGGTTTTCCACCATGGGAGGCAATGGGCCGAAGCGGTCCTGCATGTCGGCTCGGACGGTTGGGATGTGCTCGCGGTCGGTGATGTTGGAAAGGCGCTGGTAGAAGGCCAGGCGCGCCGGCAGGTGGGCGATGTAGTCGGTGGGAATCGCAGCCGGCACGGGCAGGTCGATGCGAGGCGGCGGGGCAGTTTCGGTTGAAGCGCCGCCGGAGTCCTCGTCATCGAGTTCCTGGACGGCCTGGGCCAGTAACTCGGAGTACAGGTTCAGGCCGACGGCGTGGATCTGGCCGCTCTGGTCGGCGCCCAGGAGATTGCCGGCGCCGCGAATTTCCAGGTCGCGCATGGCGATGCGGAATCCCGAGCCCAGCTCGTTGGCCTCCAGGATGGCGTGGATGCGCCGGCTGGCGGTCTCGGTGATCTCATGGTTGTCGGGAAGCAGCAGGTAAGCGTAAGCGCGGTGGTCGCCGCGACCGACCCGGCCGCGCAGTTGGTAGAGCTGGGCCAGGCCGAAGCGGTCGGCCCGGTCGATGATGATGGTGTTGACGTTGGGCATATCCAGGCCCGACTCGATGATGGTGGTGCAGACCAGCACGTCGGCCTCCCGGTTGGAAAAGGCCACCATAACGTCCTCAAGCTCGGACTCGGGCATCTGGCCGTGGCCGATGATGAAGCGAGCTTCGGGTACCAGCTTCTGGAGTTCCTCGGTCACGTGCTGAATGGTGCGGACACGGTTGTGGAGGAAGAAGACCTGTCCATCCCGCTCCAGTTCGCGCAGGATGGCCTCCCGGACGAGGTCGGCGCTGTCCTCTGATACGAAGGTCTTGACGGGCAGGCGTTCCTCCGGCGGCGTATGGATCACGCTCATGTCGCGGACGCCGGCCAGGGCCATGTGCAAGGTGCGCGGGATCGGCGTGGCAGTGAGGGTGAGCACGTCCACCTCGGCGCGCATCTGCTTGAGGCGTTCCTTGTGGGCGACGCCGAAGCGGTGTTCCTCGTCCACGATGACCAGCCCGAGATTGTTGAAACCGACGTCCTTTTGCAGGATGCGGTGGGTGCCGATGACGATATCGACCGCGCCGGATTTGGCCGCCTCGACAACTTCGGCCTGTTCACCATGGGTGCGGAACCGGCTCAATACCTCGACCTTGACGGGATAGGGCGCAAGCCGTTCGGAGAAGGTGGCGTAGTGCTGCTGGGCCAGGACCGTCGTGGGCACCAGGACGGCGACCTGCATGCCCTCATTGACGGCCTTGAAAGCCGCGCGCAGAGCGACCTCAGTTTTGCCGTAGCCCACGTCGCCGCAGATCAGGCGGTCCATGGGCTTGGATGCCTCCATGTCGGTCTTGACTTCATCGGCGGCGCGGAGCTGGTCGGGAGTTTCCACGTAGGGGAAAGAGTCTTCCAGGTCGCGCTGCCACGCAGCGTCGGGGCCGAAGCGGTGGCCGGCGACGGTTTCGCGGGTGGCGTACAGGCGGATGAGTTCGGCGGCGATCTCGCGGGCGGCGCTGCCGGCGCGATCCTTGATGCGCTGCCATTCGCCGCCGCCGAGCCGGGTCAAAGTGGGCGCGTGGTCGGTGGCGGCGACGTAGGCGCCCAGGCGGTCGAGCTGTTCGGTGGGCACGTAGAGCCGGTCGTCGTCCGCGTATTCCAGCACAAGATACTCGCGGTCGTCGTCGGTAGATTCCAGGTGCGTGGTGCCGACGAACCTGGCGACGCCGTGGTCGATATGCACGACGTAGCTGCCGGGCGTCAGGTCGGTGAGGGAAACGGCGTCGCCCAGGTCGCGGCGGGTACTGGGCGGGCGGTAGCTGCGCTGCTTGACGGTGCCGAACAGCTCGGCGTCGCTATACACGGCAACGGGCGGCGCGTTCCCGCCGGCTCCAACCTGCCATCCCTTGCGGAGCGCGCCGTGCATCAGATAGACGCGGCCGGCGCGGGGGCGGGCCGGCAGGTCTTCAACGATACTGGACGACACGCCGGCCTCCTCCAGGAGTTCGCCGAGGCGGCCGGCGTGCTGGGTGACGGCGACGACGGCACCGTCGTCAGAGATGCGCGCCGCAGTGTCGTCGGTGAAGGCGGGCAGGCCGGCCAGGGTATCGGGGAGGGTATCCACGAGGCGGGAATCTTCGTCGGTGCCCCAGCGGAGGATGCCCACGGTGGCGACGCCGGACTGTTCCAGTTGGCCGCGAACGGTCGCCCAGTCTGCGGCCGGCGACGGGAAACCGTAGGGCAGTTCCCCTCGGCCTTGACGATTGGCGCGCTGCTGCTCGTACCTGGCCTCCTGCTCTTCGGCCTCACCGGCGAGACGGGCCGGACGGTCCAGCACCAGGATGGCGTCGTCGGGTATGTAGTCAGCCAGGGTGTGGGAGTTGAGCAGGCCGTTGTAGAACGACAGGACCTCCGGGTTGGGGTCGGTCAGTAAATTGCCCAGCTCTTCCTGGAATCTGGCGACGGACGGGCCGGAGCAGGGCGAGAGGTCGATGCGGCTGCGGCGTTGGTCGAACACGGCGGGGTCGCAGAGGTCGGTGAGCTGTTCGCCGGCGGCGATCACGCTCAGCGAGTCGGCGTCGGAGATGGAACGCTGGGTTCCGGGGTCGAAGCGGCGGATGGTGTCAATCTCGTCGTCCCAGAGTTCGATGCGGTAGGGCAGGTCGGCATTGGGCGGGAAAACGTCGAGGATTCCGCCGCGCAGGCTGAAGGAGCCGGGAGTGTCGACCTGTGGTTCGCGGCGGTAGCCCAGCTGCACCCACGCCGCGAGGGTGTTGTCGAGGGAGCGGATCCGCTGGCCCCTGGTCAAGGAGCCGGTGTTATCGAAAGACGGATGGCGTCCCAGCGCCAGGGCCGGCGGGATGGTGAGGCGCAGGGCCGACGAAACCGACGCCACCACCAGGGGAGGCGGCGCGTCATCGCCGGCCTCCCGGGCAGCGGCCAGAGACGCGAGGGCGGCCAGACGCTGGTTGCCGGTACGGGAGTCCACGGAGAGCCGCTCGAAGGGCAGTACCTCCGGTTCGGGCAGCAGGTACACCGGCGCAGCGTCGCCAAGGTAGGCCAGAAGCTGGTCGTGGAGGCGGCGGGCATCGTCCAGCCGGGGAGCGATGACGACGACCGGCCGTTGCCGGAGTTGCCAGAGGGCGGACAGGTAGAGCGGCTGGTGGTCGGAATGGATGGTCAGCGTGGCCCGGGCGTTGGGCGCGTTCAGATTGCGGAGGTGGCGTTGCAGCCAGGGCTGAGCGCCGAGCAGGGAGAGGAGTCCGGTTAATGCCATGTCGTTTCCGTAGCGTCAGATTTTCGCCGGCCGTGGTTAAACACGCCGACGCGGGACTGTCCGGCAGACAGCCCCGTAGGGACATTGTACGTCCGACGGGCCTCGCGATTCAAGAGAATTTGCGGGTGATGGGAGCCGTGCGTGATACAATTCACATATATTGGAGCTTGGTTGTTAGACGCCATGACCACAGTGCGGAACAATCCCGGTTACACCTCGACGGAGGCGACTGCCGGTCGAGAATCCGCGCCGCGCGGACAAGCGGCCTACCGGCGCATTGTGGTGAAGGCGGGGACCAACGTGCTGGCCGGCGGCAGTGCGGACGGCGGGCTCGATACCGACGTGATGGCGAGCCTGGCGGACCAGATTTCCCGCCTGGCGTCGGTTGACGGGATGCAGGTGCTGCTGGTCACGTCAGGAGCCATTTCGGCGGGACGCCAGGCGCTGGCGGAACGGGTGGCGGTGCCGGCGATTCCCGACATCCCCACGCGGCAAGTGCTGGCGGCATTGGGGCAAAGCCGGCTGATGAGCATGTATGCCGGCCTGTTCGAGCAGCGTGGCGTCGTAACGTCCCAGGTGTTGCTGACCATCAAGGATATGGCGCAACGCCAATCGTACTTGAACATCCGCAACACGCTGCTCTCGTTGCTGGACCTGGGGATCCTGCCCATCGTCAATGAAAACGACGTGGTGGCCGCCGACGAAATCGGGGAGGTGTTCGGCGACAACGACCGTTTGTCATCGCTTATCGCGACGCTGATCGACGCGGACCTGCTGGTGATTCTCTCCGACGTGGACGGCCTGTACACCGCGGATCCCAAATCGGATGCCACGGCGACGCGGATCGACACCGTGGATTTTGTGGACGACACGGTGGTCGCCATGGCGGGACATCATCGCAACGCCTGGGCGCGCGGCGGTATGCCCACGAAACTGGACGCGGCCAGGTTGGTTACTACCTCGGGCATCGCCATGAGCATCTGTCGCGGCCGGGACCCGGACGTAGTGGTGAGAGCCGCGCGGGGTGAGCCGGTGGGGACGTACTTCCGTCCGGCCAGCAGCAAGCTGGAGGCGCGGAAACGCTGGATGCTGAGCTGCGTGGGCGACAGCGGTTGGGGCGAAGTAGTGGTGGACAATGGAGCCGTATCGGCTCTGCGCCGCAACAGCGTGAGCCTGCTGCCGGCGGGAGTGCGCAGCGTAGTGGGCAGCTTTGAACGCGGCGACATCATCTACATCTCCGACCCCGATGGGAACCACATAGCCTGCGGGATGGCGAATTACCCGGCCGGCGACGTTGCGAAAATCCGGGGGCTGCGCTCCGACCGCATCGTGGACGCGCTGGGCTACCACTACGGCCAGGAAGTGGTGCATCGAAACAACCTGGTTTTGTTGTGACAAGGGGGAAGTCTTGAACTCGACCGAGCGACTTTATCAACAGGGAAAGGCGGCGCAGGCGGCATCGGCGACGTTGGCGCAGCAGGCGTCGGATGCAAGAAACCATGCGCTGGAGAACATCGCCCAGGCGTTGGAAGCCGAGCAGGGGCCGGTGCTGGAGGCAAATGAGGCGGACTACCGGGACGCGAAAGACGCCGGAATCAACGACGCCTTTCTCGACCGGCTGCTGCTGACGCCGGAGCGATTGAACGGAATGGCGGCGGACGTGCGCGGAGTGGCCGCGCTGCCGGACCCGGTGGGCGAGTTGATGGAATCCTTCACCCTGGAAAACGGGTTGGAGGTTGAAAAGCGGCGGGTGCCGCTGGGCGTGCTCGCCAGCATCTACGAGAGCCGGCCCAACGTGACCACCGACATCGTTTCGCTGGCGCTGAAATCGGGCAACGCCTGCATTCTGCGGGGCGGCAAGGAGACGCTGCGCTCCAACACCGCGCTGGTGTCGCTGATTCACCGGGCCATCGGCGAGGCCGGCCTGCCCACCGACGCCGTGCAATTCGTAGCCGACACCGACCGGGCGTTGGTGGACGTGATGCTGGGCATGAAGCAGTACATCAACTTGGTAGTACCCCGGGGCGGAGCGGCATTGATTAACCTGGTGGCAGAGAAAGCGACTATGCCGGCGATAACCGGCGGCGTGGGGGTTTGCCACACTTATGTTGACCGGGACGCAGATACCGAGATGGCGGCGCGCATCGTGTTCAACGCCAAGGTGCAGCGGCCCACGGTGTGCAACGCGCTGGATACGGTGCTGGTGCACTCCGAAGCGGCTGCCCGGTGCCTGCCGGAGATCGCGGCCCAGCTGAACGGCGCCGGAGTGGAGATGCGCTGCGACCACCGGGCGTTGAGCATCCTGGGGCCGGGAAACGGGTTGAACGTCGTACCGGCCGAGCCGGAGGATTTCGGCCAGGAATTTCTGGCGCTGATCGCGTCGGTCAAGGTGGTGGACAGCCTGGACGACGCGCTGACGCACATCGAGGACTACGGTTCCGGCCACTCCGAAGCCATCGTGACGGACGACGCCGACGCCGCCAGCCGGTTCCTCAGCGAGGTGGACGCGGCGGCGGTGTACCACAATACCAGCACGCGGTTCACCGACGGCGCGCAGTTCGGGCTGGGCGCGGAGGTGGGAATCAGCACACAGAAATTCCACGCGCGCGGCCCGCTGGGGTTGCGGGAACTGACCACCTACAAATGGATCGTGCGCGGCACCGGCCAGGTCCGTGAGTGAGTGAAGACCCGATGCCTTTCGACTACGAGCGCGAAGTCCGCACCGCCAACTCCGAGGCGTACCTGATCCTGGACGGGGAAACGACGGTGGGCCGCATCGACACGCACTTCATGCCCGGCATCGCCCACATCGCCATCGCGGTTGAGCAACAGGTCACGGCGGAACAGATTGAGGAGATCATTTCGGACATCGACGCCGATATGCTGAACACCGTGGGCACGGAGCGGGACTCGCACATGTACCACGTGTTCCAAGGCACGGAGATTCGAGTGTTCAGCGATACGGACTACGGCGACTACGGCGGAAATGGAAACGGCAACGGTCGGGGCCACGGGCCTCTGCCGCCGCCCGGTGGGGGCTGAACGCGCCGACAGCCCAGAATCAGGACTCGCCGGATTCAGCGATCAGCGGGATTGGGGGCAACCACAAGGTTGCCCTTTTTCAGGTTAACTTAGCAAGCAGCATGATGCGCTTGACATAAGGATTATTGGCTGCTAAATTCCGCGCCATCATGAAGACTGCAATCATTATACAAACCATACGTCTCATAACAGCTTTTTCAATAGGCATGGCCTTTTTCGTCGCGACCTGGTGGTTATATCCACACATTGCGGAAAGCGCTCATACGCGCTCGCAACCCACCGAGTTTCAGTCGCTGGCTCCGCCATTGGGTTTCGCTGCTGCGAAAGCCGACTCCGACACGGCATTTCCCGAGGAGGAAGCGGGGTTTTCCGCATACTACCGGGTTGGCGTCCCGGATGGCGGGGACTCCGAACCGCGTTTGAATGTAAAGGCAATCGCCAATGCGTTGACGTCGGATCCTAAGGAGTCCGAAATCAGGGAAGCGGGTGGTCTGGTTGAGCTGGGGTTGAACTTCGGCATCGTAAGACTCCCGATGTACGCCGCCTTTGTCAGTCCCAAGCCCACCGAGAACGTGACGGTATATTTCGACGATCAGGGCTGGATCGTGGCCTATTTGCCCACTGGCAAGCCGGCGGCGGCAATCTGGAAGTACAAATCCGTGGGTGATACCACGGGGAACGCGGAGCTCGCAAACAATCTGCTAGTGTTGGCGATCAACGAGGTTCTGAAGGCCAACGACGCTAGCGCGGCGCGAGTGGGGCACTCCTCGGTCGCCTACTATGACTGGGAGAACGAGAACTGCGACGCCTTTGCCCTGTTCAGCGCCGTCAATATCGGCGGGGAGTCTAGCCCGGTCAAATTCGTCATCCCGCGCACCATCAAGGAGATTCGAGCTTCGGCGGCGGTGGTGATCGCCTCTAACTTGGACCGTGGCAATACTTCAGAGTGGGCTAAGGTGCGAGTTGACGCAGGGGAAGTGAAAACCACGGCTCCACGACTATTGGCTGTATCGTCAGTAGTCTTGGAGCGTGAGTATGATGAGGACAACGCACTCAAAACCAGCTTGCACCAGATGACTGTTGAAGTTAGCGAAGGCGAGTCGGCGGCCGGCGTGGTAATGCTGCTGTACGACAAGCCGTAGGCGGTGTGCCGGAGCTCCGCCGAGCGCAGCCATGCCGTCAATCCTGAAATGGGCGGTCCTGTCGGCAGCGGCCACTACCGCAATTCTGGGTGTATTCCTGCCGGCCTTGCTGGTTCCGCAGCCTGCCGTGGGCGATGCGCTCGCGCCCGATAGCGCGCCGGCGGCGGCGGTGGCGCAAGGGACGTGCACCGGCACTGATGACGTGAGCATCTATATCGATCCAAACTGGGGCTTGGGCGATCCTGACAATCAAGGCCCACTCAAAGACCCTCCAGATTACGCGGGTGAAGAGAACGTCGAGATTTACTATAACCTCTACAACGACAGTTGCACGGACCTCACAATTACTGTTGAACTTCGTGGCTCTGTAAGCAATGCGTTAATTCAAAACAAAGATTCCAACCCGGACGAATACGCTTGCCTGGACGGATGCGAAATCGGAGCTAGTAATGGGCATGAGTATATCCGAGTTGTTTGGGATCTCGGCCGGCATCCAAATGCTGACAAAGAGTACGTAGTTGCCACGGTGAGAATCGATGGGCCTGAGGGCTTTACGGACGTTGATCTATCAAATAACACGGTTACTTCCGGGCAATACATCAACATCGTTAACGATCCCCCCGTAGAGCCGGCTAATACACCGACGCCTACGCCGGAACCTACTGAAGAGCCAACGCCCACGCCTGAGCCGACCGAAACACCCACGCCGGAACCTACTGAGGAGCCTACCGCCACACCTACAGCTACACCGACACCTACGCTCACGCCAACCCCTACTCATACTCCTACGCCTACACCCACGCCTACCAACACCCCGACACCTACGCCGGAACCTACACCGACTAATACGCCGACGCCGGCGGCCACGCCAACCCCGACGCCACTGCCTGAGGTGGAGTTGAGCGTATCGACAACAGCGCCAAGGGCGGGTGTAGTCGGAGACACCATCGGCATACCCGCTACGGTTGCCGGCGAGTGGGAGGATGTGGATGACCTGGAAGTGCGGCTATGCGCTGGCTCACCGGACTGCGCGGAACCGGCGGCGAAAGCGCAACCTCAGGATGGCGGAACGGTCAACCTGGAGTGGGACACTACGGGCCGGGCCAGTGGGTCGCACTCATTGCACTTGTCAGCTCTGATTCCGGGACTTTCGGAAGGGGACGAGCCCTACACATTGACCAGTGTGCAGCACACGATAATCCTGGCGCCTGCCGGCGGCGCCGTATTCGTGCTCATGGGGTCGGGCGGCGGGAATGGGGGCAAAGTTGTGGGTGTAGTGGCAGCGCCGCAGCCAATGATCGACACGCAGGCGATCTACCCTACGGGAACTCCGACTCCCACATCCGAGGCAACCGCTCCGCCGACAACGACGGCAACACCAACGCTGACGCCTACGCCTACGGCGCTGCCGCAATTGGGAATTGAAGTTCCCGAGCGAAGCTCGCTGGCTGGGATTGCAGGGGAACCCGTCAACATTGCAGTGGCTATCAGTAGTGTTGAGGAGGCGGAGAGTTCGGCCACGGTTCAGTTGCACTATCTGATCGGCGGCGATTTCCAACTGGTGGCGGAGGAGGTTGGCGTGTCCGTTGGGCCTAACACGCAGACGAATGTGCAGTTGAAGTGGGGTACCGCTGGCCACGTGGCCGGCGTACACTCGCTGCAGTTGTCGCTGCTGACTCTTGACAAAGCAGCCGCTCTGGAGTCGGAAGCGATTGACGTGGTACTGGCGTCGCCGGGCGCGGTATTCGTGCTTACCCCTGGCAGCAAGCAGACTTTAGGCAAAATTGTGGGCGTGGTGGCGCAGCCTCGCCCGGTCATTGACACGCCGGCGATCTACCCGACTTCGACACCAACGGCAACCGCCACGCTCTCACCTACGGCTACGCCCACGGTCGTAGCTACACCAACACAGACACCTACTGCAATTCCAACGTTG
>JAJDWF010000075.1 GCA_022825745.1 Dehalococcoidia bacterium | reverse complement strand
CTACAGCATCCCTTACGACGTCATCAGCAAGCAACTGCTGTGCGTGTTCGGTCCACCGCAAAAGTGCATCGACGTGATAGAAGCGTACAAGGACAGCGGAGCCGATTACTTCATCGTCAGGTTCGCTTCGCCCGACCAGATGGGGCAGATGGCCAGGTTCACCGAGGAAGTTCTGCCGCACGTCGCGTAACCGGAGGGAGGAAACCATGCCTTACGTGAGCCTGCCCGGCGTTGACCTGTGGTACGAGGACACCGGCGGAGACGGCATTCCGGTCATCTTGCTGCACGCGGCAACCGGCACCACCGACTGCTGGATACACCAGCTACCCGCGTTCACCGCGGCCGGGTTCCGGTGCATCGCCTACGACCGGCGTACCTGGGGCCGTTCGCGCCCGACCGACGACGCCGTGCAACCCGGCTACCAGGGCGACGACCTCAGCGGACTGATTGAGCACCTGGGCCTGGACCGATGTCACCTGGTCGCCACCGCGGCCGGCGGCATCACCGGGATCGACTATGCGCTGTCCCATCCCGAACAGGTACGGAGCCTGGCGGTTGCAAACACCATCGGCGGCGTACAGGATGACGAATACCTGGAAGTGCAAGGCCGCATGCGCCCGCCCGAAATCCAGAACCTCCCGGAGCACCTGCGCGAACTCGGGCCGTCATATCGCGGCGCCGACCCCGAAGGCACGGCGCGCTGGGTGGAGATTGAACACGCCAGCCGGCCCTACGGCAGGTTACCGGCGCAACCGCTGCGTGAACCCATCACCTACGCACGTTTGGCAACCATGCGCGTACCGACGCTGGTACTGTCGGGACAAGCGGATATCCTCGCGCCGCCCCTGCTGATGCGAATGCTGGCGGCGCAGATACCCACCAGTCGTTTCGCAACGCTGGAGGACGTCGGTCACGCCGGCTTCTGGGAACGCCCGGAGATGTGGAACGGCATCGTCCTGGAGTTCATCGGGCGGCACTAGACCCAGGCGGCTTACAGGAAGCCGAACTGCTCGTAGTCGCCGTGCACGATGGGTATCGGGTCCAACTCCAGCCACCGGTTCAGGATGGTGGCGTAGGTGGAACGGAAGTCGTTGGTGAAGTGCATGTCGCCTTCCAGGTGGTCCTCGGGGCGCAGGGACGGGTACTCACCGTACAGCCCGCCGTTGACCGACCCGCCGATTACAAACGCCGCGCCGCCGGAACCGTGGTCGGTGCCGGTGCCGTTGTCCTTGATGCGCCGCCCGAACTCGGAGAACACCAGGATCAGCGTGTCGTCGGCCAGACCGTGCTCCTCCAGGTCGCTGGTGAAGTCGGCGATGGCGGTGGACACGTCCGTCCACAGCTTGGCGTGGGCCGGCAGCTCGTTGCTGTGCGTGTCGAAACTGCCGTGCATCGTGTAGTAGATGCGGGTGCCCAGGCCGGCGGACATCACCTGCGCCATGTTGCGCAGCGACTGGCTGATGGGCGTGTCGGCATACTCGACGGATGAGGAGTAGAGGTCGGGCGCGGAGCGCAACCGGTCAGCGCCTTTCAAGGCGTTGGAGCCGGTCTCCGACAGCACCTGCGCCACGATGTCCTTGGTTTCGGTCGGCCCATAGATGCGGCTGAAGGCTTCCAGCGCGTACTGCCGTGACTTCTCGTCCTGGATGTCCGGCATCAGGCCGTAGGTCTCCAGGTTGGCCACCGACGCCACCGGCACGCCCTTGCACACCATGGCCCGGGGGAGGCCGCGTCCGAAGTTGACGCCGGTCAGCACGTTTTCGCCTCGCGCGTCCAAGTCCCGGATGGCCGCGCCCAGCCAGCCTTCGGCGCCGATCTTCTCTGACTCGGCGGTGTACCAAACGTCCCGTGAGCGGAAGTGTGAGCGGTTCGGGTTGGGGTAGCCGATGCCGTTGATCACGGCGACGTTACCCTGGTCCCACAGGCGCTTGATGGGCGTCAGGTTGGGGTTGAAGCCCACCTCGCCGTCCAGGTGCAGCACCTCGCCTTCGGGGATGCCCACGTTGTTGCGGAAGTCGTAGTAGAGGGGGTTGTTGTAGGGAATGACCGTATTCAGGGCGTCGTTGCCGCCCTGGAGCTCAATCACCACTACCGACCTTTCCTTGTTGGTGGAAGTCATCGGGCTATCCTCCTGCTGCGCTGGGCCGGTACACCTGGATGCGGTGCCGGTTGCTTTCGGTTACGTACAGGTTCCCGTCGCGGTCCAGCTTGACCGACACGGGCGACCAGAAATACTTTTCGATGTGGGACGATTCCTCGTGAGGGTCGTCCACGAAGTAGTCGATCTCGGGTTCCAGGTTGGCGCGGGAGCGGGCCGCGCCCTCCTCCACGTTGACGGACAGGAAGTTGGCCGCCCACGCGGACAGGGTGGCCTCGCCGCGCAGCTTCTGCACAAAGCCGCCGTGGGAGTTCAGCACCTGCACCCGTTCGTTGCCCCAATCGGCCACGTAGATGTAGCCGTTGGCGTCCACGGCCACGCCGGCCGGGCGGTGAAACTCACCGTCGCCCCGGCCCGACGTGCCGTAGGATGCCAAGTGCGTGCCGTCAGCGGCAAATTTCTGGATGCGGTCGTTGCCCCAGTCGGCCACGTACACGCAACCGTCCGCGCCCACGGTCAAGCCCCACGGCAGGCTGAACTCGCCCTGCCCGCGGCCCTCGCTCCCGAAGGAGATGAGGAACCGGCCGTCTGCGGTGAACTTCTGCACCCGGTGGTTGTAGGTGTCCGCCACGTACAAGTTGTCGGCGGCGTCGAACGCCAAGCCCGACGGCGTGTCCAGTTGCCCCTCGCAGGCTCCATGCTCGCCCCAGGAGGACAGCAGCGTCCCCTCGCGGTCGAACACCGAGATGCGGTGGGTCGCTTCATCGCTGACGTACACGCGGCCCCGGCTGTCCAGGGTACACGCCGAGGGCCATACGAACTGGCCGGGCGATTGGCCGTACGCCGCGAACGTCCCGTAATACTCGCTGTCGATGTCGCACATGGTAACGCGCACGCCCCGGGTGACGTTCTCCAGCGAGCGGTTGGCGACGTACATGCGGCCGTCGTCGGCGATGCCAACGTCGGTGGGCGCGTAGAACCCCCGGCCCTCCATGGTGGTCATTCCCAGGGTCATGCGGTATTCGAGGATTTTCACCTCGGGTATGTCCTGCACTGTGGTCATGGTCGTCTCACAGGTCTTCCATTGATAGGGTATGCCCAGAGCGGATGGCTATGCCCGCTGGAACTCGTGGGTTGACGCCACCATCTGCAGCACCTCGGCGATGCGGCCATGGCCGGCGTCGTCGGGCGAACCCACCACGGAGGCGAAGTCCACCAATTCGCGGCGGGTTTCCTCCGATACCTGGATCGCCCCCACCTGGTCCAGGCAAGCGTCCACCAGCATCTCCGGCGACTCCGACGGCGTGTGCGCGATACGCTCAACCATGGCGCCGACGCCCGGCTTGGCAGCGTCGCCCAATTGCTGGGAGGCGAAGTTGATGCGCTCGACCAGCGAGCCGGTGTCGATCCAGTCGGTGCCCTGGTGCCAACCCTCCACGCTGGGCGGGTTGTTCAGGAACTGCCCCATGAAGATGGACTGCTGGTAACGCTCCAGGATCTCCTTGCGGGGCCGGTCGAATTCGCCCGTAAGCCGGAGCACGCCGGCCACCAGCTCTACCGGGCTCTTGACCTTGCGGTACCAAACGGCTTCGTCCTTGAAGAAGTCGGCGTTGAACAGGGCGCGCAGCATGGACGTGATGTCGTAGCCGCTGTCAAAGTAGGCCTGAACCAGCAGGTCGATGGCCTCAGGGTCCTGCGGCTCGGTGTAGGGCCACTCGGGAACCGGCGGTTCGTCGGCCACGAAGAAGCTGTACATGTGGCGCGAGATGAACCGGGCCGTGGCCTCCTGCTGGCATATGATTTCCACGATGTCGTCGCCGTTGAACGGGCCGCGCTGCCCCAGGAACTCCTTGTCACCGAAGTCGTGGTCATCCTCCTGGAACTCGAAGTGCCAGGCGATGCGGCCGTAGGGCCAGTCCGAGTCACGCATCGACCGCAGTTCCATGTACTCGCGGTTGCCCAGCGTCCAGCCGGTGAAGGCGCGGGCGCACTCCTGCACGTCCTGCTCGGTGTAGTTGCCCACGCCCATGGAGAACAGCTCCAGCAGTTCGCGCCCGTAGTTCTCGTTGATGGCGTCCTTGTGGTTGTCCTGGTTGTCCAGCCAGATGATCATGGCGGGGTCCTGGGACAGTTCCACCAGCAGGTCGCGGAAGCTGCCCATGCCCTTGTACCGGAACATGCGGACCTGGTCGGACAGCGCCTTGCCGTGGATGACCTTGGGGTAGCCGGTGGCGAAAATGCCGTGCCAGAACAGGGCGACCTTTTCGCGCAGCGGCGTGGTGGTGGTCGCCATGCGGTACAGCCAGTTCTCGCCGGAGCCCAGGGTGCCCATCATGCCGGACAGCTCGGGATGGAAGCGGCGAATCAGGTCGTCGCCCATGCGCTGCTCGTTGCTGTGGTCCAACAGCCGGTCGACGGTGGCCTCGTAGCCCTGGGCGGC
>JAJDWF010000016.1 GCA_022825745.1 Dehalococcoidia bacterium | reverse complement strand
ACCAGTGGGGCGGCATACCCGAGCACCTGCAGCAGAACTTCTCCCGCTACATCGAGGTACCGGAGGAAGGTGCGACTGACGCCGACGGCTCCGTTGACCTGTCCGGCGGCACCGCCCTGGCCCAAAAGATCTGGGAGGAGTTCGACGCCGATACCCTGGCTGAGCGCGGCGTCATCGTCGCCGGTGACCCGGACAGCTGCATCAGGGCCGCCAAGCTCCACGAGGCCACCGGCGTTGACCAGCTCCAGTTCCTCATGGCCACCGAAACCGTCGCCCACGACAAGGTCATGGAGTCCATCGAAATGTTCGGCAAGCACGTCTTCCCGGCGTTCAAGTGATCTGCCAAGTCGCACGCGCAAAAGTAGGGGCGGGTTTGAAACCCGCCCCGTTTGCATTGCCGTTGAGCGTCTGTTGATTAGGCAGAATCCCCGGTCAAATCGCTGACGCGCGGCGCAACTTCCTCAGCGATCAGGCGCAAGCAGTCCAGCTCCCACTGGTGGTCGTCCGGGTCCTGCGTGATGCACAGCATGTGGCCGAACCCGCCCGTCTCGTCATACAGCTCGCGGATGCGCTGGGCGCACTCGTCCGGGTCGCCCACGATCCAGATGTTGTCCATCATGTAGTCAACGGTCAACTCGTCATCGCTCATGTCGGGGTCGATCTTGGTGGCCTGAATCAGCCCCGACCCCAGGCGGTTGGGCAACTGGTGCTGCAGGTAGTTGCGTCCCAGCACGGCGTAGGCTCGCTCCCGCGCCTCCTCGCTGGTCTCCGCCACGAACACGTCCCGCCCGATGCGCCAGTCGGAGCGCTTGGCCTCCCGCCCGGCCTCGGCCGCCGCGTCCTCAACGGTCGTCCAGTGGTCGGCCAGGTACTTGGGCGCCAGGTTACTGCTGCTCATGGGAATGTAACCCTCGCGTCCGGCCACCCGTATGCTGCTGCTGCCGATGGACGTGGCGGCCACGCCGATGGGCGGGTGCGGCTGCTGCAACGGCTTCATGTGCAGCCCGCGCTCCAGCACCGGGTCAAGCTCCGGCGCCTCGATGTCAAAGAACTCGCCGTGATACTCGAACTTGCCCTCCGACGCCCACAGGCTCAGCACCACGTCCAGCACCTCGGCGGCGCGCCGGCGCACGTCGTCGCCCTGGCCGGGATCCATGCCGAACAGTTGCAGGTCGGTGGGAATCGCCCGATGCCCGATGCCCCAGTACAGCCGCCCCCGCGTCAGGTGGTCCAGCATGGCGATGCGGTGCGCCAGCTCGATGGGATTGTGGATGGGCAGCAGCGTCACGCCGGTGGCGAGGCGGATGTTCTCCGTCAGCGCCGACGCCTTGGCGATCATCAGGTCGGGGTACGGGGCGTTCTCCCACCGCTCGGTCAGGTGCTCGCCGATCCAGGCCTCGTGGAACCCCAGCTTGTCGGCGGCCTGCAGCAGGTCAAGGTCCCGGTCGTAAGAGTCGGCATAGGAACGGTGCGGCGGATGCAGCGGCATCATAAACAACCCGAATTGCATGGCGGTTCTCCTTTGGTCAACAAGCGGCAGGGGTGATGATGCGGCAAGGGTAGGCCGACCCGCTCACCGTGTCAATCAGGCTCAGGGCTCTGCTGAGTTACGAGGCAGTCCACCTCACGCATGTATAATTCAAGTGATAGAGTAGTCAGCCATCACCAGATTCCCTGCACAGGTACACAACCATGCCCCTCTTCAAACGCAAGCCCGGCATCGCCGTTATCGAGATGCACGGCGTCATCGGCACCGCCATCAAGGAGCCCGAGTATTCCCGGCTGCTCGAAAACGTCCGCAACAACCGGAAAATCGGCGCGCTGGTGCTGGACATCGACTCGCCGGGCGGCTCCGCCACGGCCAGCGATCTGATTTACGAAAACGTCCGCGAGGTTGCCCGGCGCAAGCCCGTGGTCGCCTACGTGCGCGGCCTGGGCGCGTCCGGCGGGTACTACATAGCGTGCGGCGCCGGCACCATCATGGCCTCCCGCGCCGCGCTGGTGGGGTCCATCGGCGTCATCTACCTGCGCCCCATCCTGCGGCAACTATTCGGCAAGCTGGGCGTCGAGTTCTCCGTGTTCAAAGCCGGACGCCTCAAGGACATGTCCGGCTTCTGGCGGATGCCTACCGACGAAGAGGCCGACAAGTTCCAGGGACTCATCAGCCAGATGTACGACCTGTTCGTGTCGGTGGTCACGGACAGCCGCAAAATGACCGACGAGCAGGTGCGCGAGCTTGCTACCGGCGAGCTGTACACCGCCCGGCAGGCTCAGGAATCGGGACTCATCGACCGGCTGGGCGGCTTTGACGACGCCATCGCCGAGGCCATGCGACTCAGCGGCGCCCGCCGCAAGATCCGCCACTACCGCCCCAAGCGTCCGCTCTTCAGCCGTATGGGACTGCCGGGACGCGCCAGCGCGTCGTACCTGCCCGCCCTGGAGAACCTTGCGACGTTGGCGTCCGGCGGCATCTACTTCCTGGAACCCGGCATGCTGGGCGATTTCCGAACCTCGTATTCGTAGCGGCGAATAATCATTCAGCCTTACCGCTACCGGCCTGAACGCCCTTCGCTTCTTGCCACAACGCTTCCTTCTCGTCCAGGGGCAGCTTCGCAAAATCCTTCCCCCGCTCCGACGCCAGCCGTTCCATCACCCGGTAACGGTTGCGGAACTTGCCGTTGGCCTGCCTCAGCGCGTCCTCGGCCTGGATGCCCGACCAGCGGGCCACGTTGACCAGCGCGAACAGCACGTCGCCGAACTCGTCCAGGCGTTCCTCGTCGGTGGCGGCGTCACGAAACTCGCCGATCTCCTCCACCAGCTTGTCCAGCACGCCGCCGGCATCGTCCCAATCGAACCCGAATCGCGCCGCCCGGTCCTGGATCAACTGGGCCGCGGAAAGCGCGGGCAGCGCGGCCGGCACGCTGTCCATAGCAGAGGGTTCGGGCTTGCCGGCCTGCCGCCTTTCATCGGCCTTCAGCTGCTCCCAGTTCCGCTCCACCTGTCGCGCGTCCGATGCGGAGCCGTCCGCGAAAACGTGAGGATGCCGGCGGATCAGCTTGCGGTTGATGGCCGCCAGCACGTCCGCGATGTCAAAGTCGCCGGCGGCACGAGCGATGTCGGCGTGAAAGGCCACCTGCACCAGGATGTCCCCCAACTCCTCGGCCAGTTCGTCGGGTTCGCCGTCGTCGATGGCTTCCAGCGTCTCGTAGCACTCCTCCAACAGGTTACGCTTCAGGGATTCGTGCGTCTGCTCGGCGTCCCAGGGACAACCGCCCGGCCCGCGCAGCCGCGCCACAATGTCGATGAGCGACTGGAACTCGCCGATGCGCTCCTCAGGAATGGGGGAAACATGGTTGGTACTCATGGCCCGCGCAATATAACATACTGATGCAGCCATCTCTCGCCTTCGCCCGTCCGTACCCCGCCACCCTCATGCAACAAATAAGCGCATACGCCGGAACCGCGCCGCGACTCCTCAAGATCGCCGGCATACTGTGTGTCCCCGCCTGCCTGCTGTTCCTGGTGGCCGGCTCGGTTGCCTGGGCGGTCAACGACCCCGGCCTCTACCGCAACGGGTTCCAGCGCTACAACACGGCGACCCGCTCCGGCATCACCGACGCCGACCTCATCGTCATCGGCGCCGAACTGCGCCGCTACTTCAACACCGGCGCCGAACCCCTGGCCGTCCGCGCTCCCATCTACGGCATCGAGCAGGAGGTCTTCAACCAACGCGAGATCGCCCACATGTACGACGTCAAGCGCCTGGTGCGCGGCACATACTGGGTAGCCATCGGCTCCGCGCTGTGGATCCTGGCAAGCCTGGCGGTGGGGTTCGCAGTGCGGCGGCGCGAGTACATCAGGCCCGCGGCGCGCCTCGCGGTGTGGGGCGGCGCGGTAACGCTGCTGGCCGTGGTGGGCGTAGGGTTGGCTTCAATCGCCGCCTTCGAGCAACTGTTCCTGCTGTTCCACCAACTCAGCTTCGCCAACGACCTGTGGATACTCAACCCCTACACCGACTACCTGCTGATCCTGTTCCCCGGCGGCTTCTGGTTCGACGCCACCATGCGCGTCGCCCTGACGTCGGTGCTCGGCGCCATATTGCTGCTATCCGCCGGCGCAGCCGTGCTATCCTACCTGCGTTGGCAATCGAAACGGCAAAGCGGAGATTGAAATGACGCGCCAGCTCTCCTTACCCGACCCTTTTGACTTGGGCCTTACCTTGACCATGGGCCAAGCGTTCCGCTGGCGGGAGCTGGGAGACGGTTGGTTTTCCGGCGTGCTGGGCGAGAATCTGGTTCACGTGCGGCAGACGGACGACGGCGTTGAATATCGTGTCGGCGGGCCAGAGGGCGAACGGAACGCTGGTGATGCGGACGACGCAATGCTGCGCAGGTACTTTCGTGATGATACTGATAACGTTGCAGCGATTTACGATGACATCAGCGGCCGCGACGAGCGCATTAAGCGATTAGTAAGGCAGTACCGGGGTATGCGGGTTTTGCGGCAAGAACCCTGGGAGTGCCTAGTGTCGTATATTTGCTCAAGGAGCAACAAAATTCCCAACATCAAGCAATGCGTGTCTCAGATTGCCACACTGAGCCGTCAAACGGTGAGTCTAGATAATAATGACGAGCAACGCACTTTCCCAACACCAGAACGGATATTGGAAGCCGGATTGGAGGGATTGATTGAGTTGGAGTTCGCAGGAAGATTCAGTCAAGATTTTCCCCAGTCAATAATCGCTGCTGCTAGACGTCTGCATGACAGGAATCTCGAACTTTATCAACTCCGGCAGCGGCCTTATGCCCATGTCATGCGCACCTTAATGCAGGGGCGACCTGGCAACAAAGAGAACAACGGCATCGGCTTAAAGATAGCTGATTGCGTTGCCCTGATGTCCCTGGACAAATTGGAAGCTTTCCCCGTGGATACACACATCGAAAGGCTGGTGAATGACTGGTGGTTTGGTTGGGAAAAACCACCCTCCTACTCCAGGATCGCACAATGGGCCAAAGGCTACTTCGGGCCTCATGCGGGCTACGCCGGCCAGTTCGTATTTTGTGCTCGGGAACAGGGTGAGATTAACGTTGCGTACAGTACGCCATCAAGACAGATTGATGATGTCACAAGCCAATCTCAATCTGTACCGACGCGGAACGTATCTCGGCATCTGAATCGCAATTACTCTTATCCTAGATGCGGCTCCGAAATTGGCAGGGTATGCCGCTATCCCAGTGGATACCGCTACGAAAAGGGCCATAGCGAACGGGGTCCCAGATAGCAACGAATTAACTGATCGCCTGCCGCACCCCTCCCCCAATCACCCGGTAGTGCCCCACGCTCTCCGCGTCGGCGAATGCCTCCAGCGCCCGGCGATACACCGGCTTGCTGCGCCGCTGCCGCGCGTCCAGCAGGATGCCCACCACCGTGCCGCTGTGCGCCACGTTGATGCCCGCGGCGCTTTGCTCATCAGCGAATGCAGCCGCCCGTTCGACCCACTCAGCGACCTCAGGCAGATGCCCAGCCCGCGCGCTGATGGTCGCGCCTCGGCCCACCAGCGCGGGATCGGCCCGCCGGACACCTTCGCGTACCAATTCCAGCGCTTCGTCGGTTCGATCCGATATCCGTTTCCAAAGTGCCGTCCGGTCCACCCGGTTGAACTCCAGCGTGTCCACCGTCCCGCCCGTGTCGATGACAATCACCTCCATCGCCGGCGGCGGCCCCAGCGACTCGGCGACGCTGCCGCACCGGTGATCGAACAGGGCGATGCCCGGAAACATCACGCCGTCGGACGGTTCCACCGACAAAGCGATTTTCGCGATGGTTTCGGGAGTGAACGGCTGACCCGCCGCCAACCCTACCGCGCCCACCGCCGCCGTGATGTCGGCGCTGCTGCTGCCCATCCCCTTGCCGGCCGGGATCGGGTTGGCGATGGCAACCTCGGCGGCCAGGTTAGCGATTCCCAGATGCGGTGCGAGTTTCTCCAGAGCAGTTGACACCGCCTGCCTGGCTTTGGGCAGATGGTCAATCCCGCTAATCAACCCTGCCGGGTCCTCGGAATCCGACACCCTTAGCATCACCGTCGCCCGCGAAAACTGGTTGATGGGACAGGTGACCAGGAAATGCGCGCCGCCGATCATCCCCTGCACCAGTTCGCCGCAGGTTCCCGGCGCCGACGCCGTCGCGGTTCCAATCACATCGCCGGGCATATTGCTCAGCATTGCCGCGCGGTCGGTTTGACCCGCATCCCAATCCCCGCCAACACCACCGTCACCGCGTCCGCGTCCGCCGCCATCGCCTGGTTCACCGTGCCCAGCAGGTCCTGGAACTGCCGGCCCAGCGATGACGTCGCCACCAACGAGTGCCCAACCTCGCTGCTCACCACCACCGCGTCGGCATCAATCTCGCCCACGTAGGACGCGAACCGCCGCGCCGCGCCAACCGTCCGCGCCTCCAGCTCCGACGCTTCCATTCCCTCGTGCTCAATCAGCAGGTTCGACACCCAGCCGTCCAGGGAGTCCAGCAGCAGCACGGGCGCACTACCGTCCTCTATGCCGGCCTCCCGCAACACTCCTACCGGATTCAACGGCGCCTCCACCGTCTGCCAGTCCGCTGGCCGTCGTTCGCGATGCCGCCGGATGCGCTCCGCCATCTCGTCGTCGGTCACCGTGCCGGTGGCGATATAGATTACGGCCCGCCCGTCGGCAATCTCCGCCGTTAAATCCTCCGCGTACGCGCTTTTGCCCGACCGGATGCCGCCCAGTACCAGGTGGATGCTGCTCATGGCGACGGAGATACGCCAACCATGTCGTACACCATGTCCATCCGCAGGCTACCGCGCACCCAGTCCGCCAGCCGGTCGTACTCCCGGTCCCGGGCCACATCCACGCCGTCGGGCAGGGTTACCCCTTTGCGCCGCGCCAGTTCACCCAGCATCGCCCGCCGCACGCCGGCGTTGTGGAACAGCCCGTGAATGTACGTCCCCATCACGCGCCCCGATTCATCCAGCGCGCCGTCCAGCGCGGTGGCGGCCGTCACCGGTGCGTCCGCCCGGTCGTGCACCGCGAAGGCCGGGATGAACCCCTCGCCCACCGTGCGGCCCATGTGTATCTCGTAGCCCACGACGCTCTCGCCGGCCGCGCCCGACAGCAGCCCGCCGTTCGCGCTAGCCTCGGAGCGCACGGTGGCCTGCACCCGGTGGGTCTCCTTGCTGCCGGCGAACGTGGTGGACAGCGGCAGCAGTCCCAGCCCGTCGGCCTGCCCGATGCTGGACTCGATGCCATCCGGGTCGTACAGCGTATCGCCCAGCATCTGGTAACCGCCACAGATGCCCACGATGGCCGACCCACGTTCGTGCGCCGATGCCACCGCCTGCGACAACCCCTGCCGTTCCATCCACAGCAGGTCCGGTATCGTCGTCTTGCTGCCCGGCAGAATCACCAGGTCGGGGTCGCCCAGCCGGTCGCCGTGCTGCACGTAGCGCAGGTTCACCCCCGGCTCCCGGGCCAGCGGGTCGAAGTCATCGAAGTTGGAGATGTGCGGCACCTGCACCACTGCCACGTCCAAGACGGCAGTAGCCGTGGACGCCGGCGGCGTGATTTCCAGCGCCACCGAGTCCTCCTCGGGTATGTGAATGTCCCGGTAGTGATGCACCACTCCGACCACCGGCTTGCTGGTGTAGTCCTCCAGCCACGTCAGCCCGTCGGTGAGCAGGCCCACGTCGCCGCGAAACTTGTTGATCAGCAGGCCCTTGACCGCCGCCCGCTCCGCGTCGTCCAGCAGTTGCAGCGTGCCCACCAGCGACGCGAACACGCCGCCCCGGTCAATGTCGCCGCACAGCAACACCGGCGCGTCGGCGTGCAGCGCGACCCGCATATTCACGATCTCGGTGGCCTTCAGGTTGATCTCGGCGGGACTGCCCGCGCCCTCGATCACCACCACGTCGTGTTCCCGGCGCAGCGTGTCCAGCGATTTCGCCACCGACTCCCACAACGTGGCTTTCATCTCAAAGTAGTCTCGGGCCCGCGCCGACGTCCACGGCCGGCCCATCAGCACCACCTGCGCGTGGCTGTCGGCCTCCGGCTTGAGCAGCACCGGGTTCATCTCGGCCCGCGCCTCCACGCCGGCCGCCTCGGCCTGCACTGCCTGCGCCCGCCCGATCTCAGCGCCGTCGGGCGTAACGTACGAGTTGTTGGACATGTTCTGCGCCTTGAACGGCGCGACGCGCAGCCCGTCCTGGCGCAGGATGCGGCACAGCGCCGACACCAGCACGCTCTTGCCCACGTGCGACGCCGTCCCCTGCACCATTAGCACGCGCCCCAGGGGTTGATTCACTTCATTTCCGGCAGCAACCATCGGCAACCTCCGCCGGAATCATACCCTATTTGGCCGCCGGATGGCTTTCTGTTGGCGCCAAAGGCGTAACCCGCTCGGATTGAAAAACCAGCGCGCCACCGCCTGATGTGATGATTACCAACCGTTCCCCGAACACGGTGTAGCGCTCGGCAGTCGGCAGGGTATCCAGATACCGTTGCTGCTTGGGCGAGATGCTGACCCCATCGCCGCACGAATTGTCAGCAACCGGGGCGGCGGCGATGGAGATCGTTGCATCCGCCCCCACCAATGGCGCTCCTTCCTGTCCAACTGCGTGGTACGTGCACGATTGACGCCCCAGCGACCCTTTTATGGACTCATCATCGAACGTGGCGGTGATATTCTCGTTGACGCTCACGTCGGTGTTATTCGGCCACCTCATGCCTGCGCCGTCCGAACGACTCTCCAAGAACCGGATCAGGCGCCAGGTCCCGTTGAATATGTCGTCGGCCGGCTGGTGCAGCGGTTCGAACGCCAGCGTCTTGCCCCGGCTGGTCCGCACCACCAGCCGTTCCGACCCATCGGCCTGATTGATGGAGTATTCGTCCGCCCACCCGAAATCCTCGGTGAATTGGTGCTCCTGTCGGGAAACTTCGCTCGAGCACGGCTCACTGGAGCCGGACATGCCCTTGGACGGTATCCGGATGCGTCCCTCGGATGCAGCGTACCCAATGCTGTAATCACGGCAGACGGTGGTTCCCGTGGCCGCCCAGGAGTTCAGGAACAAGATTGTCGTCGCATCCCCGCCGTAGATGGCCTCGTCGTCAACCAGGCGCCAACTGGTTCCTGCCAGATGCCTGGGCTGCCCCACCAATGGCTGCTCCCTGGCGAACACCAGCACGACCTGCCCCGAGCCGTCCAGGATATGCAAACGGTCATCCACGACGCGGGCCTTGGTTTCATCCTTCATGGCGGCCAGATACCGCTTCGCCTGATCCAGGATGGCCGGTGTCGGACAACCCGCCGCCGTCATGGCATATACCGGCAATGAAATCGTTCCATCCGGTTCGATGACGGGATCTCCGGACTCGTGCCGGCCGCCGAAATCATTGCAGCCGTCGTATCCACTGAACCACGGCTCGTTGAACGTCAGCGTCAGGTGTGTGCCCTTGATTGGCGGTTGCCCGTCGATAGACTCCAGGATCCAGGTCGCGCCGTTGATTGGCAGTCTGGTGGGCGTCGGATCCGGCGCGACGGTAGCGGTGGGAGTCTCCAACTGCGGAGTCGGCTGCGGCGCGGTGCAGGCGATGCCAACTAGAAGCGTCGCCGCCATGATGAGTATTACCTTACGGAAAAGCATCCCAACTCACTCCATCCGCCGGATCCGTGGCAGCCCCAGCACGGTGGCTATGTTGATGCCGGCCAGCACCGCCCCGTTGATCAGCAGCGCCCCCGGCGCGCCCACGACGCCGGCCATGGCCCCCACGCCAACGTGACCCACCGGCGCGAATCCAATGCTCAGCACCCACGTGCCCATGGCCCGGCCCCGTTCCTCGTCCGGCACCAGGTCCTGCATCAGCGCCTTGTACAGCGTGTCCACCGCCATGGCGCAGGCGTTCACGAACAGCAGCACCACCAGGAACGTGTAGATGTTCGTCGTGAGCGAAAACGCCATCAGGCCCACGCCGAACCCGATGGCCGTGGCAAACGTCAACAGCCCTTTCCGTCGCGTGGCGCCCAGCCCGGCCAGGACCCACAGTCCCAGCAGTCCGCCGGCCTGCCGTCCCGCCGTCATCACGCCCAGCCCGGTGGGGCCGACGCGCAGCACGTCCTTGGCGAACACCGGCAATAGCGTCATGTGCGTGAACCCCAGCACCTCCGTCGTCGCCGTCAGCGCCACCAGCGCCAGGATCAGCCGGTGTTCGCGCACCAGCCGGGCGTATCCCGCCAGGTTCTGCAGCACCGACTCCGCCGACGTGCGCAGCGACCGCCCCGGGTTGGCGATGGTCAGCGTCGCGCCGGCCGAAACCAGGTAGGCCCCCGCCGACGCCAGGAACTGCCAGCCCGGGCCCACGAACTCGATGACCGCGCCCGAAACCAGCGACCCCACGATCCCGCCGCCCTGCATCGCCATCGCCCCCAGCGCCAGCCCGTTCAGCGCGTGTCCCGACCCCACGATGTCGTAAGTGAACGTCTGCCGCACCGTGATGGTGAACGCCATCGCGCTGCCCAGCGCCAGCACCAGCGCGATAATCGTCCAGACCGTGGCAACCCCCCAGAGCAGCAGCAGCGCCATCACCAGCGCCGACGCCGACGCGCCCAGCGTCCCGATCCGCAGCAGCATCCGCCGGTCCCACCGGTCGGCGATGGCCCCCGACAGCATGCCCAGCACGAAGAAGGGCACCATCCGGGCCGCCGCGCCCACGCCCACCATGAACTCGGACCCGGTCAGCTCAAAAATCAGCCACCCGACCGACACCTGCTCCATCCCCGTCGCCAGGGAGTAAAACAGGGTGGATAGCCAGAGCAGGCGGAAGTCCTTGAAGCGCAGCGAAGCCGCCCAATTCCCGATAACCGTCACGATTAGCGGATAATACACCCGCGCCGCTAAATTCCGCCTTGCCGGGAACGCCGGATTTCGGTGGTATCATTGCGTCCAAGCGACTCACAGGAGGAAACACCATGCCCTTCGGAAACAACGACTGGCTGGCCCTGACCCAGGAAGAACCCATCGAACCCGAAATCCCCCTGTGCGATCCGCACCACCACTTCTGGGACGGCCGGATGCAGAGCGTCCCCTACCAGCGCTATCTGCTGCATGAGTTGATGGCCGACCTCGATTCCGGCCATAACGTCCGCTCCACCGTGTTCGTGGAGGCCCGCTCCATGTACCGCGCCGACGGGCCGGAGGAACTGAAACCCGTGGGCGAGGTTGAGTTCGTGCAGGGCCTGGCCGCCGCCAGCGCCAGCGGAACCTACGGCGAAGCCCGCGCCGCCGCTGCCATCGTCGGCCACGCCGACCTCAAGCTGGGCGATAACGTCGCGCCCGTCCTGGAGGCGTTGCAGGCCGCCAGCCCCAACCGGTTCAAGGGCATCCGCCACAACGTCACCTGGAGCCCCGATCCGTCCATCGAGGACCGCGAGACCCCCGGCATCCTGGCCAACGACACCTTCCGCGCCGGCGCGAGAGTCCTGGCCGGCATGGGCCTGTCGCTGGACATCATGCTGTCCTTCCCACAGCTCAATGAGGTCGCCGAATTCGCCCGCGCCGTGCCCGAGGTATCCATCATCCTGAACCACGTGGGCGGCGTTTCCCGCACCGGCACCTACGCCGGCAAGGACGACGAGGTGATCCCGGCGTGGCGCGAGGGTATCGCCGCCGTCGCTGCGTGTCCCAACGTCGTCTGCAAGCTGGGCGGCCTGGGCATGCCGCGCTGGGGGTTCGGCTGGCACGCCCGGGACATCCCCATCGGCTCCGAGGAGCTGGCCGAGGCCATGGCCGCGTGGCTGAACTACTGCATCGAGCAGTTCGGCCCCGACCGCTGCATGTTCGAGAGCAACTTCCCGCCCGACAAGGTGTCCTTCTCGTACAACGTGATGTACAACGCCTTCAAGCGCCTCTCCAGCGGCTACAGCCCCTCCGAGCGCGCCAGCCTCTTCCACGACACCGCCGTCCGCGCCTACCGCATCAACACATAACCGCCCCCACACCGTCATTCCCGCGAAAGCCCAAGAGCGCAACACTATGAAATACGACGTCATCATCATCGGCGCCGGTTCCGCCGGGTGTGTCCTGGCCAACCGGCTATCCGAGGACCCCGGCCGCTCCGTCCTGCTCCTGGAGGCCGGGCCGGACTACACCTTCGACCAACTGCCCGCCGAACTCAAGCACGACATGAACCAGGCCGCCTCCGAGGAGGGCGCGGCGCACAACTGGTCCTTCGTCGGACAGTCCACGCCGCAGAATCCCCGGCCCATCCACGTCGCGCGCGGCAAGGTGACCGGCGGCAGCAGCGCCATCAATCACCAGATCGTCATACGGGGCGCGCCTGAGGACTTCGACGCCTGGGCCGCCGCCGGCAACAACGAGTGGAGCTACCAGAAAACCCTGCCCTACTTCCGCCGACTGGAATCCGACGCCGACATCCACGACGACTTTCACGGCACGGATGGCCCCATCCCGGTGTGGCGACACGCACGCGAGGACTGGCTGCCCCTGCACGCCGCCTTCTACCAAGCGTGCCGCGACGCCGGCTTTCCCGACGACCCCGACATGAACCATCCCGATGCCACCGGCGTCGGCCAGGTTCCCCTAAACAACCCGGGCGGCGTCCGCATGAGCACCGCCATCACCTACCTGGACGCCTGCCGCCACCGCCTCAACCTCACCATCCGTGGCAACGTGACGGTCCGGCGCGTCGTATTAGACGATGGTTCGACAGGCTCACCGCGAGCGGTGGGGGTTGAGGTGGAGAGCGGCGGCGAGTCCTTCGTCATCGACGGCGACCAGATCATCCTCAGCGCCGGCGCCATCGCCTCGCCCCAACTGCTCATGCTGTCGGGCGTCGGCCCCGCCGACCACCTGCGATCCGTCGGCATCGAACCCGTCCACGACCTGCCCGGCGTGGGCCGCAGCATGAAAAACCACCCGTCGGTGTCCATCGTGTACCGCTCCCAGCCCGACCACCACCTGCCGCCCGACGCGCCGCGCAACCAGGTCGGCCTGCGCTTCACCGCCGCCGGCTCCACCCAGCGCAACGACATCCAGGTGCAGCCCACTACGTCCTACCCCGAGAGCCGCACGGCCCCCGACATCCGCGTGGGCTGCCGCCTGGAATATCCGTACAGCGAGGGCCTGCTGACCCTCACGTCGCCCGACGTGGATGTGCAGCCCAACCTCGATTTCCGGTTCCTCACCGATCCGCGCGACACCGAGCGGTTCCGCGACGCCGTGCGCCGCACCTGCGCCGTATTCGAGCATTCCGCCTTCGCCGACCTGCTGGCCGAGCGCCTGTCGCCCACCGACGCCGACCTGGCCGACGATGCCTCCCTGGACGCCTGGCTGCAGCAGAACGCCGGCATCGCCGGCCACACCTCGGTCACCTGCAAGATGGGGCCGTCCTCCGACCCCCTGGCCGTGGTGGACCAGTACTGCAATGTCCACGGCCTGCAAAACCTGCGCGTCATCGACGCCGCCGTCATGCCCGACATCGTCCGCGCCAACACCAACGCCACCATCATCATGATGGCCGAACGCGCCGCCGATTTCATCCGGTACAATTAACCCATGGCCACCGCGACTCCCTGCACCGGAAAGCACGACAAGGAGGAGAGATGAACACCTACCGCTGGACCAAACGAGTCGGCCTCGCCGGAATCGCCTTCCTGGCGGCCATCGCCGTATTCGTCACCGTCGTGAGCATCCTGAACATGCGCGTAGCCGGCATCTACCCCGAAGCCTTCCGCCTGACAGCCATGATGACCGCCCCCTTCACCCTGGGCCTGGTAGCCGTCTCAACCCTAACCGCCGCCGCAGTCGAAACGCTCCTCCGCCTCAAACGCCGCCCCGCCGGCGCGTAGTTGCTCCGGTGAACCGCTCACGGCACACCCGCATCGCGCTCCCGCAACATCTCGCGCAGCCCCATCGGTCGCACGATCCGAAAACTGAACTCGCCGTCCAGGTCAAGCAGGTCGGTGTCCAACGATACCAACGCATCAACGCCGGCAAAAATAGCTAAATCCAACATGGGGACATCATTGGGATCCCGGCATGACGCGCCTGACGTCGGAACGCCGGTCACGATCTCAGCATATTGGAGATACTCGGCGACAATCGCATTACGCACGGCCCCGGATAGCCTGAAGCGCGGCTGCCCCAACGTCCGCAGCAACTCGTCAACCATGTAGTCCGACACCACCGGCTGAACCACGCGATCCGTCATCCACCGCCAGAGAGCACTGCCGCTCCGGGGGTCCGGCGTCATCTGCGCCAGGACCGCGCTGGTGTCGTACACCACCCTGAGCAGCATCAACCGTTAACTGCGCGAACGATATCGTCCTCGGTGAGGCCGTTGCTCTGGAACTCCGCCAGCGCGTCCTCGAATGACATGGGTTCGGATGGCGTCAGCACCACCCCGTCCGCGCTCCGTCGCACCACCATGAAACCCTCGGACACCATCCGGGCTTCCATCTCATGCGGCACTGTGAACTCCGTTCCCGCACGCGACGATAGGGACTTGATGTGAGCGCAAACCAGGTACTTCACTAGCTCATTGACGGCGACCGACCGCTCGGCGCACTGGGCCTGCAACTCGTCATGCGCCCATGCCGGCAGGTCGAAATCATCAATTTGAAACAGCATGGCGTGTCGTCTCCTGCGGCATCATGAGTCATTGTATCCCACTCCATCGAGGCGGCGCGTAGCTACCCCCGCCAGTGCGCCGGCAGGCTCGGCTCCGCCATGCCGAAACTGCGGGATAGCCATTCCTCGCTGAACCGTCCGTCCTTGTAGCCTGAGTGTTCCGCCTTATGGACCTCGACATCGCCCGGCATGGCCTGGATTAGCGGGGACAATGCCGCCGCGTCCAGCGCCGATCCGTCCGCTCCGGCCATCAGCAGCGTTGTCGCGTTCACGTGGGGCGCGAACCGCCGCAGATCGAAATAGGACATAGTGTGTCGCACCGCTTCCTCCCGTTCCGGATGCAGACGCAGGTGGTCGTTGATCTCTTCCAGCGGGTACGCGCTGGTGCGTCGGGCCAGGTTGACGGTGTCGTACAGCAGGGCCGGCGTACACACCAGGTGCGTCACCCGCGCGCACAACGCCGCCGTCGTGTACGCCAGGTCGTTGCCGATGGCCGCAATGCGCGCGCTGTCAACCTCCGGGCGATTCGCCAGGTACTCCGCGCCGCGCACGCAGTCGGCCACGATGCCCCGGTAAACGTAGTCCGCCGGGTCGTCGATGCCGTCGGTGAGCAGCCCCGGGAACGCGGCGGCGTAGGGCTGGTCCGCCAACCGCTGCCCACGCACGCAGATGGCGAACGTCACGTGTTCGCGCCGTTGGCTGTTCGCCGTCCCCTGCGGCACCAGGTCCACCACGCTGCCGTATCGAGGCAGGTAGTACCTGGCAGGAAACGGTCCCTCCCCACGCGGGATGCTCAGGTAAGCATAAAGCCGGTATGGCCCTACCGACGTCAACGAGACGCCGTAAGCCGTAGCGAAATCGGTCGAGCGCAGCGGGATCTCCTGCACCTCCGGCGCAGGCGGCAGCGCCGCCAGTTCCGCCAGGGTATCCTGCCAGTAGCCGTCGAAATTGATGGGTTCTGCGCCGCTCAGCGTGGTCATAATGTCAAGTCCTGTGCCGTCCGCATCAGAGGCGATCAGGGTTTCAGATGCTTCGCCAGAAAGTCGTCCACAATCGCCCCGTGCTCGTGGTTGTTGGCGTCGTGGCCGTGGCCGTCGTAAGCATACATCCGCTTGTCCGCGCTGGCGATGGCGTCAAACATGGCAAAGCCCGTCTCGGGCGGGCAGGTGCTGTCCTGCAAACCCACGCTTACGATGATCGGGCACGTGATGCGGTGAGCGAGGTTGATGCCGTCGAAGTAGGCCAGCGTGTTTTCCACGTCCGCGCGGCTGTCCGGGTTCATGCGGAGGTAGTCGGCGATCTCCTGGTAGGGATAGGCGTCGGTCAGCTCGATGGCGTCCATGTAGCCGCACAGGTAGGGCGCGCCGGCCGCCGCCGCCTTGATCTCGGGACGCAGCGCCGCCGTGGACACCGTCAATCCGCCGCCCTGGCTGTGGCCGGTAACCCCGATCCGGTCATCATCCACTTCGTCGCGGGATAGCAGAAACTCCACTCCTCGGCAGGCGTCCATGTAGAACCCGCGGTAGGAGTAGGTGTTGCGGTCAACCATGCTGTAGGTGAGCAGCCCCGGATAGCCGGGGTTGAACTGCCGGTTACTCCGCAGCTTGCCGCGCGGGGCTACGCTGAACGCGGCGTAGCCCTTGTTCGCCCACGCCTTGGGCACCGGCGGTTCCATGTTGTAGCCCGGCACCTGCAGCAGGCCCGGCAGCTTGCCCTGGCGGTCACGCGGCGTTGCGTACCAGCCGGCGATCCGGACCCGGTCCAGGCTGGTGAAGAAGACCTCATACACGTCGATGCGTTCGGTGGACCGCAATGGGTCGTGTACCACCTTGGGCTCCAGCGGAATCTTCGCCGTTTCCGCCAGCGTTTCCTCCCAGAACCGGTCAATATCCTCCGGCATCCTCACGTTGGAAACATATTGGTCAGCCGGTACCCTGGGCATTTTCCCTCCCGTGCTGCGCCGCATGGACGGTGCAGAAACCCGCCGTCGCCGCCAACGCCGGCAGATTGGTTCACCTGGAAATGATGCCGTAATCTATCACGGCCCATCCACACCGGTCTATAAGGAGGAAGCCCAGCAAACACCGAACCCAAGCTGACCAACTGAAAACCCTCCATCCGGTGCCAGCGTTTGACACGAACGGGGCGCGGACACTACAGTTGAAACGATGGCTCAAGTTCCGCCTGCGTCTGTTCAGGCCGGGCGGGACTGCCGAGTCACGAGACGACTGATTCATACGAGGGAGCCTGTTCATGGCATTGCAGTTTGGGGTATTCGACCACATCGAGCCTATTCCCGGCGTACCGCTGGACCGGATTTACCGGGAACGGCTGGACCAGATCGAGATGCTGGAGGAGGCCGGGTTCTATTCCTACCACCTGGCGGAACACCACACGCCGGCGGTGCACAGCCTTGCGCCGTCGCAGAACGTGTTCCTGGCGGCCGCCGCCCAGCGCACCAAGACCATGCGGCTGGGCCCGTGCGTGTACGTGCTGCCCCTGCACCATCCCGTGCGCCTCATCGAGGAAATCTGCATGCTGGACAACCTTAGCGACGGGCGCATGGACATCGGCGTGGGTCGCGGGGGCATCATCGAGGCCTACTTCTGGGGACAGGAAGGCGACGTGGAAATGAACTACGCCCGCTACCTGGAGACCCTGGATGTGGTCAAGGCTGGGCTGGGCAACGACTCCCTGACCTACGAGGGCGAGTTCTACAACTTCGACGACCTGCCCATGCGCCTGCGCCCCAAGCAGGACCCCTACCCGCCCCTGTGGTACATGCGCAACGTGGAGACCTCGGCCGTCAACGGCATGCACTCCATCATCGTGGGCAACCTCGGCTCATTCCAGGCCAACGTGGAGCGCTACTTCCAGCTCTGGGACGAGCACCAGGGCCCCGGCGCGCTCAACGCCCAGGGCGAGGCGCCCAAGATCGGGCTGGTCAACCACCTGTACCTTGCCGAGACGGACGCGGAAGCGGCCAAGATTGCCCAACCCGCCTGGGAACAGTACAAGTGGAACCTGGCCGCGCCCCGAAGGCTCGAGGCGGAGCGCCGCGGCCTGACCCAGTTCATGGGGAGCGAGGCCAACCCCCGGCCGTCCAACCTGCCCGACCGGGAGGCGCAGGCCACCCAACCCGCCGCCCGCCGTTCCGGTTCCGCCGCCCTGGAGGAACACGCCGCGCCCGGCGGAGGCGGATTCAACGTCGTCGCCGGCTCCCCGGACTCCATCCGGCAGTACATGGACGACTATCTGGAAACCGGCGCCAACTACTTCGTGGCCGGCTTCCAGTGGGGCCACCTGTCCCATGAAGACACCATGCGCTCGATTGAGCTGTTTGTGTCCGAAGTTATGCCACACTACGCCTAGCCACACTACAACCGGTAAGGAGGACAACGATATGACCACAGCCCATACCCATGATCATCCCCATACCCACCCGCAGGCGGCCGGCGACATGCGGGGCGCGGCCCTGGCGTTGCTGAACAGCCTCGACGCCAGCCAGAAGTCGGCCATCAGCTTCAGCTACTACGACGGCGAGCGAATCTTCTGGTACTACCCGCCGCTGAACCGCCACGGCCTCGCGCTGCGCGACATGAACGAAGAGCAGCGCAAGCTGGCCTACGCCCTCATGGCCACCGGGCTCACCGAGGACTCCAACCGCAAGGCCCAGTTGATTATCGAGCACGAAGCCGTGCTGGGGCCTCTGGAAAAAGAGCAGGGCCGCGTAACCTGGGACCGCGACCCGCTGCTGTACTCCTGGACCATATTCGGCGATCCCGCCAACGACGCCGAGCCCTGGGCCTGGCGCGTCGAGGGCCACCACGTTTCGCTGCACTACAGCGTCTGGGGCGACCGCGTCCTGTCGATGACCCCGTTCTTCTTCGGCGCCAACCCCGCCGAGGTGCGCAAGGGGCCGAAAGAGGGCCTCCGCATCCTGGGCGACAGCCAGGACATCGCCCTGGAGCTGATGGACAGCCTGGACGCCGGTCAGAAGAGCCGCGCCATGATCTATGACGAGGCCCCCGCCGACATCATCACCTTCAACGCGTCCCGCGCCTCGCTGCCCAAGGAAGAGGGCCTGCCGGCCTCCGCCATGTCCGGCACGCAGCGGGAGATGCTGATGACCCTGGCCAGCGAGTACGTCACCCGCATCCGCGCCGACCTCGCCGAGGAGAAGCTCACCGCCTTGCGAGAGGGCGGCCTGGAGAAAATCCACCTGGCCTGGGGCGGCCCCATCGACCGCGCGCAGCCCCACTACTACCGGCTGCACGGCGGCGATTTCGTCGTCGAGTACGACAACCGGCAGAATGGCGCCAACCACATCCACTCCGTCCTCCGCGACGTCAGCAACGACTTCGCCAGCGACGTCATGCGCGACCACCTCCTCATGTACCACATCCTGTAACCGCGCAGGATCAACGCCGACGCGCGTCTCGGGGAGCGGCACACCACCGCTCCCCATAGTAATGCTACAATGACGATGGAAATTCACGCTACCGACGCCTATTCCCGTTGGTTCAGACGACTGCGCGACCGGGAAGCCAAAAGGATTATCGATACACGTATAGCCAGGTTGGCGTTGGGCAACCCGGGTGACGTCCATCCGGTGGGCGGCGGCGTATCTGAACTGCGCATCAACTACGGGCCGGGCTATCGCGTGTATTATGTGCAACGTGGGCAACGGCTGATTATCCTGCTCGCCGGTGGCGACAAGGACAGCCAGGACCGGGACGCTGTGCGGGCGCGCAACTTGGCGCGCGATTTCTGATTCGAGAGGGCAGAAATGGTAAAAGTTAAAACGCATCCGTGGGACCCGTCAGATCACATCGTGGACGGTGAAGATGTTCTGGCTTACCTCCAAGTGATCACGGAAGAGGAATACGATCCGAAAGTAACGCCGTTCTTGCTCAACTGCATCGCCCGTTCCAAAGGCGTGGCGGAAATCGCTCGCGTAACGCTCAACGAACCAAGCGCCGACCAACGCTCCGTCACCGTCACCACCACCGCCGGCGCGTCAACCACCATACCCATCGCCCCGGACGTGGACTCGGACGCCATACTGCAAGCCCTGTCGCCGCGGCCCGCGGTTAAGCCGGTTCATACCTAGCCCTTCTCATACCTGAATAGTTAGCAAGGGAGCGGCGTCAAACCCGCTCCCTCTTCATTTGTTATCATATAAGCCCGCCCGGTTCGCAGAATCACGGGCTGTCACCACAGGAGCTACCCCATATGACCACCATTCTCGACCGCATAGACCCCGCCGTTGCCGACGCCATACAGAACGAGAACCGCCGCCAGCGCGATTCCATCGTCCTGATCGCATCGGAAAACTACGCCAGCAAGGCCGTGCTGGAGGCCCAGGCGCAGTTGATGAACAACAAGTACGCCGAAGGTTACCCCGGCCGGCGCTACTACGGCGGCTGCGAGTTCGTGGACGTGGTGGAAACCTTGGCCATTGACCGCGCCAAGGAACTATTCGGCGCCGAGCACGCCAACGTCCAGGCCCACAGCGGCGCCCAAGCCAACATGGCCGCCTACTTCGCCGTCCTCGAGCCCGGCGACACGGTGCTGGGAATGCAGTTGGACATGGGCGGCCACCTCACCCACGGCGCCGGCGTCAACTTCTCCGGCAACCTCTACAACTTCGTGCCCTACGGCGTTGACCGCGATACCGAGACCATCGACTACGACCAGGTTGAGCGGCTGGCGAAGGAGCATAACCCCAAGCTCATCGTCGCCGGCTGCAGCAGCTACTCCCGGGTGCTGGACTTCCCCCGCTTCCGCGCCATCGCCGATTCCGTCGGCGCGCTGCTCATGGTGGACATGGCGCACATTTCCGGCCTCATCGCCGGCGGCGCGCACCCGTCGCCGTTCCCCCATGCCCAGATCGTCACGTCAACCACCCAGAAAACCCTGCGCGGCCCCCGCGGCGGCATGGTCCTCACCGAGGCGGAACTGGGACGCAAGGTTGACTTCGCCGTGTTCCCCTACATGCAGGGCGGCCCGTTCATGCACGTCATCGCCGCCAAGGCCGTCTGCTTCGGCGAGGCTCTGCAACCCGACTTCGCCCGCTACGCCAACCAAGTGGTCGCCAACGCCCAGGTGATGGCCCAGGAGCTTTCCGAGGCCGGCGTGCGCCTGGTCGCCGGCGGCACCGATAACCACCTCATGCTGGTGGACCTGACCCCGCTGGGCATCACCGGCCGGCAGGCCGAACGCGCCCTGGAGTCCGTGGACATCGTCGCCAACAAGAACGCCATCCCCTACGACCAGTTGCCGCCGCGCACCGCGTCCGGTCTGCGCCTGGGCACTCCGGCCATTACCAGCCGGGGCATGGGCGAGGAGGACACGCGCCAGGTCGCCAGGCTCATCGTCCGCACCCTGGGCAGCATCGACGACGGCGCGGCAATGGCGGCGATACGCGACGACGTGCGGCAGTTGAGCAACCGCTTCCCGGTGCCGGGACTGGACGAGGAATAACCGGCCCTCTCCGGTCAGGAGAGCGCGGATTTCTGCCCCACAAACAGGTTCCCGCCAAACCCGCCTTCGTAGGCGTTGGTCTGGATGTACTCGGCGCCCAGGCCCGCCGCCTCCAGCAGGTTCAACCAGGTCTCGGCCGGGAACAACCCGCCCGTGTGCCGGTCCACTTCCACCTTCAGGTCGCCGCCTTCGTCGATTACGAAGATGAAAACCGACTCGACGCTGGTTGACCCGGGCTGCGGCTTCCCCACGTACTCGATGAAAGTAACCGACCGGTCCTCGGCTTCCCGGGTCCATTCCACCACGCGCGGGCCGCTGAACGTTTCCTGAACGCAGTCCGGCGCCAGCAACACCAACCCGCCCGGATTCAGGTGCGCTGCGGCGGTCTCAATCGCCGCCCACAGGTCATCCTCGGTAATCATGTAGTTCACGGCGTCGTGGATCGCAACCACGTCAAACTCTCGCCCGAGCCGGAAGGTGCGCATGTCCCCAACGTGATGCAGCGTCTGCGGGTTGAGACGCCGCGAAATCTCCAGCATCTGCGGCGATATGTCCACCGCCTCGGTGATGAAATGCGGCGTCAGGTGGGAGAGCAGGTGCCCGCCGCCGCAGCCCAGTTCCAGCAGCGTCGGCAGGGTTTGTCCGGGACTCGGCGCAACGTCAAGACGGTCCCGGATTACGTCCAGCCATTCCTGCGCCTCGACCAGATATTCCTCAGGCGGGCTGATGACGGGCCAGAGGTGGGCAAGGTCGCTATAGAGGCGAAGCGTCATCCGATCATCATGCGGCCTTTGCGCCGGCGCCAAGGGTGTCGATGTACAGGTATTCCCGCACCCGCGCCAGCCAGACGACGGAATGGGGTGGATTATTGTACAACCAACGCTCCAGGTTGCTGATCACCACGCCCGCTTCCAGCTCTACAAATGGGCAGCCCAGCTCGTACCAGCGATCAATCATGCGCCCGGCATCGGACGGCAGGCCCCGTGCCGACGAATCAGCGAGATTTGCACCGTTGTCTATCATCATGCGACCTCCTGTTCTATGCCGCACGATTGTACGAAACAAACGGACGCAATGCAACCTCCGGCTTGCCGCTTAATGCTGAGCCTTGGCTATTGCCTCACGCGTTCCCGGTTGCGCCTGCCCCGGCGCTGCGCCATAATGCGGTCAGCCGGGATATTCTGCGCAGTCCGCTGCCGGCGGACATGGGAGGGACGCTATATGCCGCAAGCCGGGATTCCATCGGAACAGGAAGTGCTGGGCTGGTTCGACAGCCTGTCCAACTGGGGGCGCTGGGGCGACGATGACGAGCTGGGCACCCCGAACCTCATCACCCCCGAGAAAACCCGCGCCGCCCTGGCCACGGTGCAGGAAGGCCACTGCGTTTCACTGTCCCGCGAACTCACCTGGGACCCCGCCGTGGACGTGCCGGCGCCGCCCGTCCACTACATGATCGAAAGCGGCGAGGGTTGGGCCTCCGGCGACAAGGTCTCCAACCGCGCCTCCGCCGTGGCCATGGACTACATCGGCATGATCTTCCACGGCGTCACCGTTACCCACGTGGACAGCCTGGCCCACTTCTTCTGGAACGGCAAAACCTACAACGGCAAGCCGGCCCACATGGTGTCCACCAGCCTGGGCGCCACTGTATGCTCCGTTGAGCAGGCCCACAAGGGCTTTATCACCCGGGGCGTGCTGGTGGATGTGCCGTTCGTGCGCGGCATCGACTGGGTTGAGCGTGGCGAAGGCGTCATGCCCGACGACATCCTGGCCGCCGAGGAACGCTGCGGGTTCCGCATTGAATCGGGGGACGTCCTGCTCGTGCGAACCGGCCAACTGCACCGGCGTAACGTGGAGGGGCCGGTGCCACGGGAGGCCGGGTCAACCGCCTGCCAGGCCGCGTGCCTGCCCCTGTTCCGGGAGCGCGACATTGCCGTGCTGGGTTCCGACACCGGCAACGACGTGGGCCCGCCCCAGTACCCCGGCCAACTGACCAACCCGATTCACCAGGTCTCCATCGTCGCCATGGGCCTGTGGATCCTGGACAACGCCAACCTGGAAGATGTCGCGGAAGCCTGCCGGGAGCGGAACCGCTGGACCTTCATGGTCAGCATCAACCCGCTGCGTATGCAGAACACCACCGGCTCCCCGGTAAATCCCGTGGCGGTGTTCTAAGGAGGTGCGGATATGGCCGAAACTGGTGAATCAACCGTCTCCATGGAGGACTTTCGCGCCCTCGTTCGCATCGCCGGCCTGCCTTTGGATGACTCGGAATTGGAAGAACTGCTGCCCTTGTACCGGTTTCTGAAGAATCGGGTTGACATGCTCCACGAGGCCGACCTGCCCCTGGGCGGTCAGGCGATGACCTTCCCGGCGGACTGGAGCAAGTAGGGTTCTTTGCTCCGCATTTGAGGTGATTGGCATGGCCTTACCCAGCGAGTTGCACTACCTGACCATCGGCGAAGCGGCGCCGCTGATCGCTTCCGGAGAACTCTCCCCGGTTGAACTGACGCGCGCGTACTTGGCCCGCATCGACGCCGTCGATGGGCAGCTCGATTCGTACGTCACCATCACGTCGGAACTGGCGCTGTCGCAGGCCCGCCAGGCAGAAGCCGAAATTCGCGCCGGCAAGTATCGCGGGCCGCTGCACGGCGTCCCCATCGCCCTGAAAGACCTGTACGACACCGCCGGCATCAGGACCACCGCCATGTCCCGCGTCACGCCGGACCGCGTGCCCGAGGAGGATGCCACCACCGTCGCCAAGCTGTACGAAGCCGGCGCGGTGCTCCTGGGCAAGCTGGCGATGCACGAGTTCGCCCTCGGCGGCCCTGACTTCACCAGCCTGTTCCCGCCGGCGCGCAACCCCTGGAACACCGCGCACATGCCCGGCGGCAGTAGCAGCGGCTCAGGGGCGGCGGTCGCCGCCGGTCTGTGCATGGGCGCGTTGGGTTCGGACACGGGCGGCAGTATCCGGGGGCCGGCCTCCATGTGCGGCATCGCCGGCATCAAGCCCACCTTCGGACGGGTCAGCAACTTCGGCGTGGTCCCGCTCTCGTGGTCCCAGGACCACTGCGGCCCCATGACGTGGACGGTGGAGGACTGCGCCATCATGCTCCAGGCCATCGCCGGCCATGATCCCAAAGATCCCACCACCGCCGACGTTCCGGTGCCCGACTACCTGGCCGCTCTGCGCGACGGCGTGCGCGGCCTCACCGTCGGCGTGCCCCGGGAGTATTTCTACGAGGAGGCCCCGGGCGTGGACGTCCAGGTGATTCAGGCTGCCGAACGCGGCCTGGAAACCCTGTCCGAGCTGGGCGCGGAGATCCGGGACGTGGAAATCCCCCACATCAAGTACGCCCAGACCGCCAACCAGGTCATCATGATGTCAGAGGCCTACTCGTTACACGAGGCCAACCTCAAGACTCGCCGGCACGACTACGGCAACCTGGTGCGCAACCGTTTCCTGCTGGGCGGCCTGCTGTCGGCGTCCGACTACAACCAGGCCCTGCGTATGCGCCGCGTCATCAAGGACGAAATGGCCGAGGCCCTGCACCAGGCCGACGTTCTGGTGACTCCCACCTACGCTTCTCCCGCGCCGCAAATCGAGGGTTACGCCGGGGCCACTACCCTCACCCAGCCGAGCTTCACCGGCCCGTTCAACGTGTCCGGCCTGCCGGCGGTATCCACACCCAGCGGACTGTCCGATGCCGGGCTGCCCATGGGACTGCAAATAGTCGGCCGGCCATTTGACGAAGTGACGGCTCTGCGCGTGGCCCATGCCTACGAGCAAACCGCCCGGTTCATCGACCGCCGCCCGCCAGCATAACAATCTGTTGACAAGCAACGAAAACTACATAAAATGCGCCAAGCCGTCGATACCGCATCGGACGCCAAGTTCGATGCGCGAACAACCCGGCGGATGCAGGAACAAACCTGAGGGGGGAACAACCATGACTACTTCTTTGCAGATTTACTGTGTCAAGTGCAAAGCCAAGACCGACTCGAAGGACGTGCAGGGCGTTACCATGAAGAACGGCCGGCCGGCGACCCAGGCGATTTGCCCGATTTGCGGCACCAAGAAGTTCCGCATCGGAGCCATGCCGTAACCTGCTGGCAGCGCCACACTCGCCGCTGCATTGGGGCGCTCCTTCGTCGGGAGCGCCTTTTCCGGTTTGCGCCGCTGCGCGCTATAATGATTGGCATAAGAAATCTACAGAATCGGGTCCTACGTATTGACTAACCGTCAAAGATTAGCGTAAAACGGTTTGTCGCCCCCGGTGCAACCTGCTCCCGGCAGCAAAGCAGACCGCGATGCCGCTGAGGAAATTCTCGCTCCGGACGGCGTAATACCCGCCTCACTAAAGGAGTGATAATTATGGAATGGCCCCTGCAAGCCTACTCGGTCAAGCTCAAGCGAAAGGTCGATATCGCCGAGGACTCGATGGAGCTGGTCACGATGAAGAACGGCCGCCACGCCCTCAAGGGAGTAGCTGTGGAGGACCGGAGCATCAACGTGTTCCGCATCCTCGGCAACGCCGAAGTTGAAGAAGTGCGGGCGAAGTTGGCCGGCAAGTAAGGCAACGCCCAGCCGTGGCGCCGGCTAACGGCTCAACCACCGTAGCGCGCGCCCGGCAAGTCCCCGCGTCAGGCCGTCCAGATAAGCGTCCCAGGCAATTTGCTGGTTGGCCATGGCCAGGGTTGGATATGCTTGCATCACCTGCGCCACATGGCCCATCTTGAGGCCGCGCGCTGTTGCGATTGACCAACCCTGCAACGCTTCGGCGGCCTGACGTCCCACCACCGTAGCGCCCAGCACGGTTCCGTTGCTGCGATACACCGCCTTGATGAATCCATCGGCAGCGTCGTCGGTTACGGCGCGGTCGATGGATCCCATCGGCAGCGTTGAGACCCGTACCCTGTCTCCGAACCGCTGCCGGGCCTGCGCCTCGGTATAGCCTGTGTGCGCCACCTCCGGGTCGGTGAACGTCGCCCACGGCGGATGCGCCGGCCGCGCCCGCGAGCGTCCGGGCAGGAGCGCGTTGCGCACCGCCATCGCGCCCTGGAACCCGGCGTAGTGCGTGAACTGGAAACCGCCCACGCAATCCCCGGCAGCGTAGATGTTTTTCGCGCCGGTGCGCAGGTAGTCGTCCACGGTGATACCGGCCCTGGTGTAGGGCACCCCGGCGTTTTCGAGCCTTAAGCCATCACAATTCGCCTGCCGGCCCGCGGCGACCAAAACCGAGTCGCCCGCAACGTCCTGGCCGCCGGCTCTGACGGTAACTCTGCCCGGCCCGTCCGAACTCACCGATTCCACCGGCGCTCCCAGCCGGAGGGCTACTCCGTCCCTGCGCAGTGCGTCGGCAACCACCTGCGCCGCCTCGATATCATCGTTGGGCAGAATCCGGTCCAGCGCCTCCACCAACTCTACCTGTGACCCTAGTCGCTGGCACGCCTGGGCCAACTCGCACCCAATCGGCCCGCCGCCTATCACGATCAGGCGGGACGGCAGCGATTCCAACTGCCAGAAGGTTTCGTAGGTCAGATACTGTGTTTCGACCAAACCGGGTATCGGCGGGATGAATGGTGTTGCGCCGGTGCAGATCAGGAAGTATCTGGCGGTGATCCGCCGCTCACCGGCTTTGACCATATGCGCATCCTCAAACTCCGCACGCCCCTCGATCACGTCGATGCCCTCAGCCCGCAGCGCGTCGGGCGATTCGGCTGCGTAGATCTGCTCGATGACGCTTCGTATTCGGCCCATCACCGAAGGGAAATCCACGTCGGGTTCCTGCGCTCGGATGCCGTATGCTCCGCCGTTACGCACGGTATGGGCCACCCTGGCCGCGTACAGCAGGGCCTTGCTGGGCACGCAGCCGGTCCAGGTGCAGTCGCCGCCAACCCGGTTGGCCTCAATCAGCGCGACTCGTTTCCCCAGCCGCGCCGCGAATCGCGCGGCGGTCAACCCGGCGGAACCCGCCCCGATGATGGCGAGATCGTAGCGCAACGGAATTAGCGCGGCCCCTTGATCTGGTCCGGCAGCCACAGCGCCAGGTCGGGGAACACGATAATCAGACCGATGACGATGGCCATGCACGCCATGAACGGCAGCACACCGATGTACACGTCGTTGATGGTGCCCGTTTCCACCCTTTGGCCGGTTTCTGCGACCTCCCGTTGCGCCACGTCGTGGCGAGCGCCCTGCAGTACGTACAGGCTCAATCCCTGGGGCGGGCTGATCTGCGCCGCCTCCAGCAGGATGATCATGATGATGCCGAACCACAGCAGGTCAACCTCCGCCGCCCGCAGCACCGGCGATATGATGGGCAGCGTCGTCAGCATCATGGAGTACGCCTCCATGAACGTGCCCAGCAGCAGGTAGAACACCACCAGGAACAGAACCAACTGCACCGTGGTCAGGTTGAAGCTGGCCACCCACTCCGCCATCGTCACGGAGATGCGCAGGTAAGCGAAGGCGAACTGCAACGTGAACGCCGCCATCAGGATGAACAGGATCATCGCCGAGGAGCGCGCCGCCGAGCCGCACGACTCCAGGGTCATCGTACCCATGAACCGGCAGTAGTTGCGGAAACTCTGGCCGTCGAACCGGTACTGCTCGCGCCAGCCCTCCAGCGTGCCCCGCACCTCGCCGCGCAACCCGAGCGGCTCCTTGTCGACCAGGAACAGGTCCGGGTC
>JAJDWF010000124.1 GCA_022825745.1 Dehalococcoidia bacterium | reverse complement strand
GTCCCTGCCCTTCCGGACAGCGAATTCGTACGGGGCATCGTCCTCACTGCCATAGCCGGAGCGATCTCGGCCTTCCTGTCGTTCATCGGAATCATCGTGAAGGGATTGGTGGACAACCTGACCCGCGAGGAATAGACGCGACGAGAGCCGCCAGCCGTCTTATGGTCTGGCCTGATGCGCCGGTCCTGCGGGAGAGTCGTCCCTGCTCCCCGGTCTCCCTGCCGGAGCTGGTCTGGCCGGACGGTTTCCAGTTGCCGCATGGAGCAAAGCCCCCGCTAGCCTGGCGGGGGTCCTGATAGACAACGCACCTGAACCAGGAAATTTCTCGCCGCTGGACGACGGCGCTATGCCACGACTATATTGCCAGGGCGAAGGAAATGGTGAAGGTTCTTGATTTTATCCAGTGTGGTGGGTTGCGCCGTACTTCACCACATCCACCAGGCCGGTGAGGGCCTGGCGTACCGGCGCCAGCGCCTCCCCGGGATGACGGCCCGTCTCTTTGTAGTAAGCGAGAGGCAGCCGGTCCAGGGCGTCCAGGTTTGGCGCGCGTGATAAAGCCATGTCTCCAGATTAGCAAGGCAACGGCGCGGCGCGCCACCGGCAAGTGTCACTAACGATAATCGGCATACAGTGGGCCGTTCTCGGCAACGAGCGCCAGGGTGTGGCCCTGCCTTGATCACCCCGGCAGGCGGTCCGGAACACCGTGCGCTGTTGCGCTCTACACATCCGCCGCCGCCAGTCCCGTCTGGCAACGTATGCCACGCCAAAGTACGATGCGGGCGGGGCTGCGGGCGTCGTAGCGCCGCTTGTATCTTGTCAAACACCAATTGTTGCGTTTCAAGAGACTGCTTGCCGTTCTTTGGTCAAGGTACGATAATGGCCGCAGCAGCCATTAGTCGGAAATCGTATTAAGCCATGGCGCCGGGCAGAGAGGCGTGTTGGGAGAATCCTGGAGCGGCACGTCCATCGTCCGCCCTGAATTGACGCGGAGGGTTCTGTTATGACCGTCACCAACGATTCGGAACTGCGAGCCGTCTATCGCCCCCCCGCGCCCCGGGCCGCTCAAAAGGTGTTGGACCATCTCGACGTCCATTGCCGCAACTTCATTGCCCTGTCGCCTCTGTGCGTACTGAGCACCGCCAACGCGGACGGGCAGCCCGATGGATCGCCGCGTGGCGACCCGCCCGGCTTCGTTCGTGTGTTGGACGAAAAGACGTTGCTGCTCCCCGACCGTCCGGGCAACAACCAGGTGGATTCACTACAGAGCGTTCTGGAAAACCCCAGGGTGGGACTGCTCTTCTTCGTGCCCGGAATGAGCGAGACGCTGCGGGTGAAGGGTCGAGCGGAGATAATTACCGAGACAGAGGTCCTGGAAGAGATGAAGGAGAGAAATCGGGCGCCGATGTCGGGGCTGCGGGTCACGGTGGAGGAGGCATTTCTGCACTGCGGCCGAGCTCTGCTGCGCTCCCGCGCCTGGGATCCGGAGGCGCAGATTGAGCGGTCGGCCTACCCGACCTATGGGCAGGTGCTGGCGGATCAGATAGCGGGCGCCGACGCCGGGGAGATTGACGCGTCGGAAGAGGCGGCGAACCGAGAACGGCTCTACTAGAGGAGGTACTCGGAAACGGCAATGCCCGAGTTGCCAAATGGTGGCCAACCAATGCTTCTCCAGGCCAACCCGTCATTTTCGAGAACTGGAGGACCCGCCATGCGGGCGCATGGGTGGCTGGTGGTACTGCTGATGTTGATGGCGTCGGCGCTGGCGGCCTGCGGGTCGGAAAACCCGGTGGTAATCGCCACCAGCGGCGACTACCACCCCTTCAACTTCATCAACGAATCGGGAGAGATTGACGGCCTGGAGCGGGAGTTGGGCGACGAGTTGTGCCGACGCGCCGGCTTGGAGTGCCGGTGGATGCTGAGCGATTGGGAGGCCATGATCCCCGACTTGATGGCGGAAGAGTTCGACGTCATCCTGGCCGGCATGAGCATCACCGCCAGGCGAGGCGAGTTGATCGACTTCACCCAGGCGTACTCTCCATCCACCCCGTCGGTGTTTGTGGTACGGGCCGGACAGGAGGAGACCGCGCCCAATGGGACGATTGGCGTCACGGCCAACACCATCTACTCCGACTATATGACGGAGTCGGGACATCCCTTCGTGCCTCTGGATGGATCGGTGGATGCAGTGGACGCAGTGCTCAACGTCCAGATTGACGCGGCGCTGGTGGATCACGGCTACGGGGTGGCGAAACGGGAGGAACGGGAGGGCTTGCTGGCCATCGTGGAAACCTCGCTGTCGCTGGACCAGGGCCTGGGCATCGGGGTCCGCCAGGGAAGTGAACTGAGGGGTGAGTTCGACCGGGCCCTGGCGTCGATGAAGTCCGACGGTTCGCTGAACGATCTCCTGCTCAAGTGGCTGGGCGAGGATGCCAAGACGTTCCGGTAGCAAGACGCAAGCGATGGGGCTCGATTGGTAACGGTCGCCAGCGCAAGGCCGCGGGCGGCATTCTTACTTCAATATCCGGGAACGGGGATCGGACGTGCCGCGCAGAGGGACAAGCCCGCGCGGAACGTCCGCTAATGAGGCGCCGTCCATAAAGGAACGGAACCGGTATTGGAGCCTGACTGGGCTTTTGAACGAGCGGCCGGTTTGAGTTGAATTGCCTGCGGAGAAGGCGCGTTGTCTAGCGAAGCCGGTAGACCAGGTAGGACACCGTGGCCGCGATTAGCAAGGCCAGCAGCGCCAGCAGGAGAATAAACAGCCACCGGTCAAAGCCCAGCCGCCCGCTCGGCGTCCCGTCGAAGCCGCCGCTGCTTTCCGGTTCCGCCGTGGAAACGGGCGCGACCGGGCCGGCGCTGCCCCCTGCGCTGGATGCGAACAGCACCGGCGTGGGTGTGGGCGTAGGCGCCGGAGTTGCGCCGGTCGTCGCCGGCGTGGGAGCGGGCGTCGGTAGGGGTGTAGTCGTCGGAGCCGGCGGAACTGGCGTGTCGGTGGGAGCCGGCGTAGCCGTCGGCGGTGTTAGGGTAGGTGTCGGCGTAGCCGTGGGAACCGGTGTGGCCGTCGGAGTTGGGGTGGGAGTGGAGGTGGGCGTAGCCGTTGGGTACGGCGTGGGAGTCGGTTCCGGCGTCGGGCTGGGTGTCGGCGTGGGAGTGGGGCGCTCATGGTCTTCGTCATCATGGACAACCAGGGGCCGCGTCGGTGTGGGTGACGTAGTTGGGGTTGGCGTCGGTGAAGGAGTCGGTGTGGCCGTCGGCGTCGGCGTTGCCTTCTCGTCGTTATCGGACACTTGCACTGTCGCAATCTGAGGCGAACCCTTCACGTAGTCCTTGCTGGAACTATCCTCCACCATGACCGTAACGACCCCGTCGTGTTCGTCAACCTTGTCGTCAGTGGTGGGAACATGGTGGTCCGCGGACGTGCTGCCGGCGGGAATGATGACGGTCTGGCGGCCTTCGTCGTAGGCCTCTACGAAATTGCTGCCGTTGGTGGCGTCTTTCACCATCAGCTGAATTTTCAGGTCGGTTGACGGCGCGGAGTCAGCGCTAATCGTGAAGTGCGCCGGGCCACCTTCAGTCACCCCGCCATTGCCTAAAACGGATAACGCGGGTTGGGCGGATGCGGCGGCCGGCGCAGGATCGTTGTCCCGCACTGTTACCGCGGCGGAACTCGGCGATCCCGGCGTGTAACCGGAACCCGCGTTGACCGAGACCGTGATCACGCCGTCGGGTTCATCCACGTTGTCCGAGACAGTTCTGACATTGTAGCTTTGTGTGCCGCCGGTCACCGAAACCGTCTGGGCGCCGGTGGAGCCGGGCGCGGCGTAGTTGCCGTTCTCCGCCACGTTCAGGCTGACGGTGAGGGCGCTGGCCGGCGCCGGGTTGGCGGTGATGGTGAAGGTGGCCGTTCCCCCCTCGGTAATTGACGTCGGGCTGGCGGCGACGGTGA
>JAJDWF010000047.1 GCA_022825745.1 Dehalococcoidia bacterium | reverse complement strand
GGTCAACGCTGGCCACCCGTATTGTATTGCCGCCTTACCACGATGCCGGTTTGACAAATACGCCATTGGCGTCGGTCAGTTGCTGAGGGAATTGGTTGTTGGCGAAGTGTCGTCGGTTGATGGTCCGGTATGACCAAGAAGCAGCTTGAGCCAAGGCGCGGCTGCGTTGTTTGGCCGGTTGCGGGCTGATTACGCCTACTACCTTACCAAGACGCCGGCGCGCGGCGGTTATGGGAGCAATCAGGTCGGAATCGTTTGAGATTACGATCAATTCATCACAGTCGTTGTCAAAGCAATCCAACAGCAGCGAGGTAGCCAAGTTGACGTCGGTACGTTTCTCCTCGGTTCGCGTAACCCGCACGATGGCCGGGTTTTCCGCCGTGGGATTGTTGGTCAGCGGCATTCTCACTTCACGCACCACGAACAACCCATAGTGGATGCTGACTTTGGGCAACGTCGCCAGGGCACGTAGATAGACCTGCTGCTGTTCAGCAATATCTGGACCTCGTGGCGAATCTTTGACCGGCGCCGTGAAATACCGGATACGTTTAACCGTTCTGCCGGATGCCAGGTCCTCACAGAAGGATTGCAGGTTCAGCCATTTGTACTGCGGCCAGCGGTCGTTCAGGGAACCATATTGCAGATTGAACCCGTCAATGTAGAAATTGGCGGTGGGCATAATCGGCGCCATCCCTCCTAAAATGCGAAAGCCGCCTTACGGCGGCCTCGCGCCCTGCCACCGAAGCGAACAGGGGGGTACGTCAATTATTCTAATGCGGCGGCGGATATCCTGTCAATTCTTGTCCTGTTCCCGTCGCTGCTGTTCTTCGCGGATGGCCGCCGAGCCCGCCGTGTCCTCGCGCACTGGACGGCTGGCCCATTGCTCCGTCCATTCCAGCAGTTCCAGTTCCCGCCGAATGGCTGCCATCACGAACTCGCTGACTGCACCATCACCCGCTCCTGTAATCCGGCGCAGGCGTTCGTGGAGGTCATCGGGTACGTTTATTTCAAAAATCACCATGACATATCCTCTGCTAGACGAGATTACCAAGAAGCGGAATGCCATCTCTCCTGACACAGCAATCGGCCTAGGCAAAGCACGAGCATTGATGCCGAGTCTTGGAGTACATTTGTGCCACAATGCAGATCATGGACTGATGTTACCGTATGGGTTGTCCACAAGAATGGCCCCTTCTTTTCCAACGATCTGCATTCCCGAGACTTGACCGGCAATCAGAACTCTGTGGTCGTTCTGGAAAATCAGTAAGTTGGAGGTGGCGATCAGTGCCTCACAATGGTTGCATATAGAGTATTGGCTGTGCCTATAAAGCGTCCAAACATGGCGACATACGGCGGCTCTCTTGCGTGATTCTTTGATAGCATTGGCAGTTTGTCTGCTTTCTAACCAAGCATTGGCGTCGAATTTAACCGTTATGCGAATAGCAATCGCCGCCAAAGCGGTTGCGCCGATGTACGCAAAAATCTTCCACCATGGCAGGAACAATGCTTCCAGAATAGTAGTTTCCATATCATTTGCTCCTCTCAGGCTGGCCTAGTTGTGATAAGAGACATCGAGCTGTTAGTCGCTGGTAGCAGTTACACTTAACCGTTCCCGGCCTGTAATAAGGATTGTACCACCCCTTCTACCGCTGCGCCCTCTGCGCTCTTGCGCAGCCAGGCCCGCAGTTCTCGGCGGGCGATGGTTACCGTCAGACGGTCGCCGCGTTCTGCTCGCAGTTCTGCCAGCCGTTCCGCTGCGCCGGCGGCGGCGCGTTGGCCGGCTTTTGACAGGCTTACGTGCAACTGGTCGCCCACGTCAAACTCCGGTATCGGCAACTTCCATAAGTGCTTGTGCAAATCCCGCACCCCGAACTGTCCTTTGTTCATCAAAGGCGTTGCCGCTTCGTACAGCGCATTGCTGTTAATGATTGCCAATAAGTAGTTGGCTTCCTGAATATCTTTGCAGGCGATCCAAAACAGTACGTTTTCGGCAAATGCCGCATCATCGTGAAGTATTGCAGCAGTCGGTTGGCCGGCTTTGGTGTATATCACACGGACTGGCCTACCGCCGCTATCCTGTTGCCAATCCAGTTGCGATGATAGCTTGTGCTGGTAATCAAGGTTATCCAAGAGATTCAATCTGCTGCCGACGCTCTTGTTGTCCTCCCAAAGCCTACTTATGGTTTGCCACCGTCCTCGCATCATTCGTTCCAGCCCGCCCAACCGAATGCCGCCCGGCCCTTCGCCGTCGGCCGGTATTGCATACTCACCTCGTTTCACCGGCAAAAGCGCCTTGAGCGGTTCCAGCGTGGTATAGGGAACCACCGTCTCGCCCAGATGCACGTCGTGAAGATGGCGGCTTTCGATGGTCTGCTCGGTGATGGTGGTCAGGTCCAGATCACGCCAGGGCGCTTTGTCCTGGGAGCCTCGACGCGGGTTGACCGTGATGGTCTGTCCAGCCTGGACAATAGCGGTGTTTTCCGTTTCGTTGACGAAGAACAGGCAACGCGGAAATATCGTCGCTCCGTTGCGGGCGTAACCCTCATAAGGCGAGTCTCCCGCCACCGACGTATCGGTTATCCCGCTGGACACCCGGCGCACGTCGTCCGCGCCGGCCGGTCCTATCCACTGTTCGACCGACTCGTCCAACGCCGTCCCTTCGGCGTTTTCGCCAATCCGCTCCGCAAACACCACGCATGACGCTATCGGAAAGAATGTGTTGGGTTCCAGCCGCTCCAAATCCCACGCCGTCTTGTGCTCAAAGTTCACCGCCAGCTTTCGTTCAACTTTCCTGCTGACGCTGCCTTTCGGCGTGAACGGATGATGTTCCCAAGTTCCCGCGCGCCACTTGGCGTACTGGCCCGCCTGCAACGCGCTGTGCGGCAGTACCATCCCGATTTCGCCGCCGTCTTTCAGGTACAGGTCAACGCTGCGAGCAAAGAACAGGCCGGCTACGTCCTGGTGGGTGGCGTAGCGACCGCCCTGCCAGATGCCGTACAAGCTCTTGCTCTGGTTTTCCAACTCGGTGCACAGGATGTCGGCGGTCTGGTTGTAGTTCAGCCACGGCGGGTTGCCGATGACTACGTCCACCTTGGTGCGGCTGAGGGCCACCGGACGCACCAGGTTGCGGGTGTAGTAGGCCCAGATGTGGTCGCGGCCCTCGCTGTGCAGCCGTTGCAGGGTGGCGATGGTGTCGGCCAACATTTGCCGTTCGTTCGGGTCGGTGACGCCGTGGTCGTCCAGGGCGATTAGAGGGTCGTAGCCGGCAGATGCTCCTCCAAGTTCAATGTCGGCGGCGACCTGGCTCATCAGGGAGTCGAAGGTATCGGCCCGGTCCACCAGTGATATGGGGAACACCAACTCAACACCATCGTCATCCACCTGGATGGTCACCTGCTGCCCGGCGAACATATCGCCCGCGTTGAAGCGCAGTTGCAGCGCGTCGCCCAGATAGACGGGCACCGAGCCGGATGCGTCGTAACCGGCCCGCACCGCCGCGTCGATGGCCGGCCGCGCGGCCAAAGCCCACGCCGCCCGCGCCAGGTGCACCGCCACCGGATGTACGTCAATGCCGGTTACGGCGGTGCGGAGGCGGTCGAGGAGTTCTTTGGGATCAAGAGGTGAGGGTTTTGCCGCTTCCAGGAAATGCCCGACCGCCTCGGCGATGAACGTTCCTGACCCGCAGGCAGGGTCCAGGACGCGCTGCTGCAGCGGGTCGTCAATGAGTTCGCGCACCATGGCCCGGGCCAGCCAGGCCGGTGTGTAGTATTCGCCCAGGGTGCGCCGTTCCTCGGGCGGGATGACCGTTTCGTAGAGGATGGCCGCGATGTCCGCCGGCGCGTTGGGCCAGTCGAACCGGGCGACGCGGCGGGCCAGCGTCCGCCGCAGGTCGTGGCCGCCCACTTCGTCGGGCCACGTGAAGAAGTCCGACTCAATGATGCCGCTCAGCCCGGTGGCGTCGCGGAACCGCCGGCCTTGCAACAGGTCGGACGGGTCGGTTTCCGCCACTTGCCGCAGGTCGATGCCGAATGATGCCTGCACCGCCATGCCGATGACCAGGCTGAGGTAGGTGTGGCGGATGAACAGGTGGTCCAACTCCTCCGGTTCCCGGGCGATTTCGCCCAGGGCGGCCCGCAGCAGGTTCTCCCACAGCCGGCGTTTCACCTTGATGGTCTCGTATTCGGCGGCGTTGGCGTACAGCCGGGCCAGCGCAGCAGCCAATACTTGCCGTCGGTCAGGATGCCGGTGCGCACGCCTTTGCCGGCGGTTTTGGAAAGCTCCAGGTAGTCGTCCAACTGCTGCACGTGGGCCGGGTCGGGGTTGAAACCGCCGGCCGTGCCAATTCGCCGCTTGAACTCGACGAACGTATCCAGCGCGGTGAGGTCAACGGCGCGGCGGGAGGCGTCAGAGGGCGGGTTTTCCTCGACAATCTCGTCGCCGTTGGTCAGGCGCGTCAGGATGAGAAAATCCCGCACGGCGGTGGTGACGTTGACCTCGGCGGCAACATGCCGCGGTCATTCCCGGTACAATAGGCGCACTTTACGCGATTTTATGCGAGGTGCGCTTTTATGGTTCAGCAGGGACAGATTGACCATCTCTTGCAGGAGGCTGGCGAGATTCCGCCGCCGCCTCACGTTTCCGGCCAGGCCACGCTCTCCGACTACGACGGCGTCTATGCCCGCTCCATCGCCGACCCCGAGGGGTTCTGGGCCGAGGCCGCCGACGAACTGCACTGGTTCCGCAAGTGGGACGACGTGTTCCAGTGGGAATACCCCAACTTCCGCTGGTTCGTGGGCGGGCAGACCAACATCGCCTACAACGCGCTGGACCGCCACCTGACCACCGAGCGCCGCAACAAGGCCGCGCTGATCTGGCTGGGCGAGGACGGCACGGAGCAGATCTATACCTACGCCCGGCTGGCCCAGCAGGTGAACCGGTTCGCCAACGGCCTCAAGTCCCTGGGCGTGGGCAAGGGCGACCGCGTGGTCATCTACATGCCACTCACGCCCGAGGGCGCCATCAGCATGCTGGCCTGCGCCCGCATCGGCGCCATCCACAGCGTCGTGTACGCCGGGTTCAGCGTCGGCTCGCTGCGCGACCGAATCCAGGACGCCCAGGCCAAGGCGCTGATCACCGGCGACGTGGGCTACCGCCGGGGCAACGGCGTTGACCTCAAGGGCATCGCCGACGAGGCGGTGGTCGGCTGCGACAGCCTGGAGCACGTCATCGTGTTCCGCCGCGAACACCTGGTATCCACCCAGGCGTCGCCCCACCACGGCTATAACGAAGTGGACTTCAACGAACTCATCGCCAACAGCCCCATCGACTGCCCGGCCGAGGTGATGGACGCCGAGGACCCGTTGTACATCCTCTACACCAGCGGCACCACGGGCAAGCCCAAGGGCGTGGTCCACGTCCACGGCGGCTACATGGTGGGCACCCACTACCACTTCAAGAACTTCTGGGACGTCAAGGACAACGACGTCTTTTGGTGCATGTCCGACATCGGCTGGGTCGTGGGCCACAGCTACATCGTGTACGCGCCGCTGGTGGCGGGAGCGACCACGGTGTTCCGCGAGGGCGCGCCGGACTTCCCCCACAACGCCGTGTTCTACGAGGTCATCGAGAAGTACGGCGTCAACGTGATCTTCACCGCGCCGACGGCGGTGCGGATGCTGATGCGCTACGGCGAGGAGCCGGCCAGCCGCTACAACCTGCGCTCGCTGCGGTTCCTGACCTGCGCCGGCGAGCCGCTGAATCCCGAAGCCCTGCGCTGGGCCTACGAGCACATTTGCGGCAACGGCGAGTGGGCGCACATGGTGGACAACTGGTGGCAAACCGAGACCGGCGGCCCCTGCCTGGGCACCACCGCCACCATGACCGCGCGGCCCGGCAAGGTGGGCAAGCCGCTGCCCGGCGCCGTCATGGACATCGTGGACCGCGAAGGCCAGCCCATCGAGGAGCCGGACAAGGGCGGGTTCCTGGTGATTCGCCGGCCCTTCCCCCACTTCTCGCGCACCGTGTGGGGCGACCCCGACCGCTACGCCGACACCTGGAACCAGGTGCCGGGCGTGTACTTCTCCGGCGACGTGGCGCTGCGCGACGCCGACGGATACTACATGGTGGTGGGCCGCGCCGACGACGTGCTGAACGTGGCCGGCCACCGCATCGGCTCGGCCGAGGTGGAGTCTGCGTTGGTGTCCCACCCCGCGGTCGCGGAGGCGGCGGTGATCGGCAAGCCGGACGAGCTGCGCGGCGAGGTCATCAAGGGGTTCGTAACGCTGCGCATGGGCAGCGAAGGCTCCGACCGCATGATCAACGACCTGCAACTGCACGTGCGGCGCGAGCTGGGGCCGATTGCGGTGCCCGCCGAGATTGAGTTCACGCCGACGCTGCCGAAGACGCGGTCGGGGAAGATCATGCGGCGGCTGCTCAAGGCACAGGAGCTGGGCTTGGACCCGGGGGACATAACGACGCTGGAGGAGTAAGAGCACAATTCGCGGCGCGCCTTGCGACTGCTAAAATCGCCCGATGAACTGCGTGAACTGTTGGATGGGTTGAAATGCTTGACGACCTGGTAAACGTAATCGAAACGCTGCAAGAGCGAATACGAACCCACGGCGCAACGCTGAGGGCCAACGAGATACGCACACGCACGGCGTTGATCGACCCGCTGCTGGTGACACTGGGTTGGGACGTGGCAGACCCGGCGCTGGTTACACCGGAGTACGCCGTGGGTGAGGGCAGGGCTGACTACGCTCTACACGGGTCGGAGTCGATACCAGCGGCCGTGATTGAAGCCAAACGGCTTGGGCACGCGCTCAACGACGATGAACGTATGCAGATGCTGAACTACGCGAACGCAAGAGGAGTGCGTTACGCCGCCGTTACGGATGGGGATGTCTGGGAACTGTACGAAGTTTTCAAACAGGCGCCTCTGGAAGACCGCCGCATATTGGATTTGCGTATAGTCAATCAGCCGGTGCACCAATTGGCTCTGAGACTATTGTTGCTGTGGAAGCCAAATTTGGCGTCAGGGCAGCCAGTGGTGGCGGAGAGACCAAACATTCCTAACGCCGTAATGCAACCGGCGTCGCCTGAGGTTGTTCCGGCTCGTTCGAGCTGGGTGGCACTATCGTCTTTTACCGCACAAAGAGGCATGAAGCACCCAACAACAATCAAATTTCCCGATGGAACAGAGTACGCGTTGGAATCTAGGCGTGATCTGTTGCTACGGACTGCGGAATGGTTGGTATCGAACGGATCACTCACCAGCAATAGCGAGCCAGTTTTGGTACGCGGCGGTAACGGTGCAAAGGGATACTGTATCGTCAATAACAGACAAGTACATCCAAATGGCGAGCGTTTTGCAGCACCACGCGCAATCAACGGTACATCGTTAGTGGTCAATGTCGGTAGCACATCAGCGGTAAGTAAAGCCAAAACGCTGCTGGAGCACTGCGGCGTCAGCCCCGATACCGTACAATTGCAAGTGGGGGAATAATCGGCAGGCCGCCAACGCTACCGGAGAACGACATGGCTACCGCACTGAAACCGGAGATGGAAGCGCGCATCGCCGACTTGGCCGAGCGGCTGGGCTTTGCCGGCCCGGACGCGGCGGAGCGGGTAATCATGGCCGCGCTGGACTATCTGGACAAAAGCACTGGCAAGTGGGAACGGTGGTACACCCGCGCCGAGATTGATGCGATGGTAGAGCGCGACCGCGTGGCATACTTGAAGGAGAAAGGCTACCCGGAAACCGACCTCCGGCCCCTGTCGCAATTGCTCCAGGACGAATTGTACGACGAATTCGGGCTGCCCAAGTAACCAAAGGATGCTGTGACCATGACTACCCTGGACAAGCCGGACATCGCAACTCGTATCGCGGCGCTGGCTCAACGAATGGGCTTTGACGGCCCGGACGCCAACGAGAAGGTACTGGACGTGGCGTTGGAGTATCTGGAGGACAGTGTCACCGACCGACCGCGCTGGCGCACCCGCCAATACTGGGATGACTCCTCCCAGCAGCACGCGGCGGATTTGGCGCGGCAAGGCCACGCCGACGGCCTGGATGAACCTTCAAATGGATCCGGGAAAAGGTAGCAGGAATGGCGGCCTGATGATTGTATCCGATACCTCATCGCTGATGGCGTTGGTGATGGACGAACTGGAAGCGCCTGACATCCGCCACGCCATTGATGAAGCCGGGCAAATGCTAATCTCCGCCGCCACGCTGGTAGAGTTTTACATCGTAGCTATGGGCAAGGGCGACGATGTCTATGCACGCGCCCAAGCCTTAATTCGGGAGCTACCCATTTCTATCGTCCCGTTCGATGCGGAGCAGGCCGAAATCGCCCGCCGCGCCTACGAACAATACGGCAAAGGCCGCCGGCATCCGGCGCAACTGAATTTCGGCGATACTTTCTCCTACGCACTGGCCAAGGCCCAGGGATTACCGCTACTATTCAAGGGCAACGACTTTGCCCGTACCGACGTTGCGGTAGTGCTATAATCCCGCCAACCTACCCCACCGCCCGGCAGGTTTGATCACATGAAATCCTTGCGCGTTGCCATGCTGCACCTGTCTCCTGTTGTTGCCGACGTGGAGCATAACCGTGGGTTGGCTGAGCAGGGGCTGGCGCGGGCGGCTGAGATGGGGGCGCAGTGGGTCATCACGCCGGAGCTGTTCATCACGGGTTACAAGTTTGCCGAGGTTATCGGGACGGATTGGATCCTGCCGCAGCCGGACGATTGGATGCAGCGGTTCTGCGGGCAGGTGGCCGAGCACGGGGTGACAGTGTTTTTGTCGCATCCCGAGCGCGACCCGGACGAAGGGTTGATGTACAACACGGTGTTCGTGATTGGGCCGGACGGCAGCATCATCGGGCGGCACCGCAAGGTCAAGGCGTTGCGCGGCCCCGAGGCATGGTCGTCGCCGGGGGCGGAGATCGCCCCGATTCCGGTGCCGGTGGGCGAGATCGAAGGACAGGTGCCGGTGGGCGTGGTGATCTGCGCCGACGCTTACAAGAATGATGTGGCCGGCATCCTGCAGGAACGGGGCGCGAAGCTGCTGGTGTCGCCGGCATCCTGGGGGCCCGGCGACTGCGGGCCGCTGGGCGAGTGGGAGCAGCGCACGCTGGACACCGGCCTGCCCATCATGGTCTGCAACCGCTCCGGCTGGGAGGCCGACGACCTGGATTTCAACGAGGCGGTCAGCGTGGTCGCCCGGGACGGCAAGCGCGTGCTGGAAGCCTACTGCGGCGAGGAGTCGGCGGTGCTGGCCTTCGACTGGGACCTGGACAGCATGGCGCCCATCTCAGACGACTACGAGGTGGCGTGGCTGTGATTTTGCCGGCCGGTTTCACTTTGCCCTGAAAACGCTCCGGCCCTGAAAACGCCCGGTCGCGGTACGCCGGCTTGTTGACACGTCAAATTGAATGTGATAATTTTCACCAGCCCAAAACGGGGTCTGATTTTTACGAGGGGTAAAAATCGGAAACCGCCAGGGTACGCGACCAGCAACCAAAAGCTTTCCGCGCAGGTTCAGTAACCAAATGCCGCCCGATCCCAACGCAATGAACGCCATGCTCTGGCAGAACGTTCACCTGTGGCTGACCTACCTGTGGATCTACTTCCCGTTGATCATCATTTTTGCGTTCAGCATGCTGATCGCCCACGGGCTGATTCCCTCGGGCGTGCAGACGGGCACCTATCCCGCCGTATTCAGCCGCTTGCGCATCCCCATCACCGTTATCGGCCTCGCCGCGTTGGGCGGCGCAGTGGCGATGATGGTCCTCACCATCATGCAGTCTCCCATGACGCTGCAAGGCGTCTGGCACCGCCTGTTCGTATAACGGTTCGCGAAACAGACCGAAGCTGACGCCGCCCGCCGGCGTAGCCAATCAACCATTACCTGAAGCACACGATAGCCACCCATGCCGCCTCTGCCGCCAACCCGACAACTCATACCCCTGGCCCTGGCAGGGCTGCTGGCAACAGCAATCGTAGCCTTCATCGTGGTGGTGCTGTTCATGTCGTGGTTCTCCAACCCGCCCTTCGGCTGGGGCAACGCGCCCGACCAGCCGATACCCTTCCCGCACACCGTACACGCGGGTGCGGTTGAGGACGGCGGCCACGCCATCCAGTGCGAATTCTGCCACCGCAACGTGACCACCGGGGCAGCGGCGACCGTGCCGGCCGTGGAGGTCTGCGTCATCTGCCACAAGCAGATCAACGGCGCCAACGCCAAGGCCGACGTCGCCGAACCGGAAACCCTGATCAACATCCAGCGCGTGATCGACAAGCACGCCGACGGACGCCCCATCGACTGGGAGCGGGTCCACCGGATGCCCGACCACGTGCGGTTCGTCCACGAAGCCCACCTGCGGTTCCTGACCCAGGGCGAGGAGCGCGTCGTCACCCTGCCCGTGGGCGACGAAACGCCGATGACTCTGCCCGTACCCGTGCAGGAGGCCTGTTCCGTCTGCCACGGCGACATAGCCCAAATGGAAGAAGTGCAGCCCCAGGACGGCCAGTCGCTCAAGATGGGCACCTGCTTGGACTGCCACCGCGAAAACGACGTAAGCACCGACTGTACCGTCTGTCACAAGTAAGGCCGCGCTCCGGCAACGGAACCACTTGACCACGGAACTCCCTGACCAATGAAACTTAGCCGCCGAAATTTCCTGGCCTGGGCCGGTATCGCCGCTACCGGAGCCATTGCCTGCGACCTGTTCGACGATGAGTTGCGGGTGCAAAGCCCGGCGCTCATCCCGGAAGACCTGGTCAACGGCCGGGACAACTGGTACGCCACCTACGACAGCTCCGTGCCGGGCGGCCAGGGCGTGCTCGTGCGGGTCATGGAAGGCCGCGCCAAGAAGGTGCGGGGCAACCCCCGGTTCCCCACCAACCAGGGCAAGCAGTCGCCGGCGGCCGACGCGATGCTGCAATCCCTCTACCACCCCGACCGCATCGCCGGCCCGATGCTGCGCAACGGCCCCCGAGGCTCAGGGCAGTACCGCCCCATCTCATGGGAGGAAGCGCTGAACCGCTTCAACGCGGCGGTGGACACCAACGGCAGCCGGATGCTGCTGCTGACGGAAGACCGCAAGTGCAGCTTCGCCCGGATTAGCGGCGCATTCGCCGACGCCTTCGGCGGCCGGCACGTCGCCTTTTGCGACGCCAACGGCGACGCGGCCTACAGCGCAGCCGTGAAAGAAATCCTGGGCAGCGACAGCCTGCCTTACCACGACATCGCGCGAGCATCGACGCTGCTCAGTTTCGGATCGGACTTCCTGTCCACCTGGGGCAGCCCCACCACCTACGGAGTGGCTTACGGCAAATTCCGCTCCGGCGACTACACCGACCAACGGGGCACGCATATCCACTTCGGCGCGCGTTACTCCATGACGGCGGCCAACGCCGACAAGTGGGTGCCCATCGCGCCCGGTTCCGAGGGCTACGCGGCCATGGCCATGGGCTGGGCGATTGCCCAATCCCACGCCGAGTCGCCATCGGTGCAGGCCATCACCGGCGAGGCCGGCCCCGGCGCGCTGAGCGCCTTCGCCCCCGACGCCAACGCCGGCATCCTGCAGATACCCGACGCCGTACTGGACGGAAAGTCCCTCAACGACTTCTTCTACGGCCTGGCGCATGACTACGCGGCCCACGGCGGCCTGGCCATCGGCGGCGGCGGCGAGGCCGGCGCTTACAGCAACGGCAGGTTCAACGCCTCGGCCGCGCTGCTGGTGAACTACCTGATGGGCAACGTGGGACACGCGGGCGGCCTGCTGCCCGACCCCGGCAGCCCCATTTCAGACAGCCCGGCCTCCGCTCCTACGGTGTCCCTGGACGAGTGGCGGTTGATCGCCGCCGACATTGCCAGCGGCGCAACCGGCTTGGTGATTATTCACAACGCCGACCCGGTGCATGGACTTCCCGCCGGCGTGGGCCTGGGCGACGCGCTCCGCAACGAAAGCGTCGCCATCATCAGCGCCAGCCCGTTTATCGACGACACCAGCGTGATGGCCGACCTGCTAATCCCCGACCGCGCCGCGCTGGAAGACTGGGGCGACGACCTGCCCGACCCCATGCCCGGTTACCACGTGTACGCCGTGCAGCAGCCGGTGGTGAACCCGCTGCCCGACCTGGACCCGCGCAGCTTCCCCGACATCCTGATCAACGCCGCCGCCGACCTGGGCCGGGCCGACGCCATGCCGGCCGAGAGCTACGAGGCGATGATCCGGGCCAATATCGACGGGTTGGGCGCCGACTTTGCCGAAACGCTGAAAAACGGCTGCTGGTGGGACGAAAGCGCCACCGGCAGCGCCCCGGCGCCGTCCGCCAACCTGCTCAACGACATCGCCGGCATGGCCGCGATGCCCCAGATGCACGGTACCGGCAATTTCCAACTGCTGCCCTTTGCGCACCATACCGTGCTGGACGGGAAGAACGCGCACTTGCCCTGGGCGCAGAACACGCCGGACCCCATCACCACCGTCGCGTGGCAGACCTGGGTTGAGATCAACGAAAAGCAGGGCCGCGACGAGATGGGCCTCCGGGAGGGCGACGTGGTGAACATCACCACATCGTCCGGGACGATACAGGCCCTGGTGTACCTGAACCCCGGCATGCCCCCCAACATCGCCGCCGTGCCCATGGGCGGCGGGCGAACCGCCGGGTCGGAATTCGCCACCGGCCGGGACTCCCGCGAGAGCAGCAACGTCGTGTCCATCCTCGCCGTGGCCGCCAACGACGCCGGCGGGGTGACCTGGAGCGGCAACCGCTGCACCATCACGCCGACGGGCGACAGCATGGCCGTTTCCAAGCTCGAGGGCGGCTACACCAGCCGCGAGATCGGCGAACATCCCGCCGAGCAGGTATTCAAGACCGTCAGCGCAGAGGGAGGCCACTAGGGACGACTGGATTCCCGCTGTCGCGGGAATGACGAACCGGAACCCTCGGGATAATTAGAAGATGCCGAACGCCCAATTTGAACACAAGTGGGGAATGGTCGCCGACCTGGACAAGTGCACGGGCTGCCAGGCCTGTGTCATCGCCTGCCAGGCCGAGAACAACATCCCCATCAACACCAAGGACTACTTCCTGCAGCGCCGGGCCTACGAGTGGATCCGCATCGAGCGCTACTGGGAGGGCGAGTACCCCAACGTCAAGGCGCGGTTCATGCCCGTGCTGTGCCAGCACTGCGAAAACGCGCCCTGCGAGCCGGTCTGCCCGGTGTTCGCCACATACCACAACGAGGAAGGGCTCAACGTCCAGGTCTATAACCGCTGCGTCGGCACGCGCTACTGCATCAACAACTGCCCCTACCAGGTGCGGATGTTCAACTACTGGCATCCCAACTGGCCGGCGCGCATGGAAAACCAGCTGAACCCCGACGTAACCGTGCGCACTCGCGGCATCACCGAAAAGTGCACCTTCTGCGTGCAGCGCATCCGCCGGGGCGAGCTCAAGGTGGAGTCCCAGGGCGGCAACCGCCTGAACGACGAGACCATCGCCGGCGGCAACTATGATCCGGCGTGCGTCCAGGCCTGCCCCACCAACGCGCTGATGTTCGGCGACCTGATGGACCCCAACGCCGCCATCAAGCCGTACTTCGACGACGTGAACGCGCACCCCGGCCACGGCGAGCATGACCGCGAGACCCGGGGCTACCGCCTGCTGGAGGAAATGAACACCCGACCCAGCGTCATCTACCTCAAGAAAGTTGACCAGTACCCGCTGCCGGGTAAGGGTGGACACTGATGGCTAGCGAAACGCAGGCGCATCCGCCCGCGGCGGACCACGGCCACGACGCCCACGAACACGGCCATTTCGGCCCGGAAATGTGGGTCATTCCCGAGGCTCCGGGGCTGGTCGCCGAGGTCAACGAGAAGCAGAACGCGCCGTCCGGCATTTTCCGGATGGTGCTGCTCGCCGGCGCGGCGCTCACCATCCTGGGCATCGTAGGATTCGTCCTCAAGGCGATTACGGCCGGCTTCTCCGACCACCGCGCTTGGGGTTTCTACGTCGCGGCCTTTGCCTTCGTATTCACGCTGACGGCCTCGGCGCCGCTGGCCGCCTGCGCCTTCCGGTTCACCAAGAGCCACTGGCGCCGGCCCCTGTCCCGCATCGCCGAGATTTTCTCGCTGGTCAGCATCGTCAACATCCTGCTGTTCATACCGGCCCTCATCGCCCTGCCCGACATCGGCGTCGCAACCGAAAGCGGCGAGTTGATGGTGCGCCGGTCCATCTGGTTCCAGGAACTGGTCAACCCGTCCGGCTGGCTGCTGGCCGGCATGATCGGGTTGTCCTTCTGCTCCGTGGCGATCCTCTGGCTGGCCGCGCTGCCGGACATGGCCCAGAGCCGGCACCTGGTGTCAGGTTTCCGCGCCTCGCTGTACGGCCGGCTGGCCGGCGGCTGGTACGGCACCAAGCGCCAGTGGCAGGTCCAGAAAGGCGGTCTCGCCATCCTGGGCGCGCTGTACTTCATGATGGTGGTGTTCGTCCAGTTCCTGGTGGTCAGCGACTTCGCCATGGCCATGATCCCCGGCTGGAAAGACTCCATCCTGCCGCCGTTCTACACCGTGATCAGCTTCCAGGGCGGCCTCGCCACCATCCTGCTGGTGGCCTACGCCATGCGGCGCTGGGGCGGCTACCGGGACCTCATCGGCCAGGCGCCTTTCTGGGCGGCCAGCAAGGTGCTGCTGGGCCTCACCCTGCTGCACACCTACCACCTGTTCGCCTTCTTCATCACCTACTGGTATGGCCGTCTTGAGGTCGAGCAGGCGATCCTGAACTACCTGATGTTCGATTCCTACATCGGCATCTTCTGGGCGCAGCTCTTCTTTACCTTCTTCATACCCTTCCCGATCCTGGTGTCCAACCACGCCCGGCGCGAGGGTTGGGGCGCGCCCCTGGCGGCCATCTTCATCGTCATCGGCCTGCTGCTGTGGCACATCCGCATCTTCGCGGCGGCATTCGCGGCGGCGCCGGCAGTGGAGGGCGGACTGTACTACCTGCCGTCCGACGCCTTCTCCTTCCCGGCCCTGCTGCTGCCGGTTCCCGGCGCAACCTTCCCCGATCTTTGGGACATCTTCATGATCCTGGGCGGCGTGGGCATCGTGCTGCTGGTGTTCCGCATCGGCATGATGCTGCTGCCGCCGTTGTCCCTCTGGGAAATGAAAGAAGGCTCCATGTACCAGCGGGTTGACACCCTCATACGCGGGCGATACCTGGTGCTGGCCAAGCCGGAGTAAGTCAAAATGCAGGAAGGCAAAGTCCTACCCGCAGCGCAGATCAACCGGGACCTGCTGCGGTCCATACTGGAAACGCCCCGCTGGTTCTGGCCGGTGGTGTCGCTGCTGGGCCTGATTGTGCTGGCGGCGTCCATCACCGTCGGCATCATGATCAACACGGGCCTGGGTATCACCGGGTTGAACTACAAGGTGGTGTGGGGCTTCTTCATCACCAACTTCGTGTTCTGGATCGGCATCAGCCACGCCGGCGTGATGCTTTCCGCCATCCTGCGCCTGGCCAAGGCCGAGTGGCGTCGTCCCGCTACCCGCGCCGCCGAGGTGCTGACCATCTTCTCGCTGATGACGGCGATGATCATGCCCATCATCCACACGGGTCGCCCCTGGCGCATCCTGTACTGGGCATTCCCCTACGACTTCGCCCGCGGCATCTGGCCCAACATCCGCACGCCGCTGGTGTGGGACCCGTCCGCGATCCTGACCTACCTCACCTCCTCCACGCTGTTCGTGATCATCGCGCTGGTGCCGGACTTCGCCGTGCTGCGCGACCGCACCACGGGCTGGCCCAAGCTGGTGTACACCCTGCTGGCCATGGGCTGGGAGGGCAACCCCCGCCAGTGGAAGCTCCAGATTATAGCCGGCGTGCTGCTCTCCGCATTGATTCTGCCCGTGTTCGTCTCCGTGCACTCCATCGTGTCCTGGGACTTCGGCATGGCGGTGGCCATCAAGTCGTGGCACAGCACCGTGTTCGCTCCCTATTTCGTGGTGGGCGCGGTCCACTCCGGCGTTTCCGCCGTGGTGTTCGCCATGATCCTGCTGCGCTGGGCCTACGGCTGGCAGGACTACATCCGCCACGAGCACATCGACGCGCTGGGCCGCTTGCTCATCGTGGTTGCCACCGGCTGGTTCTACTTCCTGGTAATGGAGATCATCTTCGGCATCTACGGCCTGGAGGGCGACGAGCTGGCCGTGCGCGCCCTGCAATTCCTCCCCGGCGACTACGGGGTGGCCTACAACGTCTGGATGATTATTTTCGTCGGCATCACCTACTTCCTGCCGGTCATCCTGTGGCTGCCCAAGGCGTGGCGGCGCAACCTGTGGATCATGTCGGCCGCGTGTATCTCCGTGAACGTGGGCATGTGGCTGGAGCGCTACCTGCTGTTCGTGCCCGGCCAGGCCAACAAGCAGTTCCAGACCTTCACCTGGAACGACTACCTGCCCCAGTGGCCGGAGGCCCTCATCGTGGGCGCGACCTTCGCCTTCGTGTCCATGCTGATGCTGCTGTTCAGCCGCGTGTTCCCCCTGGTGCCGCTGTACGACATCAAGGAAGGCGACATCCTGCGGACGGAAATGCAGGTAGGCCGCCGCACTTTGACCGCCACCTTCAGAGAGGACTAGAGAGTTACCGTCATGGCGATGCCAGGATTTTTGCAGCAGTTGCGGGACGTAATGTACCCGCCCAGCAGGAAGCAAGCCATACTGGGCCTGTTCCAGGACGCCGAGTCCGCCGCCACCGCCGGCGACGCGCTCAAGGACGCCGGCGTTCCCGACACCGACTACGACTTCCTCACCGACTCGCCCTACCCCGAGGGGTCCCTGGGCGAGCGCGAGGAAAAGCACCGCCTGTACCTGTATCCCTTCATCGGCGCGCTGCTGGGCCTGTCCTCAGGCATCATGATTACCGCCATGACCCAGGTGGCGTACCCGCTGGTCACCGGCGGCAAGCCCGTGCTGTCGCTGCCGCCCATGGCCATCGTGTGCTACGAGGGCACCATGCTGGGCGCCATCCTGTTCACCGTCATCGGCATCGTCTTCGAGTCGCGCCTGCCCAAGTTCCAGCTGGGCCTGTATGACGACCGCATCACCCAGGGATTCCTCGGCCTGCGCGTCAACGCCGAACCCGAACAGCGCTACGAGGTAATCCAGATAATGAACTCCGCCGGCGCGGTGGAAGTCAAAACGGACCAGTAACGCAGCGAGCGGAATTATCCCATGGCAACACAAGCAATTCTGGGACTGTTCGACGACGCTTCGGCGGCCGCTGACGCCGGCGACGCCCTGAAGTCGGCCGGCATCCCGGAATCCGACTACAACTTCCTGACCGACGTGCCTTATCCCGAGGGCGCGCTGGGCGAAGGCATGGAACGCCACCGGCTCTACGTGTGGCCCCTGCTCGGCGGCCTCATCGGGCTGATCGTCTCGCTGGTGGTCGCGGAAATCACGCCCATGGCCGTCCCCATGACCATCGCGGAGAAACCCATCCTGGCCATGCCGCCGCTGGCCGTGATCTGCTACACCGGCGCGCTGCTGGGAGCCATCCTGTTCACCGTGGTGGGCGTGGTCATGGCCATCCGTCCCAACGTGCGCAACGGCCTGTCCGACGACCGCATCAGCCAGGGCCTCATCGGCCTGCTGGTCAACACCGGCGCCGACCAGCGTTCGCAGGTGACCGAGATCCTCAACGAGGCCGGCGCGGTGGACGTCACCACGGGAGGAGCGTAACCGCCCCTGCCGGTTGAGCCGACCAGATTGCCCCGTTACACTCGCAATGACGAAATAGACATGAGAACTTTGATGACACGGACTAAACTGATGCGCGGGCGACTGCTGCCGTTGGTCGGATTGGCCATCGTGGCCGGTTTGCTGGCCGTCGGGTGTTCGCAAGGTTCCTATCCGCTGGACATCTTCTACGAGATGCACTACCAGCCGTCGTACAAGGCCCACGAGCCGCCGCGTCTCAGCCCGCCGGCGTCCGCGGTGCCCTGGTACGGCTCCACACCGCCGCAGCCCACGTCCTTCGCCGGCTCCGGCAAGCACATCTTCGAGACCAACTGCGTCATGTGCCACGGCGTCACCGGGGAGGGCGATGGCCAGGTGCTGGGCCGCATGATCGTCGATTACGGCTACCAGACCACCGACGCCGCGCTCCTGAACCCCAACCTGAAATCCGAAGCGGCCAAGGGCCTGGACCGCGACGCGCTGCGGGGTGTCCTCACCGGCGGCGTCAACATCATGCCCTCCTTCTCCAAGCTGCTCACCGAAGACCAGATTGAGCTGGTGCTGGACTACGTGGAAGACTGCATCCAGGACGGCGACGCGGCGGCTTGCCAATAGTGCCGGCCCAAAATCCCTATCCGGCGGTGTCCGGCCGTGCTACCCTTAAGATAGCAGCGTATTTTGAGGAGATGCACAGCGATGAACGACACTACAACCATATCGGTGCAGGTTGACTCCGAAGTGGCTGAGTATTATCGCTCGGCTTCGGACATGGAACACCGCAAAGTCGAGTTTCTTGTGAACTCGTTCCTGCGTGATATGATGGCTCTCGCCAAAAGGCAGCAAGAAGCGGAGGCGGCGCGTGGCCCTTGTTGGGAGGCGGACCTCGAGCGCCGCAGGACCGAGATGATCGCCAATTTAGGATTGCAGGACGTGCCGGAAAGCGGCAAAACGTTGTCGGAGTTGATGGACGAAATCAGCCACAAAGCGCAACAACGCGGTCTGACGTGGGAAATCCTGCAATCCATACTGGACGAATGACGCCCTTGGTGCCTCGGTGCGTATTCGATACGAACACCGTAGTCAGTGCGTTATTGTTCTCTCGTTCCGTGCCTAGACGAGCCTTGTCACGATCTTTGCAAGTTGGCGTCCTCTTGATGTCGCAAGCGTTGTCCGAAGAATTGGATGATGTGCTCAGCCGACATCGGTTTGATCGCTACGTGACCAGGCTGGAGCGGACAGCGTTCCTCCGGTATTTGCTGCGCATGGCGATGTCAGTGCGAATCACCGAAACTGTGCGCGCCTGCCGCGACCCTGACGATGATAAAATCCTTGAACTGGCTGTAAACGGCCATGCCGACTACATCGTAACCGGCGATGATGACCTGTTGGTGATGAACCCGTTTCGCGGCATAGAGATAGTCAGGCCCGCCGAATTTCTGGCGATCGCCAGTGCCGGAGATCAATGATCAGAACCGGCATTGTTGCCGCCGTGGCGATCGTGGCGGCCCTGTTCATTTCAGGCCCGGCCCTCGCCCAATCCGGCGAGAACGCCGGCGCGTATGACGAGGCGGAGGCCCAGGCCATCGACCGTATGCTCATGTGTCCCGTCTGTCCTGCCCAGACCATCGACCAGACCGAGGTGCCCCTGGCCAAGCAGATGCGAGCGCAGGTGCGCGAATTGCTCGCTGACGGCGCCACCCGAAAGGAAGTGCTCGCCTGGTTCTCCGCCCCCGAACGCTACGGCCCCGGCGTGCTGGCCGAACCGCCGCGCTCCGGATACAACCTCATCGCCTGGATCGTGCCCGGCGTGATTGTCGTGGCCGCCCTGGCCGGCGGCGTGCTGACCCTGCGCGCCATGCGCCGCCGCACCGACGACAACCCGTCCGACACCGCCGGCGAAGCCGACGACCTGCAACCCTACCTGGCGGCCGTGGACCGCGACCTCTCCCTAGACACCGGCACGGAGCGCAACGATGGCTGATCTCGGAGCCGCCTGCCTCTGGATGGGGTTGGCCCTCGCGACTTATTCCTTTGTCGCGTCGGTAGCCGGGCAACTGCGCGGATCACCGGGCCTGCTGGACAGTTCGCGCAAGGCGTCCTACGTCCTGGTGGTCGTCCTGTTGGTATCGACCTTATCGCTGGTGCAGTCCTTCATCACTCGCGACTTCTCGCTGGCCTACGTCGCCGCCCACAGCAGCATCGCCATGCCCAACATCTTCACCTGGGTGGCATTCTACGCCGGCAACGAGGGGTCGCTGCTCTACATCGCCTTCGCCCTCTCCGTCATGGCGGCCCTGGCAATCTGGCTGGCCCCGGCGTCCACCCGGCCCTCGCTGCCGTGGACGGTGGCCATCCTGATGCTCATCGAGGTCTTTTTCCTGGCCGTCATGGGATTCATGGCCAATCCTTTTCAGAAGCTGCCCTTCCCGGTACCCGACGGCCAGGGCATCAACCCGTTGCTCACCCACTTCGGGATGTTCTTCCACCCGCCCGCGCTGATGGCCGGCCTGGTGGGCATCAGCATCCCGATGGCTTTCTCCCTGGGCAGCCTGATCGGAGGCAAGGGCGGCGACGAGTGGATCGACGCCGGCCGGGCCTGGGGCGTGGGCATCTGGGCGCTGCTGGCGTCCGGACTGCTGCTGGGGTCCTGGTGGGCCTACACCATCCTGGGCTGGGGCGGGTTCTGGTTCTGGGACCCGGTGGAAAACGCCGCCTTCATGCCCTGGATCGCGCTCACCGCCTTCATCCATTCCATCATGGTGCAGAAGCGCCGGGGCATGTTCCGGATGTGGAACATCGTGCTGATCAACGTCGCCTTCGGCTTCGCGCTCTACGGGATGTTCATGAACCGGGGCGGGCCGATCCCGTCGGTCCATTCCTTCGGCGCGTCAACGCTGGGCTGGGTGTTCCTGCTGTTCCTCGCCTTTGGCGTGATCGTCCCCATGGCCATATTCTTCTGGCGCTACGACCTGGTGCGCAGCGCGCAGCGGCTGGACTCCATGCTGTCTCGGGAGGCCGCGTTCCTCATCAACAACCTGCTGCTGCTGGGCATCGCCATCGCCACCCTGTGGGGCACGGTGTACCCCCTGCTGTCCCGCCTGTTCGCCGAGCAGGAAATCACCGTCGCCCGGCCTTTCTACGACCAGGTCAACGGCCCCCTGATGCTGGCACTGGTGCTGCTCATGGGCGTGGGGCCGCTGCTGCCCTGGCGTCGCGCCAACCTGCAATCGCTGCGGCGCGCCCTGATGATTCCCGGCTCGGCCGCGCTGCTGACGGCGGTGATACTGCTGGTCGTGGGCATCCGCCAGCCCTACGCCGTAATCGGGTTCGCCCTGTGCGCCCTGGTGACTACGAGCATAGCCGCCGAGTGGACGCGGGGCACCATGGCCCGCCGGCGCAGCGTCGGCGACAACCCCGCCGTCGGTTTCGTCCGCCTCATCATGGCCAACCGTCCCCGCTACGGCGGCTACGTGGTGCATCTGGCCGTGGTGATGGTCGCGTTGGGCGTGGTCGGCCAGTCCTTCTACGGGATACAGAAAGACGTGGTGCTGTTCCCCGGCGACGAGGTCACCGTCGGCGACTACCGCATGACCTACGTGGACACCACCACGCTGGCGTTTGCCGACCGCACCGAGTTCCGCACCACCGTCGAGGTGTACCGCAACGGCGAGTTCCTCGACGTGATGCACCCCCGGCGCACGTTCCACCCAGACCACAACATGGCCTCCACCCTCGCTGCCATACGCTCCACGCCGGTCGAGGATTTCTACGTGGTGCCCAGCGAGAACCGGGAGGACGGCGCGGTCGGGTTCCGCATCCTGGTGAATCCGCTGGTGTGGTGGATGTGGGTTGCTGGCCCGGTGCTGATTCTGGGCACGGTGATCGCCCTTTGGCCGGCCCGGGCGCCGGTGCGCCGCCCGGTGGCGGCGACGGCAACGGCGGCCGGCTCCGCCGACTAGCGTACCGGTCATGCAACTCGGCCTGGCGATTGCCGTCGCATTGCTGATCATCGCAGTAGTGGCCTGGCCGCTGCTGACCCGGCGACGGAATGCGCCACCTCCGGCGGATCCGTCGGACACTCCAGGCAGCGACCATGCCGCCGCCCTCAACGCCGTGTACGATGCCATCCGCACACTGCAAACCGACCACAGCCTGGGCCGCGTCAACGACGACGATTTCCAGGAGCAGCTGGACGAATACCGTCGCCAGGCGGCAATGCTGCTGAGGGAGATGGAACGGGAAACCAGAGGCGAGCGGGATGATTGATCCCACCGGGCTTCCGGTCAACAGCCGGCCGGCGAACCCCGCAGACATTGTGGAAGTGGTGTGGCTGCCGGCGCTGTTCGCCTTAATCACTGCGGCGTCAACGTGGCTCATCTGGTACTATACCCATCATGATCAAAAGGGAACGAGCCGCGCGCATCGCGGCACAAGTGCAAGTGGCTGAACTGCAAAAACAGTTGGCGGAAGAACGTGCGAAGAACGCTGCCATCCGCGAGGAGCAACGCCGGCAGGCCGCAGAGGAACGCCGGCAGGAACACCAGGCGTTCATGGCCGCGCTGACCGAACTCACCGCCGAAATCGCCCACCTGCGCCAGCAGCGCAACGGCGACGGGCACAACGGGCAATAACCCCGCCTTGCTGATCCGGTTGCCCATACTGGCCGCGTTGGTGGCCGTCATCCTGCTGGCTATCACGCCGGCCGCGCTTTATTCCCAGTCGTCCGCTACGTCCCCGGTGTCCGGCGTATTGGTCAACGGGACGCAGGGCGGCGCAATCCCCTCCAACGCCACCGTCCTGCTGCACCAGTTCGGCGTCGATTCCGGCTCGGTGGACACCTACGAGACCACCACCGACGCCGACGGCGCGTTCCGCTTTGACGACGTGCCGCCCACGCCGGAAAACGGCAGCGCAGCCGTGGTAGCCATCTACGGCGGCACCAGGTACAGCCAGGTGCTTTCGCCATCGGAAACGTCCGACCCGGTCTCCCTCACCGTGTACGAGCTGACCCGGGATGTCGGCGTCGTCGCCACCACCGAGCAGTCCATCATCGTCGCCGGCATCGACACCGCGACGCGGCGCATGGCTGCCGTGCAGCTGTTCACCCTGGAAAACCGCAGCGACACCACGCTGGTCCCCGACCTGTCGGCTCCACCCATGATCGGCCAGTTCAGCTTCCTGCGTTTCTCCCTGCCCGCCGAGGCGACCAATCTGGACGTATCCACCGACCTGGTGGGCGGCGAGGTGATTCCCGTAGGCACCGGTTTCGCCATCACCGCACCCGTACAGCCCGGCCGGCACCAAGTAAGCTTCACTTTCACCGTTCCCTACGCCGGCGACACCCTGGCGTGGCGCGACAACACCCTGCAGGGCGCCGAATCGCTGCGCCTGCTGATCCCCGACGAGTTCGGCAACATCGGTGTCGGCGGCCTGCCCGCGCAGGACAGCCTGACCCTGGGCGAGATTACCTACCGCGTCTGGGGAACCGAAAACCTGGCCCCCGGCGCCGGCGTCAACCTACAGCTGTCCGGCCTGCCGGAACCTTCGTGGATCACCCGGCTGGGCAATCCGCTGTCGGAAGCGCGGTTCTGGTACGGCGCGGTGCCAATCATCGTGGCAGTCGCGCTGGCGGCCTTGCTGGTCTGGGGCGTTTGGCGTCGCCCGACGGAAACCGCCGCCTGATGTCCCGCCGCAACTGGATCATCCTGGGGACGGCGGCTGCGCTCATCCCCCTGTTTGCCCTGCTGGCCTGGGCCGCCTCGCAGCAGCGAGGCCAGCCCGCCGGCGCGGGCATCAACCAGCAATTCGGCGAGATCCGGATCGACCACTCCCCGGCCGCGGACTTCCAACTGCAACTGCTGAATGGCGACGCGGTGCGACTGTCCGACCTGCGAGGCAAGGTTGTGATGGTTGATTTCTGGGCTTCCTGGTGCGGTCCCTGCCGCCAGGAGTCGGCAGCGTTGAACCGCGCCTACGACGCCTACGCCGACCGACCCGTGGAGTTTGTCGGCGTCAACATCTGGGATACCGAGAACGCGGCGGAGCTGTTCCTGGTGGAGTTCGGCGTCGCCTACCCGGCCGGCGTGGATTCCGACGGCGACATCGCCCTCAACTACGGCGTCCGCGGCATCCCCGAGAAGTTCTTTGTCGATGCCAACGGCATCATCCGCCACAAGTACGTCGGCCCCATGCCCGAGGACGTACTGCGGGCGACGTTGGACAGCCTGCTGGCGGAGGCCGAATCGAGCGGCGGTTAAAGCGAGATTGGTGATGATACAATCCGTGCCACCATGACTGCCAACCGCTCTGACACTAACATTGCCAACTCGCCGGTCGCCCTGGCGATGGACTGGGGTGGAACCTGGGCGCGCGCCGCCGTCATTGATCGCGCGGGGCGGATACTCTGGCAGGACCGCACTGCCAACCGGCCCGACGCGCTCCAGGACGAGTTGGCCACAACGGCCGGCGCTCTGCTCCGCCAGGCCAAGTACAACGCCTTTGGACATCCCATCGCCGGCGCCGGCATCGCTCTGGCCGGTTCAATCGACGCCGACACCAACATGCTGCTGTCCTCGCCCAACCTGCCGGCGCTGAACGGGGTGACCCTGCCCGACCTCTGGCAGCCAATGCTCAATCTGCCCGTGTGGGTGGGCAACGACGCCAACCTGGCCGCCCTGGGTGAGTGCTATTACGGGGCGGGGCGTCCCGCCACTCCACGGGACCGGCCGGCCCGCACCCTGGTGTTCGTCACCTTCAGCACCGGCGTCGGCGCCGGCGTGGTTGATGGCGGAGAGATGTTCATCGGGGCCGCCGGGGCTGCCGCCGAGGTGGGCCACATGACCATCGACTGCCGCGCCGACGCCCCGGCCTGCGCCTGCGGCAACAGCGGATGCCTGGAAGCCCTGGCCTCCGGCACCGCCATCGGACGGGCGGCTCAGGCTCGGCTCGGCGATGCGACACCGGGCGCGCCGCTGCAACTCGCTTACGAAGCCAACGCCGTCATCACCGGCGAGGACGTGTTCAACGCCGCAGAAAGGGGCGACTCAGTGGCCGTTGAGGTAGTCAACGACGCCGTCGCCGCCATCATCGTGGGCATGGGCAACGTGCTCAACCTGTTCAACCCCGACGTGGTGGTGCTGGGCGGCGGCGTGACCCAGGGCCTGCTGCAACTGGACCTGCTGGGCCGCATCGAGGACGGGATGCGCCGCCGCGCCATGAGTTCCGGCCACCGGCAGTTCCGCCTGGCTCCGGCCACCCTGGGCGACAGCCAGGGCATGGTGGGCGCGGCCAGCCTGGTCTGGGCTAAAACCGAGGGGCAGGCCGCCCTCCGTTAATCCGCTCTCCTAAACGATGTAGCGCCCGCCCACCACGTTCATGCGGTCGCCGGTGATGTAGGACGACTCGTCGCTGGCGTAGAACAGGCAGGCATTGGCGATGTCCTGCACCGTGCCCTGCCGTCCCATCGGAATGGAGCTCAGATGCTGCGTGGAGTTCCGTTCCACTTCCTGGAACTCCGGATACCATTCCGGGTGCGCTCGGAAGGTGTCCGTGGAACCTGGATTCACCAGGTTGGCCCGCACGCCCTGTCCCGCGTATTCGGCGGCAACGGCGCGGATCAGCCCCAGCAGCCCGGTCTTGGCGGTGGTCACCACGGCGGTTTCGGGCCGGCCGGTGATGGCGGCCTGTCCGCCCAACCCGATGATGCTGCCCGAGCCCTGCTCAAGCATCCCCGGCAGCACGGCGCGCATCAGGTAGAACGACGCGTGCAGGTTGGTGGCGATGACGTCCTGCCATTCCTCCACCGACACCTCCAGCAGCGGCTTGTGCGGACGCACCGCCACGTTGCTCACCAGCACGTCCACGGTGCCCAGGGCGTCGATGCCCTCGGCTACCATCGCCGACACGCGGTCGGGGTCGGACACGTCGCCGATGACGGTATGGGTCCGCGCGCCCAGCTCCCGGCATTCGGCGGCCACCGCTTCCAGTTCCTCAGCAGATTGCCGCGTGTTGAGAATCAGGTCCGCCCCTTCGCGAGCGAAGGTGCGGGCAATCTCGGCGCCGATGTTCCTGCTGGCGCCGGTAACCAGCGCGGTTTTGTTTTCAAGTCGCATATCGTTTTCCCCGGTTTAATTCAATCTTCTTGACTTCTACGCAGTAGCCGCTTTCCTATTGGAACGAACACCGTCACCAACAACCCGATTAAACCGGTGACGGCGCCAACAACGCTCAAAAGGCGGTCAATGCTGAAACTGCCTGCAAGCCAGGCCACCACCAACGCTAAAGCCACCAGAGATAAGGTAGCCAAGACCACGGCAACGGTAACCAATACTACGGCGACAGCCGGTAGGTACCATCGTGTCATTCACTTTCCATTTCTAGCGCCAAGGATTAGGACAACCCCCGCGACCCCCATCACGACCCCCGCCACTCCCATGGTCAGCAATCCGACGGGTAAAGCAACTGGTGGCCGATCCGGCAGTAGAAACAGCCCGATCAGGAACACGAGAGTGCCGATCAGGAAAAAGATGGACGACGCGGCAAAAATACGGTCCAACATAGCGGCACTCCATACTACAATTTGAAACCTGGTGTCAGTAGCAATATGATGCCGGATATGATCCCGATTCCCCCACCAGCGAACGACAGCGTCAAACCCAATGGCACGGTTACCGTGGGCCAGAATTGGGCCCACTGATCCCCAACGCCGAGTGCGATGATCCCCAAAAGGAATGCCAGCAAGGACGCTATGTGGATTTTTTGACACAACGGCATTTTCCAAGTCCCTCCCACCACACCAGCATAAGTCTCTGCGCCACCAGTGTCAAAAACAATACGGGGCTGATGCTGCGCACTAACCCCGCATCATACTCGCTTGTCCGCGATGTTAATACGCCCCGTACCCCGGCACGTTGATGCACGCCGCGATGTGATCCGGCAGCACCTGCCGCGCCTCCGGGATGACTCGCATGCAGTCGTCCGTCGCCAGCGGGCAGCGGGGGTGGAACACGCAGCCGCTCGGCGGATTCAGCGGACTGGGAACCTCGCCCGACAGGATGATGCGCTCGCGCTGCGCGTCCAGCACCGGGTCGGGAATCGGAACCGCCGACAGCAGCGCCCGGGTGTAGGGATGCTGCGGGTTCTCGTAAATGGCGTTCCGGTCGGCGATCTCGACAATCTTGCCCAGGTACATCACCGCCACGCGGTCGCTGATGTGCCGCACCACCGACAGGTCGTGGGCGATGAACAGATAGGTCAGGTCGTACCGCTCCTGCAGGTCCTCCAGCAGGTTGATGATCTGCGCCTGGATGGACACGTCCAGCGCCGACACCGGCTCGTCGCACACGATGAACGACGGGTCCACCGACAATGCCCGGGCCACGCCGATGCGCTGGCGCTGTCCGCCGCTGAACTCGTGGGGGAACCGGTCGGCCATGTACGGGTTCAGGCCCACGTTGTTCAGGAGCTCGGCCACCCGCTCGCGGTACTCCCGCTTGTTGTTGACCAGCCCGTGCACCGCCAACGGCTCGCCGATGATGTTGCCGGCGGTCATGCGCGGGTTCAGGGAGCTGTACGGGTCCTGGAAGATGATCTGCATCTGGCGACGCATGGCGCGCATCTGGTTGGTGCGCGCGTTGGCGATCTCCGTGCCGTCGAACCAGATTTGCCCGTCGGTGGGCTTGTACAGGCGCAGGATGCACCGGCCCGTGGTGGTCTTGCCGCAGCCCGACTCTCCCACCAGTCCCAGCGTCTCGCCGCGCAGCACCGTGAAATCCACGCCGTCAATAGCTTTGATGTGGGCCACCGCCCGCTGGAAGAGGATCCCGGACGTAACCGGGAAGTGCATTTTCAGGCCACGGACGTCCAGCAGCACGTTGTCCTGGGCCGGCTGTGTGGCGGCGGTCTGCGGCATTTCGGCAGTCGTCATCGTTGAAACTCCTCTTGGAGTGATAGCGGCGTTACGCGGTTCCCATGGCGTAGCTCAGCGCCTCCACGCCCAGCACTTCGGAGCGCCAGCAGGCCGAGACGTGAGGCTCTTCGCTATTGTTGCTTTCCACCGGCATCAATGGCGGCGTTTCGGTGGCGCACTTGTCCACGGCCCAGCGGCACCGGGCGCGGAAAGAACAGCCCACGGGCAGGTTCACCAGGTCGGGCGGCTGCCCTTCGATGGGCACCAGCTTGGCCGCGTTGCCCTCGTCGTCGGTCAGCCGCTGGTCCAGCCGCGGCACCGAGTCCAGCAGGCCCACGGTGTAGGGATGCCTGGGGTTCGTGTAAATCTCCAGCGCCGAGCCGCGTTCGATGATTTTGCCGGCGTACATTACGTTCACCCGGTCGGCGTAACGCGCCACCACGCCCAGGTTGTGCGTGATGATGATCAGCGCCACACCCAGGGTATCCGTCAGCGACTTCATCAGCTCCAGGATCTGCGCCTGAATGGTAACGTCCAGCGCCGTGGTCGGCTCGTCGGCGATGATCAGCTTGGGGTTGCAGCTCAGCGCCATGGCGATCATCACGCGCTGGCGCATTCCGCCGCTGAACTGGTGCGGGTACTGGCGGATGCGCCGCTCGGGGTCGGGGATGCCCACCTGCGCCAGCAGGTTCACCGCGTCCTGGCGGGCCTCGTCGCGCGACTTGCCCATGTGCAGCTGGATGGTTTCGGTCAACTGCCGGTCCAGCGTCAGCACCGGGTTCAGCGAGGTCATGGGTTCCTGGAACACCATGGCCATCTTGGCTCCACGGATGCGGCGCATGTCGTCCATATCGACCTGGAGGATGTCCTCTCCGTCGAACAGCACCTCGCCGCCAATGGTCTTGCCGGGAGGGTCCGGAATCAGGCGCATCAGCGACAGCGCGCTCACGCTTTTGCCGCATCCGCTCTCGCCCACCAGTCCCAGCGTTTCGCCCGGCATCACTTCGTAGGTGATGTCGTCAACGGCCTTGACAACGCCCTCGTAGGTAAAGAAATACGTTTGCAGATTCTTAACTTCAAGCAGCGGGTCCACGGCAGCGGCTCCTTCCTCTGGTTGCGTGAGTGCAATAATACGCCGGCAGCACGCTGTCGGCGCAAATTTTGCCGGTTCAAATTACCATACGCCGCATCGAACGGCAAGACAACGGGCAAACCACCTGCTCCGACCAGACGAAAAGAGGCAGCCGGTCAAGGCTGCCCCTTTCGCGTTGCCAACCCGGAGAATCGGGGGCCTGCTACCCCACGTCCTCCACCGGCACCGTGGCGATGCCGTAGGTGCCGTAGAAGAAGTTGGCGTAGTGGGTGGAGCCGCCCGTGACCCATAGCAGGTACTGGTCCGGATCCTCCAGCGCCGGAATCGTGGCGTCCGGGTCATCGGCCAGGTGCTGCAGCTCGGGATGCGCCAGCCACTTGCCGTTCTCGTCCGTCGGCACGCCGTTGCGGATGGCATCCTGCACCGACGCGCGGCACCGCTCGTGCAGCCACTCCTGCGCGTCACGCTTGCTGAACCCGGCGTTGTGCAGAATCACCGCACGCGACGGGCTGAGCATGATGGGGTGGTACGGCCCCTGGAAGGGCACCCGCTGGTTGGTGTGGCCCACCTGCGCCGTCTGCCGGCCCCTGATCCACGCTCCTCCGCCGGCGTGCCGGTAGAACATCATCGATGCGATGTTGTTCAGCGTGTCCAGGTGGTTCTTCGAGGCGTTGTCCAGCACGTCCGTCGGCCCGGTGACGGTCACCACAGTTACCGCGCTCTCGTCGGCCCGGAACCCTTTGTCCACGTGATACGGCTGCCAGGGGCTGACTTCCTCGTTCTCGGCGATGCACATGCCGAACTTGGTGGGCAGCCCGATGAAGTTGGGGTCGCCCGCGCCGGCCTTGCAGTAGCCGATGTTGATCAGGCACAGGCGCAGCGCCCGCCCGATGGCGGTGTTGGCCTTGTTGACCACGCCCGGCCCCATGGCCGACGTGCCGTAGTTGATGCCGGCCCGGTCCGCAATCGGCCCGTTCACCAGGATCAGCGGCGCTTCGGTGTGTCCCGACACCTGCATATCCCGGTGGTTGCTCTCCGGCTGGGCGATACACTCGATGGCCGCCAGCAGGATGGGGAACTGCTCGGGCCGGCACCCCGCCATCACCGCGTTGATGGCGATTTTCTCCACCGTGGCCAAGCCGAACCCCGGCTCCATCACCATCACCACGTCCTGCGGCGCGCGACGGGTGCCTTTCAGCATGGCCTCCACCAACTCCGGCGTCGGCGGCACCACTGGCATCCCGTCGCTCCAGTCCCGCTCCTCCATGAAGCGGTTCACGGCGTCAATGCCCCACGGCGATTCGTCCAGCGTGACGGTGAACACGTCGGTCTCGCTGTGCCCGTTGGTCATGCTGGACAGGTCCGCCGTGGTGGACATCCGGGTCAGGCCCAGGATGATGTTGTCGATCTGCTCATCCACCATCGAGTGGATGTAGTCGGCCTGCTGGCCCGTGCAGGCGTGGGGAATCGTGACGAACGCCGTCGCCGGCTGTCCCCAGCCGTCCACGCAGGACTGCCAGGCTCGGGCGAAGCTGCGCGCGGCGATGCCGACGGCGGGAATCCCGGCCTTCTCCATCGCTACCATGTCGTGGGCAAGCCACGACGTGCAGCCCCCTCAATGCGCCGCCGCCCCCACCATCGCGTCAACCTCGTTGGCGATGATTGCCGCCTCCGCCTCGTCGATATGCACGCCGCGACTGAGCGCCGGACGGCCATCACGCCGAGGGCCGCCGTAGCTCTCGAACTTCACGCCGGAGAAGCGCCGGCCGATATGCTCGGCCACCCGGTCCACGGCTACGCCGGCGCCGCCGGTCATGTTGTCGTACAGGCCGATGGTCTTGCCCTCCAGCGTGTCCAGGCGCGGAGCCGGTGGGACCCTGAAATCCACCCGCGCGGCGGCGGGCGACATAATTCGCAACTGCATGATCATTTCATCCCCTGCTGAATTTAGCCGATTCTGGCACGAATCCCCCGGCTTGGCAACCGCGCGATGACACTTCCGCCCATCTTGCGTCCGGGCCGGCGCAACTGTTAATATCGCTGAACCTTATACTGAACCTTATAGGGATGCGAGAGCGAGATGGCCATCTATCAGTTGGACTACATCCTGCACGAACCTGAAGAGAGCGAAGGGTGGATGTACCTGGCCGAGGCGCCGGCCTTACAGGGCTGCATGGCTTGGGGGGACACGCCGGAAGAGACCCTCCTGGAACTTTTGGACGTGGCCCGCATGATTATCGAGCTCCGTAAGGAGTGGGGAGACCCTATTCCGGAAGAACTGCCGAGACCTTTAGCGGGCAACATCACAATCGGACCAGACGGTCAGCTATACCCCCATCTTGGTGTTCCTCGCGTACTTTTCAATTGCCCAATGGTCCGTAGCCGGGAACCCACTGACTTGCACGAGCCAATTGCCGTGATCTGGCAGCGGTCTTCCGACCTACAATATCGCAATGACCGGGCTCATTGTCGGTAGGAGTGAAGGCAACATCCAAACCGATCCTGCGCACATCTCCAACCGTCAACCAGACCAGATACTGCTCTGTGCCGCCCCGTGCAACCTGGTCGGAATCCACTAAATCCCAAAGATGCACCGAAACATCTCCATCTGGCCCTCCTTGCTTGAATGCGGCACTGCTCGCCCGCAAGCGATCGTCGTTGTCGTCTGAAACCAAGTTTTGAGCTGACACCCGCCTCAACAACACCATATCGTCGTGGAGCGGATCAGCATCACCACCATTACCGACCAACACTACCCCCTGCCCCAACCAACGTGTCAAGGCACTCTTTCAGTCTCGCTAGACTGTTCTCGTAGCGCAGGAAATCTATCTCGGATGAGAGGGCCGCCAAGAAATTGCATTGGTCAGACACTATCTTCCCGTTGGACAGGTCTTCGCACTCCCAGTATACGTCTCCACTAGGCCACTGTTCGACTTCAATGTCGCACTGGTTGCGATGCCATTCGGCTTGTACGCCGCCGTTCCACAAAGGGCAAATGTCTGGCGGTCCTATTTCCAGCGGTCCAATCAGCTCCAGAAGAACCAACAAACCAGCAGCGGCTTGCACACTCGTCCGTACTGCCCCTTCCTGCCAACCATCCTCGTGATAAGGCAACGCGAACATTCTGCCGGCCAGAGTTCCAGACCATAGGCCAGGGATGGAGGAAGCCTCCAAAACCTCGGCAAAGGCTCCAGCGCTTGGCTCAGCATTGGAGGAAACGTACTCCGCAATGCTTTCCGCATATTTTTCGACAGTAGCATTCAACGTAGCCATGGTGCGCCATCCTCATACATGCTCGGGTGGTGGGTGATATACCTACTCTTTCATGGTAGCAAATTGTAGCCGTTCCCAACAAGAGATGCCTTGACAGCCCGAAACGACAATCCCGGATATACAAAAACCGTCACCTCCGGCCATGTCGTAGGGAACCCCCGACCCACTATATGGGGGTTAGGAATTGTCTCCCATTCGACGTGAACGAGCACCCATCACCGCAGCGTCATACACAACATGGCCGAGCCAGCCGCCCGCCCGCGCATTCCTCCGCTGGGAACTGCCCGCCCGGCCCCGTGTTATCATGCGCCCGTAAGTCCCAGGAGAACCATCCAACCGCAGACGAGGAGGTCACGGCACATGGCGACGGGCGCGCAAGCATGGACGGAACAATCGGTAGAGGCGGCCGGCGTCAGCCTCCAGATGGTCAAGGGCGGCAGCGGCGCGCCCCTGCTCATCCTGCACGGCGAACTGGGACACCAGGGCTGGCTGCGCTGCCACGACGCCCTCGCCCAGGACTACACCCTCCACATGCCGTCCCATCCCGGCTTCGGCGCGACCGAACGCCAGGAATGGATCATGAACATGCGCGACCTGGCCGGCTGGTACCTGGAAGCCATCGACGACCTCGGCCTGCACGGAGCCAACCTGATGGGCTTCTCCCTAGGCGGCTGGCTCGCCGCCGAAATGGCCGCCATGTCCCCCGACACGTTCAACCGGCTGGTGCTGGTCGGCCCGGCCGGCATCCGGCCGCCGGAGGGCGAGATCTACGATATGTTCCTGGCCGTCGCCAAGGAGTTCCTCACCGCCGGTTTCTACGACACCGCCAGCACGCCCGAGTTCCTGGGCGTCTGCCCCGACGATGTTTCCCCCGAGCAGGCCGAGGCGTGGGAAATCGCCCGCGAGGAAGCCTGCCGCCTCAGCTGGCGTCCCTACATGCACTACCCCGGCCTGCCCAACCTGCTGCACCGCCTCAAGCGCCTGCCCACGCAGATCATCTGGGGCCGGGAGGACGAAATCGTGCCCGTCAGCGCCGCCCAGGTCTTCAACGACTCCATCCCAGGCTCCGGCCTCACCATATTCGACAACTGCGGGCACAACCCCCACATCGAAAAGACCGACCGGTTCGTCGCCACCGTCAGGGAATTCCTCACGTCGTAGCGTGCACCGGTATGACTACAGCGTTGAACAACAATATCGCGAACCGACCGCAACCCCACAGAGCCGACCCGCTGGCGTTTGCGGTAGCCGAGGTCGTGCAGAGATCCGTGACGCCGGCGCGGGTCATCCTGTTCGGCTCCCGGGCCCGGGGCGACTATCGGTCCGATTCGGACATCGACCTTATGGTCATCACCGACGCCGACGATACCACCGCCGCGGAGCTAAAGGCGAAAGTAACGGCCCGTGAGTGCCTCCGCTTGCAGCAAACGGACATCGGCGTGGACGTGGTGACTATGACTGTCAACGCATTCCGCCGCGCCTGCCGCGCCAACCAGCACGTCGCCGGACAAGCCTACAATCAGGGAATCTGGATGAGCAGCGAATCTCTCGATAATATTGCCCCCGAACCCGACGGCTATCCCGACCACTGGCCCGAAACGGTGCGACGCCTCCAAACGGTTGAGGAATGGCTGTACCACGTCAACGATATGCTGGACCAGGAGTCCGGCCCCCAGCGGGTTATGGGGTTCGGCGCTCAACAGGCCGTCGAAAACCCGCTCAAAGCCTGGCTGTCCACCCATAACCTGCAACGAAACTACGGACATGATCTCATGCCTTTATGGGATGAAGTCCGCAACCTGCCGGAAACGTCCACTCCGGACGCGGCGACAGCGATCACGGCAGTAGATGACCTTTTCGCTTACACGCGCTACGAAACGCCGGAGCTTCCCGGCGTCCAACTGGACTGGTTGAGCAAGTATGCTGTGGACTACCGCTACGCCGGAGTGTCCTACGCCATGACCGCGTCGGAACGCGCCGAGTTCAAAGAACTGCTGAACATCGCCGTCTCGGCGATAGTAGCGCTGGTTCACCAACGCAGCGGCACCACGCCCGCTGACGTCTGGCCGGAAGGCATCAGACCCTGGTAGGCAACACAGCGCGGAACGCAACTTCGCCCCCTGTGCTAAAATCCGCCCGTACCCGGAGCCACAAGGAGACCCAATATGTTCATCGGATACTTCACCGAAAGGCCGTACCAGGACCCCAAGTCCGGATACTTCGGGGCCACCGGCAAGTCCATCATGGACCTGAACGTCAGCAACGAAATCTATGACGCTCAGCTCGGCTCCGACCTCTACAACCGCTACCTCGACGAGAAAATCTACGCCGAGGAGATGGGCTTCGACGGCCTCATGCTCAACGAGCACCACAGCACGCCCTTCTGCATGGGCGGCGCGATGAACGTCGAGGCATCCATCCTGGCCCGCATCACCCAGCGCGCCAAGATCGTCCTGCTGGGCAACATCATCCCCATCTGGGACGACCCTCTCTGGCTGGTCGAGCAGCTGGCCATGATCGACATGATCTCCCGGGGCCGCCTGGTCTCCGGCTGGGTGCGCGGCACCGGGCGCGAAAGCGTCGCCCACAACGTGGAACCCCACTACAACTGGGAGAGGTTCAAGGAGGCCCACGAGCTCATCGTCAAGGCGTGGACCACTCCCGGCCCCTTCCGCTGGGAGGGCAAGCACTACCACTTCCGCCACGTCAACCCCTGGGTGCGCCCCTACCAGAAGCCTCATCCTCCCATCTGGCTCCCCGGCGTGGTCAGCCGAGACTCGCTGATGTGGGCCGCCGAGGAGCGCATCCCCTACCTCATGCTGGCCACCGAGATGGAACCCACCCGGCAGGCGTTCCAGCTCTACCACGACCGGGCCGCCGAGCTGGGCTACGAGTCCGGCCCCCAGAACATCGGCTACCTGTGGAAAGTCCACGTTGACGAGACCGAGGAACTGGCCGAGCAGACCGGCCGCAAGTACGTCCAGGGCCCCAGCAATCCGTTCCTGGCCGGCAACGAGGGCACTACGAACCAGGCCCTGCTCCAGCTGCCCGGCCTGACCTCCCGCCGGCGCGTCCTGCCCACCCGGGACGTGGCGACGGCGGCCCGCGGCGGCAGCGCCGGACCCGGCGGCGTCCTCTCCCGTCCCTACGAGCAGCAGATCGCCGACTACACCATCATCTCCGGCACTCCCAAGACCGTCATCCCCAAGATCCGCCACGTGCTGGAGACCATCCGCCCCGGCAGCATCTTCTTCTGGGACGGCGACGGCGCGATGACCCACGACGACGCCATGCGCAGCCTGCGCCTCATGGGACAGGAAGTGCTGCCTGCCGTGCGCGAAATCGCCGACGAATTGGAACTCCCCGGCCCCTTCGAGGTTGACCCCGCCACCGGCAAGCCCTACGTGGCCCAGGTCAACGGCCCCGCCGACATTCCGGCGGAGGCGGTGGTCGCGGACGATTAGCCCTCAGGCGTCCTGGCCGTTCAGCAGCCGGGACGCCGTTTCCCTTGCCTCGTCCATGGTGCCGACGATCTGATCCTGGGGGACGCGCTTCAGGATGTCCAGCGCGCTGAGGTTGCGGGCGGGCATGCCCGACAGGCCCATCACGATGCAGTGCGTGTCCTGGAGGAAGGCGGTGTCGATGAGCTGCTCCACCACCAGGGCCGCGCTGTCGTCGATGTGCACGGTGTCGGAGAAGTTCAGGATCACCACCTCGTGGTCGCGGATGTCCTCGCCGATGGTGTCGATGAGCTTGCCGGAAGACGCTACGGTGAAGGCGCCCCGGAGCGCCACCATGCCCACCCGGGCGGAGAAGTCGTCCACTTCCTGCTGCTCATCGTCATTGCCAAAGAAAATCTGGTCGAGTATGGGCACCGATATGACGCTGTCCAGCTCCAGGCGCTCGAACTGCCGCGCGCTGGTCACCGCGGCCGCGATCATGCCCACCGCTACGGCGGCGATCAGATCAAGGAACACCGTCAGTCCGAAAGTGAGCAGCATGACCGCCAGGTGTTCGCGCTGCACCCGGTGCATCCGGGCCACGAACCGCCAGTCTATGGTGTCCAGCGCGACTTTTACCAGGATGCCGGCCAGTACCGCGTTGGGTATCAGCGCGACGTAATCGCCCAGCGCCAGCACCATGACCGCGAGAATGCCTACGGCAATCACCCCTGAAACGAAGGTCCATCCGCCGGCCCGAACGTTTGCCACCGTGCTCGGCGTGGCGCCGGATCCGGGCAGGCCCCGGATGAATCCGGTGAGCACGTTGCCCAAGCCCTGGGCCAGCAACTCCCGGTTGGGGTCGTGCCGGGTGCGCGTCATAGAGTCCGCCACGAGGCCAGTGAGCAGGGTGTCCACGGAACCCACCAGGGCGATGACCATCGCCGGCTCAATGGCGCGGGCGATGCCGCCTGCGGAAAGGGCCGGTAGCTGGAAGGCCGGCAGGTCCGTAGGCACGGCGCCGATGACCGGCGCGTCGGTAAGCCAGAAGACGCCCAAAAGCGTCCCAATCACCAGGGCCACCAGGGTCGAAGGCAGGTACTTGTCGAATCGATCTGGCCAGAACAGTCCAACGGCCAGCGTAACCGCGGCTATGCCCAGTGCGCTGATCTGGAAGTGATCGAGTATATCCACGAAGTTCAGGAGGGTAGCGATGGTCCCTCCGGGCACGGCCGGCGCTCCCAGGAAGGGCAGGCTCTGGCCCACTATGATGATCACCCCGACGCCGGTCATGAACCCCGATATGACCGAGTAGGGTGTATAGGTTACGAAGCGCCCGATTCTCAGCAGGCCGAACATTATCTGGATCAGTCCGGCCAGTATGACGATGGTGAAAGCCTCGCCGATGTTTTCGGCGTGGGCGGCGACGATGGCCGCCATGGCCACGGTCATGGAGCCGGTGGGCCCCGATATGAGGGAGCGCGTACCGCCGAACACGGCGGCAAAGAAGCCAACCGCGATGGCCCCGTAGATTCCGGCAGCCGGGCCCAGCCCCGCCGCCAACCCGAAGGCCAACGCCACCGGCAGACCCACCACTGCCGCGGTGACGCCGCCGAGGATGTCACCGCGTAGGGTTCTCAGGTCGTATCGAAGGTTGGAAGGCGAAAATCGGTTCAGCAAGAAAGTTATGCCGGGGGAGAAAGGTATGGTGGGCCTAAGCATACCATATTGCGAACTTTTCTCGGTGCACCATCACTGCAGCTCATGCCTGAAGTGCGGCAATGGTCGCCCTCTGGGCTCCGAGGGGGCAAAGTCCCTGAAAATCTCGACCAAAGGCCCCTGAACATTTTCACGGTCGCCCGGCCAATATCTGCGAAAGCAACAGTACGATACCGAGTCCGCCAACCTATTTCACTGTATGAAGGCACCGTTACAGCAGATACGGGACTGGACACAGGACGTAAACCGCAGTATAAATCCACTAACAAAGGCTGCGGTTCACGATCCCGACGAATCCCTGAGCCCGGGGCGTTACGCGCTTAGTTGGATACCGTCTATATGACGTAACCCTCACCGCGCACGCGTAGATCTGGCGACCCAGGGAGGTAACCGACATGGAACTCAACGAATATCAACGTCTTGCCAATCAAACTGACCAGCAACCTGATTCCGGGTCGCCAGATGCAGTGCCTAGGAACCTGCTTGTCCCACTTTTGGGCTTGGCCGGTGAGGTCGGTGAACTACTTGGAGAGCACAAAAAGTGGCTCAGGGATGGCGACTCCTATCACCTGTTCCCGGATCGCGTCAAGGAAGAGTTGGGCGATTTGCTGTGGTACCTGTCGAACGTCGCCACGAAGCATGGCTTATCACTTGACGACATTGCCAACCACAATATCGACAAGATAAACCGCAGATGGCACTCTTCGGGATACTCGGGAGGGCTCAGGCCGTCACTGGATGCCGGGTTCCCAGAGGAGGAACGTTTCCCGGCCCGGCTGCATATGACGATCACTTCCGAAGAACCCGGCAAGATAGTGACCTACATTGATGGCAAGAAATTCGGCGATCCCCTCCGCGACAATCGTTATGAAGACGATGGCTACCGCTACCACGACATATTTCACGTGACCCATGCCAGTATCCTTGGATGGTCTCCTACGCTTCGGGCGTTGCTGCGTCGTAAGCGCAAAAGCGATCCGAGGGTCGATGAAGTTGAAGACGGAGGCCGAGCAATAGTCATTGAGGAGGGGATCTCCGCGATGGTGTTCAGCTACGCCGAGCGTCGGAATTTCCTCGAAGGCGCTGAAGGCGTTGACTACGATCTCCTTCGCACCATCAAGGATATGACATCACATTTGGAAGTACGTTGTCGCACCGAGGGAGATTGGG
>JAJDWF010000074.1 GCA_022825745.1 Dehalococcoidia bacterium | reverse complement strand
CGCAGCCGCCGCCCAGCGCACCAACCGCATCAAGCTGGGCACCGGCGTCGTCAGCCTGCCCTACCACCACCCGCTGATGGTGGCGAACCGCATGGTGCAGCTGGACCACATGACCTACGGGCGCGTGCTGTTCGGAGTCGGGCCGGGCGCGCTGCCGGGCGACGCCTACATGATGGGCATTCCCCACGAGTTGCAGCGGGAGCGCATGGACGAGTCCCTGGGCATCATCCTGCGCCTGTTCACGGAGACGGAGCCGATCACCTACCAGAGCGACTGGTTCGAGTTGAAGGAAGGACTGTTACAGTTGCGCCCGTACCAGCGGCCCTACATGCACACCGCCGTGGCGTCGGTGCAGTCGCCGGCCGGCGTGACGCTGGCCGGCAAGCACGGCTGCTCGGTGCTGACCATCACGGTGCCACGCGACCCGTCGGCCGGGCCATCGGACTTGCAGGGGCTGTGGAGCATCGCCGAGGAATCCGCCGCCGAGCATGGGAACACGATGAACCGCGACGACTGGCGGCTGGTGCTGCCTTGTCACCTGGCCGAGTCACGCGAGGAAGCCTTGAACGATGCCCGCATGGGCGCGGGCCGCTACCTGCGCGAGTACAGCGAGGGCACCAATGGCCGCAAGGCGGTTTTCGACGGCCCGCTGGACAAGGTGATTGACCACATGGCCGACACCGGCAGTTGGATCATCGGCACGCCCGACGACTGCATCGAGGCCATCGAGCGGCTGGGCGAGCAGAGCGGCGGCTTTGGCGCGTTCCTGGTGCAGACCATCGACTGGGCGCCCCGGGAGAAGATGCTGCGCAGCTACGAGCTGATGGCACGCTACGTCATGCCCCACTTCCAGGGCAGCGTGCTCAGCACGGCGGCATCCAACCAATGGGCCAAAGAACGGCAGGAAGATCTGGTCAGCGGCCGGGTGCGCGCCATCGACCGGGCGCGGCAGAGGCACGCGGAACGGGTCGGCTAACCCCGTTAAACCCATGACGCAGGGGCGGGCTTGAAACCCGCCCCCAAGATTATCTGGCTGGTCTGGGTTATGCCGGGACTTTGGCAGCAGCCCACTCCACGCCGTTCAGCACGATGCGCTGGAACTCGGGCGTCTCGAAGCTGCGCCCGTCGTGTCCGAGCAGCAGGACGAAGACGTTGCCGTCGCCGTACTGGCGGGTCCAGCCCAGGGGATAGGTGCCACCGGCCATGTGCGTGGGATTGCGGTCCGGCCCCCAGGGCCAGGTGCCGCCTTCCGAGGCGCCAGTGATGAAGACGTCGTTGCCGTCCTTGATGGCCAGGTTCATGTAGAGTTCGTCGTCGGTGGCGAAGTCGGCGATGCCGCTGGCGCCGGGATGGCCCGCATCGCTGACGTTGACCGTGAAGTTGCCGTAGGGCGGGTGATAGCTGGTGCCGGAGATCCAGCCGCCGCCGGTGATTTCGTGGTACTCGGGCCACGCCGCGGCCACGCAGGTGGCGATGTGGATGCAGACGAACCCCTTGCCGCCGCTGACGAAGTCCTTGAAGCCCTGCATCTGATCCGCGCTCAGGGTCCAGTCGCCGAAGTCCGGCACGTTCTCGCGGCGCGTGTTGAACACCAGCACGTCATATCCGCTCATGGCGGAACTGTCGGCCAGCGCCGACGCGTCCTCGGTTACGGTGACCTCGTGGCCGGCGCCTTTCAGGAAAGACTCCAATATGGGCGTTGATTCCTCGTAAGGGTGGCGTCCACCCGACAATACCAGTAGTTTCATAATCGTATCCCTCCGATTTGGTGACGGGAATTGTAGATTGGCAACGCGATGGTGGCAAATGACCCCGGCATTCTTGACTAGCCCGGCTGCGCGTTGTAGTATGGGGTTAGACACGGCGGTACGGCTACGCTTCCTAATACCTGTGTATCGCCATGCGTCGTCGAGCGGGCCGACGCGGATACGATTCGGACGCTTGACCTTCTTCCAGCGCGAAATCGCCCCGTTGCAATGGTTGATGCCATCGATTGACGGCATCACGGGTTCCCGGCCGGTGAGGATGCGGGCGTTGATATTATCAGGCACCTATGCCCACTAAATACATTTTCGTCACTGGGGGCGTGGTCAGCTCCATCGGGAAGGGCATCTGCGTTGCGTCAATCGGGCGCATCCTGAAGAGCCAGGGGCTATCCGTAACCGTGGTGAAGTTGGACCCGTACCTCAACGTGGATCCGGGAACCATGTCGCCCTACCAGCACGGAGAGGTGTTCGTTACCAAGGACGGCGGCGAAACGGACCTCGACCTGGGGCATTACGAAAGATTCATTGACGTTGAGTTGACCCGAGACAGCAACGTGACCGCGGGGCAGGCGTACCTGGAGTTGATCACGCGCGAGCGGCGCGGCGACTTCCTGGGCGGAACCATCCAGACCGTGCCTCATCTCACCAACGAGATCAAGGACCGCCTGATCAGCCTGGCCGAGAAATCCGAAGCCGACGTGGTGATCGTGGAAGTGGGCGGCACCGTGGGCGACATTGAAGGACTGCCGTTCCTGGAAGCCATACGCCAGATGCGCAACACGGTGGGAAGGAACAACGTCTTCTACATGCACCTGACGCTGCTGCCGTACATCTCGGCGTCCGAGGAGTTGAAAACCAAGCCGACGCAGCACAGCGTAAAGGAACTGCGCAGCATTGGCATCCAGCCCGACGCATTGATCTGCCGCAGCGATACGGAAATCAACCTGAGCATACGGGAGAAACTCTCCCTGTTTTGCGACGTGGAAACGGAAGCGGTATTTCCGATGCCTACCGTGGGCAACGTGTACGAGGTTCCGCTGATTATGGAGGAGTTCGGATTGGGAAGTTTCCTTTCTCAATCACTGAACCTGGGCGGCGAACGAGAATTGCGAGAGTGGTACGAACTGGTGAACCGGATGAATTCGGCGGAGCGGGTGGTTCCCATCGCCATCGTAGGGAAGTACGTGGAATACCAGGACTCATACATGTCGGTGCGCGAGGCGCTACGCCACGCGGCAGCATCGTGCGGCCTGCGGGCCGAGGTGCGCTGGGTCCACTCGGAAGCGGTGGAGCGGGACGGGCCGGACGAGTATCTGAAGGACGTTTGCGGGATAGTGGTACCCGGAGGGTTCGGGCCGCGAGGCGTGGAGGGAATGGTGGAGACCAGCCGGTACGCCAGGGACAAGGAGGTTCCTTACCTGGGCCTCTGCCTCGGCATGCAGGTGATGGTGATTGACTGGGCCAGGGACGTGGCCGGGCTGCGCTGGGCGAACTCGTCGGAGCTGGACCCGGACTGCGAACACCCGGTGATCGATATCATGCACGGGCAGCGGGGGATCACGGACCTGGGCGGAACGATGCGACTGGGGCAGTATCCCTGCCGACCCCAGAGCAACACGCAGATGGCGCAGGCATACGGCAAGAGTCTTGCGGAAATCAGGGAACGCCACCGGCACCGCTACGAAGTGAACAACCGCTATCGTGAGTCCCTGGAAGCGTCCGGCATGGTGATGAGCGGACTGTCCCCCGACGGGGAGTTGGTGGAAGCGGCCGAGGTGCCGAACCACCCCTTCATGGTGGGCGTGCAGTTCCATCCGGAGTTCCGGTCGCGCCCCAACCGTCCGCATCCGCTGTTCTGCGCCCTGATGGGACAGGCGGGGAACACCGTCCGAGAGGGCAAGCAGTTGCCATTCAACCGCTCCGGATGGTGGTCATTTTCAACGCAATAGCTACGGCAATAACGCAACTTCCCGCCGATACGAAAGGGCCGGATGGCCAGGGAGGATAAGCAGTGAAACTGTTCTTGGACACCGCCAACATTGACGAAATTCGCAAAGGCGCCGAGCTGGGCGTCATTTCGGGCATTACGACGAACCCGTCCCTGGCGGCCAAAGAGGGCATCGGCGGCGCGGCGGGTTACCGGGCAGCGGTGCAGGAAATCGCCGACATCATCGACGGCCCGATTTCGGTGGAGGTGGTGAGCACCGACGCCGAGGGGATGATTGCCGAAGGCCGGGATATCGCAGAGTGGATTCCCAACCCGTGGGTCAAGATACCCAGCACCGAAGAGGGGTTCAAAGCGATCAGCGTACTGGCGCGCGACGGCATCAAGATCAACCAGACCCTGGTATTCACGGTGAACCAGGCCCTGCTGGGAGCCAACGCCGGCAGCACGGTGGTGAGTCCCTTCGTGGGCCGGCTGGACGATATCGGCCAGGATGGCATGGAACTGGTGCGAGACATAGTAGCCGTTTACCGTGAGCAGGACATCGAAACCCTGGTGATGGCGGCCAGCATCCGAGGCGCGCGCCACTGCACGACGGCGGCCGCCGCCGGCGCGGACATTTCCACCGTGCCCTACAACGTACTGACGCAGATGATCAAACACCCATTGACCGACGCCGGTCTGTCGCGATTCCTGCAAGACTGGCAACAAGCATCCGGAGGCTGACGATATGGTTCGCGCCCGCACCGGGGCCACAACCGCCCCACGCCGCCGCCGCCGTCCACCGCCTGTTGACGACGAAGACAGGCTGTCCATGGACGGTGGACGAGCCGATGACATGGACGATGACCTGCTGGGTCACGAAAACGGCGCCAAAGCAACGACACGAGTGGACATAGCAGACCTGGCGACGATGTCGCAGTCTGACCTGATCCAGCTGGCGCCGGAGGTTGGATTGCGCGACGACGGCGCGCTGGCCGAACTGGGCCGGGACGCGCTGTTCCAACGCGTGCGCCAAGCCGCCTCCGGGCGAAATCAACTGGTGGCCTCCGGAGTGCTGGAGGTAATGGACGCCGGGCACGGGCTATTGCGCTCGATGCACTACCCAGCGGTCGCCGGCGACGTTTTCGTTGGGCAGTCGCAGATTCGGCGGTCCAACCTGAAAACCGGGGACACGGTGACGGGAACGGTGCGCCCGCCCAAGGACGGCGAGCGCCACCACGGCCTCACGCGCGTCACCAGCATCAACCTGCTGGAGCCGGAACAACAGAACCAGGCGAACCGGCGCATTTTCGAGTCCCTGACGCCAATTTTTCCCAACGACCATATCGTGCTGGAGAACCCGCAGGGCGGCCTACCGTCCCGCATGATTGACCTGTTTGCCCCCATCGGCCTGGGACAGCGTGGGCTGGTTGTATCTCCGCCCAAGGCCGGCAAGACCACCGTGTTGAGGCAGATTGCCGCCGCCGTTTCGCAGAACCGCCCCGAAGTGATCCTGATGGTGGTGCTCATCGGGGAACGTCCCGAGGAAGTCACCGAGATGCGGCGGGCCGTAAAGGGCGACGTGTTCGCGTCAACCTTCGACGAGTCAGTTGAGGAGCAGTGTCGCGTGGCGGAACTGGCGGTGGAGCGGGCCAAGCGCATGACCGAGACGGGCCGTGACGTGGTCATCCTGCTGGACAGCATCAC
>JAJDWF010000045.1 GCA_022825745.1 Dehalococcoidia bacterium | reverse complement strand
AAGAGGCTCTCAAGATTCGTGAGGCCGGAGACAAGGAAATCCAGGAACAACGGCGCGAGCTCAACCGCATGGAGCGCCGCTACATTCAGCGGGAAGAGCAACTGGATCGCAAGTCCGAGTCGCTGGATCACCAGGAGACCGAACTGCATCAGCGCGAATCCGACGCCGAATCAGCTTTGCAAAAAGCCGATGCGTTGAAACACCAGCATACGCAGGAACTCGAACGCATCGCATCCCTGAGTACCCAGCAAGCGCGTGAAATCGTGCTCAAACGTGGCGAAGAGGAGGCTACGCACGAACTGGCTCGCCGCTACTACGAGCTGGAGAAGGACCACCAAACCCGGGCGGATGAAAACGCCCGTCGCATCCTCACCCTCGCCATAAACAGGCTCGCTACCGACGTCGTGTCGGAAAGCACCACATCTGTTGTTTCCCTGCCCAATGATGAGATGAAAGGCCGTCTCATCGGCCGCGAAGGACGTAATATCAGGGCTCTGGAAGCCCGAACCGGCGTTGACATCATCGTTGATGACACCCCCGGCATTGTCACTCTGTCCTGTTTCGACCCGGTTCGCCGGGAAATCGCGAAACTGGCGCTTACCCAACTCGTCAAAGACGGACGGATCCAACCCGCCCGCATCGAGGAGAGCGTCAACCGCGCCATCCGAGACATCGACGAAACCATCTGGCGCGCTGGCGAAGAGGCTACTTTCGAAGTCGGCGTCAGCGGACTTGACCCCGAGTTGATCCGTTTGCTCGGTCGTCTCAAGTACCGGTACAGCTACGGCGAAAACGTGCTGACACACTCTATTGAGGTGGGCTTGCTCGCCGGTATGCTCGCGTCTGAAGTAGGCGCGAACGTGCAGATTGCCCGCGCCGGCGGACTGCTCCACGACATCGGCAAGGCCATGACTCACGAGATACCCGGCCCTCATGCGGAGATCGGCTATGATCTCACCACGCGTAACGGCATTGGTCCGCTGGTGTGCAACTGCGTTCTGGAGCACCACGACGACGATCACTCCAGCATTGAGTCTTTCCTCGTCGCCGCCGCCGATGGCATCAGCGCCGCCCGCCCTGGCGCGCGTAAGGAGTCCATCGAGCAGTACACCCGGCGTCTGCGTGAATTGGAGGACACTGCCAACAGCTTTGACGGCGTGCAGCGGTCTTTCGCCATTCAGGCCGGCCGCGAAGTGCGCGTCATGGTCAGTCCCGAGGACGTGGACGACGTGGCCTGCGCCACCCTCGCCCGCGACATCGCCGGCAAGGTCTCCAAGGAGCTCCAGTTCCCGGGTCAAATCAAGGTCACGGTGATCCGTGAAACCCGCCAGGAGAGCATTGCCCGCTAACCGGTTCTTGATACCAACGGCACGGCGAATGTGTAGGGGCAACCCTCGTGGTTGCCCCGTCTTTCTATCTCGCGCCCTGCCCATAGATGTAAAATAAGCTATGCGAATCCTGATGATCGGCGACATAATCGGCAAACCGGGTCGGCAAACCTTGGCGCGCCTGCTGCCGCAACTGCGCAGCGAGCTCGACATCGACCTGGTGACCGCCAACGCCGAAAACACCGCCGGCGGCTTCGGACTTACCCTCAAAACCGCCCGCAACCTCCTGGATGCCGGCGTTGACGTGATGACTTCCGGCAACCACATCTGGGACAAGAAGGACATCCTGCCCCACATGGACGAACTGCCCCTGCTCCGCCCGGCCAACTACTACGGCGCGCCCGGCCGGGGCTGGATGATGCACGGCGACGTCATGGTGCTTAACCTACAGGGCCGCGTTTTCATGCCGCCTATCGACTGCCCTTTCCGCGAGGCCGACAAGCGACTCATGGAAGCCGAAACCGAACTGGGCCACGCCCCTCGGTTTGTCCTGGTCGATTTCCACGCCGAAGCCACCTCGGAAAAGCAGGGCCTCGGCTGGTATCTTGATGGCCGCGTCAGCGCCGTGGTCGGCACCCACACCCACGTCGGAACCGCCGATACCCGGTTGTTGCCCGGTGGCACCGCCTACGTCAGCGACCTCGGCATGACCGGCCCCCTGTACTCCGTCATCGGCACCGAAACCGCCCCGGTGCTCGAGCGTTTTCGCACCGGCCTGCCCCAACGTTTCAAACCCGCGGATGGCCCCTGCGTCCTCAATTCCGTTCTCATCGACATCGACCCCGAAACCGGCCATGCCACCGAAATCGTCCGCATCGACCGCACTGTTGGCTGATCCAACCTGTACATCCATGCAAATCCCGGAGCCCCAATGCCAATAACCGTTGACCTCCACCTCCATACCACCGCTTCCGACGGCAGACTGACCCCCACCGAGTTGGTCGAACTGGCCGCATCCAAGGGCCTCCGCACTATCGCCGTAAGCGACCACGATACCACCGCCGGCTTGGCCGAGGCCCAACGCGCCGTGGACAAAGTGCCCGGTATGCGCCTGATTCCCGGCATCGAACTCAGCTGCGATGTGCCCGGCGGCGAAGTCCACATGCTCGGGTACTTCATGGATACCAGCGACGCGGGGTTCCAGCGAACCCTGGAGATATTCCGTGAAGGGCGGTTGGCTCGCGGCGAGGGCATGGTGCAGAAATTGGCCGAGTTCGGCCTGCACATCGAGTGGGAGCGCGTGCTGGAAATCGCCGGCGACGCCTCCGTGGGCCGGCCTCACGTCGCCCAGGCTTTGGTCGAGGCCGGCTACTTCTCGGAACCCGCCGAAGCCTTCCGGGACTACCTGGGACGCAACGGCAAGGCCTACGTGGAGCGGGCCAAGCTCACGCCTCCCGACGCTGTGAAAATGCTCAACGACGTTGGCGGCGTCGCCGTGTTCGCCCATCCCTGGTTCGAGCGTCGCGGCGGCGAGCCCGAGCCTGAGCAATCCCTAATCGAAACCGTGGAAGAATTGAAAGCCGCCGGCCTCCACGGCATGGAAGTGCACTATGCCATGTACGACGAGGCCACCGTCGATTGGCTTGCCGACCTGGCCCGCGCCTACGACCTCATACCCTGCGGCGGCAGCGACTATCATCATAGCGGCAATTCCCGCGAGCCTCTCCCCGGCGTCAACGGCCCGCCCATGGAAACCGTCGAGCGTCTCGAAGCCGCCGCCCGCAAACTCACCGCTAGTCAATAGACATTTGCACGGCCATGCTCGTCCAGACGTTGCCCCTCTTCGTCGCGCTGTGGGCAGCCGCCTATTTGATCGGCGCAACCCCTGTTTCCTACTTGATGGGTCGGGCCTTCGGCGGCATAGACCTGCGCCGCCACGGCAGCGGCAACGTGGGCGGCAGCAATCTCGCCAGTCAATTAGGCCGGCGCTGGCTGCCCGTCGTAGTGGTCATCGACCTTGCCCGAGGCGCCGGTCCCGTCTTGATCGGCCAGTTCGCCCTCGGCTTGGGTGAACATCCCTGGCTGCTCGTTGTAACTCCGCTGTTCACCTTGTTGGGCAACGCCTGGTCTCCCTTTCTGCGGTTCACCGGCGGCCGCAGCGTGGGGGTCTGGGCCGGCGGCATCGTGGGCATTTCACCGTCTCTTTTCGTGGCTGCCCTTGCCGCGTACCTTTGTAGCTGGTCGGTGTCCCGCCGTTCGGCGGAATCTCTCCTGGTAATCATGGTCCTCCTGCCGCTGGTGTGCCTGGCCTGGCCGGATGCTTGGTTGCTGGTGGCTTCGTCCACGCAATACGCCGTCTATGCCGCGGCCGGCACTGTGTTTATCCTGGTTAAGCGCGTGGTATCCAACGGCGGCCCCATGCCCGACGGCATGCCCCGCAACACCGTGCTGATGAACCGCCTGCTGCGGGACCGCGACATCGCTGACCGGCGAAAGTGGCTCTCCCGCGCCGCCGACCGTACCGCCGACTTCTGATGGCCGAACCACAGACCGAGCCCCACGCCGTTACCTGTCATTGGCATCCTACCGTGCCTACCGGGCTGTCTTGCGGGCAGTGCCGGCGGGCCATCTGTACCGAGTGCATGGTCCAGGTCCCGGTCGGTATCCGGTGCCGCGAGTGCGGGCGCGCCCAGCCCTTGCCCACTTTCGATGTCCGCCCGGCCAACTATGCTCGCGCCGCCATCGTCGCCGTGATCATCGCAATCGCCGGCGTCGTCCTCACGGTCCTGCTGGCCCTCTATCTTGGCGGTCTGGCCTTCGTCGTCATGCCGCTGGGCGTAGGCTACGTGGCCGGTGAAATAATCAGCCGGGTGGTCAACCTCAAGCGCAGCCGGGGCCTCATGTATATCGCCGGCGGAACCGTTGTCGCCACGGTGATAATCTCGCTCTTCCTGCTCGATTTTCGCCTGCTGGGACTGTGGGGTATTCTCGCCACCGTGGGCGGTGTGCTGATTGCCATTGCCCGCGTCCGGCTCTAGCCTTCGCCGGCTCCGTATTCCTGCCACAGCCGCGCCGTCGTGTCTCCCGCCACGCCGCTGCCGAACCCCCGCCGCCGCAGGAAGTCCCACATCTTGCGCCGGAACGTCTGGTAGTCTATTTCCCCGCTCGCAAGCCATTGCCGCGCCCTGCGCTCGCCGGCCCGGTACGCGCTGCTGGATTCGTCCAGATCTTTCAGCGTGGCGTCGATGATGGTGTCCGCGATGCCCTTGGCGCGCAGTTCCCGCCGCAGCGCGAAACGCCCACGCGGTCTGCGCCGTTCCCTGCTGTCTCGCCAGCGCCGGGCGAAATCGGCGTCGTCCAGATAGCCATAGCGGCTGAGCGACGCCAGCACTTGTTCAACGACGGGCTGGGAAAACTCTTTCCCAACCCGTCGGCGTACTTCGGTTATTGATCTCTGCCGGAAGCTGACGTAGCGCAGCGCGACTTGCAGCGCCCGGCCATAGTCATCGGATGCTTCCATCAGTTGAGGCTGACCCGGTCCGCGCTGGCGACGTGTGGCGCGTCACCGCTGCCTGCCGCCAACCCGTAGCCGTTGCCAACCCCGTCCGGGTCGAATCCGTCGGGGTCGTCCTCGCCCCGGATCAACGCCTCAATGGTGCCCGATATCTCGGGGTGTTCGCTCAGGAAATTCTTGGAGTTCTCCCGGCCCTGTCCCAGTCGGGTCTCTCCGTAGGAGTAGAAAGACCCTGCCTTCTTGATGAAACCCTGGTTCACGCCGATGTCCAGCAGGTCGCCCATCTTGCTGATGCCCTGGTTGAACATGATGTCAAACTCGGCCACCCGGAACGGCGCCGCCACCTTGTTCTTCACGATCCGCGCCCTGACCCGGTTTCCGATAATCTCCGAGCCCTGTTTCAGCGATTCGGTTCGGCGCAGGTCAATCCGCACCGAGCTGTAGAATTTCAGCGCCCTCCCGCCGGGCGTAACTTCGGGGCTACCGTAGGTGACGCCGATCTTTTCCCTGATCTGGTTGATGAACACCACCGCCGTCCGCGACCGGTTGATCGTGGACGTCAGCTTCCGCAGGGCCTGCGACATCAGCCTCGCCTGCATCCCCACGTGGACGTCCCCCATGTCGCCCTCGATTTCGGCCTGGGGAACCAGCGCGGCCACGCTGTCGATTACTACGGAATCCACCGCGCCGCTGCTGACCAGCTTTTCGGTGATGTCCAGGGCCTGTTCCGCCGAATCGGGCTGCGAGATGAGCAGATTATCCAGGTCCAGCCCGCAGTTGGCCGCGTATTGCGGATCCAGCGCGTGCTCGGCGTCGATGTATGCCGCCAGCCCGCCCTGTCTTTGCGTTTCGGTCATGATGTGGATCGCCAGGGTGGACTTTCCCGCCGATTCGCCGCCGTAGATTTCGGTCACCCGGCCCCGCGGCAGCCCGCCTACGCCCAGCGCAAGGTCCAGGGACAGCGAACCCGTCGGTATGACGTTGGTGATCAAATGGGCCACCTGCTCGTCGCCCCGCATCACGGCGCCCTTGCCGTGGTCTTTCTCAATGCGGCCCAGCGCTATTTCCAGGGCCGCCAGCTTGTCCTTGTCCAGATTCAGGGTTTCCGGGTTAATCGCCATATCGAACCTCACACGCTGTTACGTTTTATTCGCGACGATATTAGCACGTGCGTTCCGGCAATGCAACACCCAATTGTCGCCTTTTTGAAAACTTTCCAATGTTAAACGGGGCGCACGGCCCCCGTCCTAAAAGTCTCAAAACCCTCCCTCGAACCCAATCGTCACGACGCCGTTCTCCACGATTATCGGGGTAATGCGCTCCCCGCCCGAAAGCTCCAGCAGGGCCGGAATCTGATCCGGCTGCTTGGACACGTCAATCTCGGTGTACGCCACCCGCTGCCGGCGATAGTGCATCTTGGCTTGCGCCGAAAACGGGCAATCAGGGTGGGTGTAGAGGGTGATTTCGGTCTGCTCAGCGGTGGTCAAAATAGTCTCCTGAACCGGGATATGCCTTATATCTTGATGGGATTGCCCAATTTTACGTAGCCGGGTCACATAACGCAACGCTGCGGTCGGCCAACCCCGGGCGCCGCTCCGTCATATCGGCACGGGCTGCTGTTCCAGCAAGTCCCCGATGACCGACTCCTGGGTACGCTCTCGCAGACGCGCCATGCTTTTCAGGATGATCCGATGGGCCAGCGCCGGCCTGGCCAGGGCTTTGATGTCGTCCGGCGTAACATAATCTTGCCCTCGAATCGCCGCCAGCGCCTGCGCGCAGCGGTAAAGTCCCAGGGTGGCCCTCGGGCTTGCTCCCAGTTCAACGTCGGGATGGCCGCGCGTCGCCCTGACCAGCTGCACCAGGTATGTCCTCAGCACCGGGCTGATGTACACCCGCCGCACCATGTCCTGTATCCGCAGCACTTCCTCCGCCGATGCCACCGGTTTGAGCTCCGCCAGCGGGTTAGCGTCTTCAAACCGCTCCACCATGGCCTCTTCGTCGTCTTCCGACGGATAGCCCAGGCTCAACCGCAACAGGAAGCGATCAATCTGCGCTTCCGGCAATGGGAACGTCCCTTCCAGCTCAATTGGGTTCTGCGTCGCCAGCACCAGGAACGGCGCCGGCAATTGCACCGTGTCCTGGTCAACCGTTACCTGCCGCTCGCCCATCGCTTCCAGCAGGGCCGATTGTGTCCGGGGTGTCGCGCGGTTGATCTCGTCGGCCAGCACTACCTGCGAAATCACCGGACCCGGGCGAAACTCAAACTGCCCGCTCCGCTGGTTGTAGTAGTTGATGCCGGTGATGTCCGAGGGCATCAGGTCGGGCGTGAACTGTATCCGTCGGAATTCGCAGTCCAGCGAGTACGCCAGCGACCGCGCCAGCGTCGTCTTGCCAATGCCGGGAACGTCCTCAACGAGGATGTGGCCGGCGCTGAACAACGCCGCCAGGGTGAACTCGATCACGTCATCCTTGCCGACGATCGCCCGCTGGATGTTGTCCCGGATGGCCCCGGCCGTGTCCGCAATCTGCTGTGTTGCCTGAGAACTTGTCAAGAAAGCATCCTGTCTGCGACCGTCGTAAATTCCCCGGCCAGGCGCTCTTCAACCTCCCGCAGGTCCTTGAGCGAATCGACGCTGCGCCAGAACTGGTTGGTCTGCACCGCCGACATCCTTCCCGCCGCGGCCAGTTCCGGGAAGGTTGTCGTTTCGTGGTCCCCCCTATCTGGGAGCAACTCTCGGATGCCGGGATCCAGGGCGTACATTCCCCCGTTGATCAAGTACGGCAGCGGGATTTTCTCACGGAATTGCCGCACCGTACCGCCGGCCTCCGCGTCAACGATTCCATACGGACTTACCATCGGCACGTTCAGTATGCTGGCGGCATGGGACGGATTCTCACTCTGTCGCCGTCGGTAATCCGCGACCAGCTGGCCGGCGTCCGCGTCGGTGATCACGTCTCCGTTGGTGGCGAGCACCGGTCCCGCAACGTCGCCCAACGCGGCCAGCCCCTTTTTCAACGCGCCGCCCCGGCCCAACGGGCTCTCTTCGCGGCTGTAGTGGGCGCGGATTCCGAACTCCTTGCCATCACCGAAGTACTCCTCCACCGCTTCGCCGAGGTACCCTACTAGGAACACCACGTCCGTCACGCCGGCGTCTGCCAACCGCCGCACCTGGTGCCAGAGTATGGGCCGCCCGCATACTTGCACCATCGGTTTCGGGACTTCGTCCGTTAGCGGCCGCAGCCGCTCACCCTTGCCTCCGGCCAGAATCAGCGCGTACATGGTAGCCGGTATCCTAACGCCGGCCCGTTGGCAGGTCAACAAATACGCCACCGCCCGGAAATGAGGCGGTGGCGTTGCTCAGCTTGATCCGGTAGTGAACCAGCATTCACTTTACTGGTAGGCCCGTGGCCTGAATTCGGACGAACAGTACCGGATGTTTTCCCAGAATCCCGCGGCTTCCCGTTCCACGTTGACCGATTGCAGGAACTCTCGGCTCGGATCGTCGTAAATGATGCACGGCGCCCACAGGGCAATGTCCGGGAATATGAACAATAGTGCTATCACCAGCGCCATGCACCCCATGAACGGTAATACCCCGATGTACACGTCCGTAATCGTGCTTTCTCGTAAAGCTTCCTGGGCGGCTGCCGTCTGCTCCGCCATCTGTTGGTCCACGTCCTGGCGCACCCCGTGCAGGATGTACAGGTTGATCCCCTCCGGCGGGCTGATCAGCGCCGCTTCCACCAGGATCACCATGATGATGCCGAACCACACCAGGTCCACGCCCACCGCTTCCAAGGACGGCGTCAGGATCGGGATGGTAGTCACCAGCATGGCGAAGCTTTCCATGAAAGTGCCCAGCAGCAAATAGAAGAACACCAGGATGATCACGAACTGCAACGCGTTGAGGTTCAGTCCGGTTATCCACTCCGAAATGTCCGCTGAAATCCCGAGCCGGGCGAAAGCGAAGCTCAACGTGAACGCCGCCATCACGATCAGCATGATCATCGACGACGTGCGCACCGTGGAGATGATCGCATCCAGCAGCATGATCCTGATGCCGCGCATGGATTCGCCCCAGTTGGCATAGATGCCCTGACGCCGCTTGTACAATTCGTTGGCTATCGCCACTACCAGCGCGCCGAAGACACCCAGGGCGGCCGCCTCGGTCGGCGTGGCCCAGCCGGTATAGATGGAGCCCAGCACTACCACGATGATGATGAGCACCGGGACGATGGCCAACAGCCCCAGCGTCGCTTCTTTAATCATCCGCAGCCACTCGCTCGTCGCCTCGCCGTAAGACAGCGTCGAGCGGCCCCGGCGATACGCGGCACGCTCCACAGGATCGGTGAGCCCGGCTTCGGTCGCCTGCTCCTGCTGCATTGCGGCCTGCTGTTCATCCGAGTAACGTCGGATGCCAACGCCGTTAAACCACCCGCGATAGAGCCGGCGGACTTCTTCGTCCATCGGCGCCGTCCGGGGAATCACCACCGACGTGACGACCATCATCAGCATCATCGTGAATGCCAGCAGGAACCCGGGCAGGAACCCGCCCATGTACAGCCGGCCAATGGATTCCTCCACCAGCACTCCGAAGATGATCAAACCGATGCTGGGCGGAATCAGAATGCCCAGCGTGCCCCCGGCCGCCAGCGACCCGATCACCAGCCGCTCGCTGTACCCGCGCTGCCGGAACGATGGCAGCGACACGCGGCTGATAGTGGCGGAGGTGGCCACGCTGGAACCCGAGCAGGCCGCGAAAACCGCGCAGGACGCGATGTTGGTGTGCAGCAGTCCGCCCGGCAGGAACACCAGCCAGCGGGACAGTGCCCCGTACATGCGCTCACCCATGCCGGAACGTAGCATCAACTCGCCCATCAGCAGGAACAGCGGCACCGCCACCAGGATGAAGTTGGTGTTGCTCTCCCAGGCTTTGTTGCCCAGGATGTTCCACAGGTTGGCGTCGGAAAACGCCTGCATCATCACCAGCGATAGCACCCCCAGGGCGCCGGCGACGTATAGGCCAATCAGGAAGAAAACTCCCATCATGCTGAACGCGGTGATGATTGCCATTTGCGAATTCCTCCGGGCGTCTAACGCCGGTGAGAAGTTATTTGCCTTGGTTGGAGTGGATGCGAAATCGCGGACAGGACGTCACGCTGCCGCGGGAAAAACGTCGCGCTAAACGGCTCCGCCGCCTTCCTGCTCGATCTCCGCCGGCGGAGCCAGGTCGGCTATGTCGCCGCCCGCGCTCTTGTGCCATATTTCCAGCAGACCCCGCGCTATCATGCTCAGCATCCACTGGCACGACGTGAACGCCAGCATGCTGAATCCCACGGCAACGATAATCTGGAACATCCAGAGTTCGGGCAAAAATTCTCCAATGAGGTAAGTGTTGGCCAACGCTGGCTGGCAGGCTTGCGTTAGTTTTTCGGGATTATCCTCGCCGATTAGATTCATCACGAACCGGTCGGCTCCGCTGGAGGGTGAAGTGGGATCGTGACGAATGCAGTAGGATTTCAGCACCTCCCGCCAGGCGTACCAAGCGGTAATCAGCCCGAAGAATCCGACGGAACCCAGCGCCAGCCAGTCTGCAATGGAACGCATATAGGGGTGTATCCGGGAAAACAGCGGCAGCAATACGTCAATCCGCACATGCGACCCGGTGCGCAGCGAGTAAGAAAACGCCCACGTGCCCGCGAAGGCCAGAATGTAGCCACCGATCAGTTCCTGGTTGCCCAGCACCGGCCCGCCCATCTTGCGCATGATCACTTGATATGTGATGTAAATACCCAGAATCAGCAGCAGCGTCCCACAGATGTACCCGAAAATGCGGTACACGTAGTCCAGTCCTCCGTCAATCTTGTGGATGAACTGGGTCAGCGAAACCGCTGGCGAGGTGGGGGTGGCTTGTGTAGTCAACTGGCGCCTCCGGCGGATGTATTCGTGGCTCGGCGCGATTCACGCCGGCGTTTCGCCCAGTGTCGATTTGTCTATGCGACGAAAGGCGACGCTGCCCGGCATGGCCGGCGATTGCGGACTATATTTGCCGGGCAGATAAATGTCAATTAGTTGATGTCCTCGGCCTGTCCGTCGGCGCCGACCCTGACACCAATGATTGGCGCGGCTTTCTCATTGTAAATCTGCACCGCTTCGCTGTTGGGACCGCCGGTGCGCTCCACCCAGCGCGGCAGCACGTTGTTCCGGCCGGCCTGGAACAGCGCGTCGCGGACGTCCTGGGAGAACTCGATGTATTCCATGTTCGCGTCCGCCGTGTTTTCGTCGATGCCTTCCTGCGCCCAGATGGTTTCCACCCACTCGCGCGAAGTCCGCTGGTGCCGATCGCCCTCTTCCTGGATGATGGCCTGCAAGTCCGGCGGGATCGATTCCCACACGTCCTTGTTCATCGTGATCCACGTAACGCCGATGGCCACGATCGGCCCCACCAGGTAGTCGGTCACCTCATACCAGCGCACGCCGGAGCCGCAGGTTCCGCAGGAGACCGCCGCATCCAGCACGCCGCGTTCCAAGGCCGTGTACACGTCCGCGAACGCCATGAACTGCGGGTCGGCGCCCATGCCTTCCAGCAGGTCGCTCAGCACCGTGCTGTGGCTCCGTGTCTTCAGCCCTTCGAAGTCGTCCAGCGTATTCAGCGCCCGCGACGAGAAGTAATAGTTGCTCTCGTAGTAATTCTCCATGATTACGATGCCGTTGGACTGTTCCTCAATGATCCGGTGCACGTCCTCACGGGTAGCGTCGATCACGGCGAAGTTGGTCGCGGAGTCCGGGTAAAGGCCCCACAGGTTTGCCACGTCAATGATGGGCAGGTCGCCGCCGATGTAGCCGGAGTAAATCTCGGCCAGTTCCATCGTCCGGTCTTCAATCAGCCGCAGCGAGTCGGGGCCGGCCAGTCCGAGTTCGGGGAAGGAGCTGACCTGGAATTCCACGCGGCCGTTGGTGCGGTCCTTGACCCGTTCAATGAAGCCGTCCACTCCCTGGTCCTCTTCCTTGGAGTAGATCAACGTGCACGGGTTGCCGGTCCGGTTGATGCAGACCAGCTGGATCTTGACTTCCGGTTCCTGCATCATCGCGCCTTCCTGGCTCTCCGATTCGCTGGCCGCCGAGCTGGCCGGAGCCTCATCGCCGCCGCCTCCACACGCGGCCAACGCCGCAATCAACACGCAGAGCAACGCGGCCATCAGGTATTTGCCGGCGCCGGCCTCGGAGATAATCCTTTGCATTCGAATGAACATATCCCCTCCCATTTATCGTGGTTCTCGCGTATAACAGCCCGTAGTGTGACCATATTTCGCTCTTATATGGCCCCCGGTAGAGTCTAAGAAATTCATTAATCCTTGTCAAACGAAATTATCCGGTCGTCAAACATGGCAAATGTTTCCGTATATCGTAATAATGCCGACGGTGTTCGCAACAAAGCAGCGGGGGCAGGTTTCAAACCCGCCCCCGCTTATGAGCGAAATCGCCGTATGGTCGGCTATTCGCCAGCTATTCGTCGGCTATTCAGTCGAAGACGCCGTACCGTCCGCGTTAATTTGCACCTTGACGATGGGCGCCACCACCTCATTGAAGATGACTGCCGCTTCCGACGTAGGACCGCCAACGCGCTCGACCCAGCCGGGCACCACGTTCTCGATGGCGGACTGCCGCTGGGCAGCCTGCATCTCCGGCGTAAACGCCACTTCCGCCATGCCCTGCTCCACGTTCTGCGCGATGGCGTTGGGAGCGAAGTGCTCAAAGAGCAATTGGCGGTTCAGGTAGGCGTGGCGCGCGCCCTCTTCCAGGACGATGTTCTGCAAGTCCGGGGGCATCGTGTTCCAGCGGTCGGCGTTCACCGCGAACCAGCTGTGACCCACGGAAACGATGGGGCCGACCAGGTAGTCGGACACCTCGTACCAGCGCAGGCCGTGCCCGCACGAACCGCAGGAAATCGCGCCGTCAATGACGCCCCGCTCCAGCGCGGTGTACACGTCGGCGAACGCGATGAACTGCGGGTCGGCGCCCATTCCCGACAGCAGGTCGCTGAGCACTGTGCTGTGGCTGCGGACTTTGAGACCCTGCAAGTCATCCAGGCCGTCAACCTGCGGCTTGGCGAAGATGTAGTTGTGCGCCGTCATCATGTAGGCAATCTGGACGCCCCCGTTCTCCAGGGTGACCTCCGCCATCTTGGGTTGGATGGCGTCAATCACGTCCAACTGGTCCTGCTGGGTTGCGAACAGTCCCCACAGGTTGCTCATGTCCATGATCGGGAAGTCCCCGCCCACGTAGCCGGAGTAAATCTGCGCCGAGTCCAGCGTGCCGTCCTCGATCAAACGCAGCGAG
>JAJDWF010000106.1 GCA_022825745.1 Dehalococcoidia bacterium | reverse complement strand
GGAGAACGATGGCGGGAGGAGACTCCTCGCACTTCGCTCTACCCGGAGTTGACCAGCTGGCCCCAGACCTAAAGCGCATCATTGACGAAGCTCTGTTCGGCACCATCTGGACCCGTCCGGGGCTGGACCTCAAGCAGCGCTGTATCGCGACCATTTCGGCGTTGATGACCCAGGGAGAGCTCAACCTCCTCCGCCGGCACATCGTCCGCGCGCTCAATGTTGGCTTGACTCCCAACCAGGTCGTGGAAATCTTCCTGCAGTCCACCTTCTACATCGGTGTTCCCGCCGTGGAGTCCGGCTTGCGGCTCACCAAGGACATATTTGAAGAGATGGGCATCGAATACGAGCCGGCCCTGGAATACGATCCAAACCAGCACGTCGATGAGTTGTTCGCCCTGGGCCAGGAAATACACCGCCGGCACATGGGCTCCGTCACCGATACCGGCATGGATTCGGATAGCCCCGAAGCCCAGCTTGAGCGCATTATCGACGAGTACAACTGGGGAGCCATCTACAGCCGCTCGCTGCTCAACGACAAGGAAAGGGCCATCATTTCGCTGGCGGCCCTCACCAGCATGGGCGTCTATGACGCTCAAATGAGGCGGCGGATCCGGGGCGCCATCGGCGTTGGCATGGCTCCGGATGAGGTCATGGAGATTTTCATCCACCTGTCAATGTACGGCGGGTACGTCAACGCCCGCACCGCCATGCGTATCGCCCGTTCCGTGTTCAACGAACTCGGCATCAGCTGATTCCCGGAACTCGAACCACGGCGCCAGATTGCGCAACGAGCCGCCGCGACGGTAAAGAGGAGGTAGCTGTAACCCGATGAAACTGCGCCTCGACGACGGCTGCGAGCTGTTCTACACCATCGACGACTTTACCGACCCGTGGACCCAGCCGGAAACGGTCGTCATGCACCACGGCATGGCTAAGAACCATAAGATGTGGTTCGGGTGGGTACCCGTCATCGCCCGCCACTACCGGGTAATCCGGCTGGATATGCGCGGCATGGGGCAGTCCTCGGTTCCCGAACCGGGTTATCCCTGGTCGGTGGACAATTTCGCCAACGATCTTTCCGAGTTTGTGGACAAGCTGGGCCTGGAGCGGTTCCACCTCATCGGGGAAACGGTCGGCGGCAGCATCTCCATGCGGTACGCCACCATGCGCCAGGAAAGTCTGCTGTCCCTGACCGCCTGCACCTCACCAACCTCGTTCAATGACGCGCACCACGCCCAATCGGCGGTCCAGATTGAAGAGGAAGGCATCGGCGCGTGGGTGGAAAGCAGCATCGGCCGCCGGTTGGACCCCCAAATTGTGGACCCGGCCTATACCCGTTGGTACGCCGAGCAGATGAAAGCGACGGCGCCCCACGTGGTCGCCGGCTTTCAGGCTCAGGCCGCGGGTGATCTGCGCCCTCTCCTCAAGGACGTTCAAACGCCGACGCTGATCATCGCCGCGGCTGCCCTGCGCGAGGAAGTGCTCGGAGATTTCCGCGGTGCCGCCGACGTGTTCCCCAATGGCCGGGCCGTTGTGTTCCCCGGAGTCTCCGGTTTTGTCCAGCATATCCTTCCCGTTCCCTGCGCGCGGGTCTGGCTGGATTTCGCCCGCAGCCTGAGCTAGACGCCCTTAGGTACTATGGCGGAGCGCGCCGACGCCGAATCGGGCGACATCGCGGGGCAGCGGACTACAGGCGAAACCGGACGGACACCACGCCGCCGTAATGTATCGCGTCGCGCGCAGTTGAGTGCGCGGCGCTACTACCGCCGCCACGTCCGCGACCGGCGCGGTCGCTATCACGCCGGCCTGCTCGCCCATCTCCTGGCGCGCGGCGAATTGCAGGTGCTGCCCCGCCGGGTTGCCCGCCGCTATCATCTGCCGTCTTTTGTGGAGCTGTACGACATCCGGTTTTTCCGGATTGCGAAGCGGTTTTTCGTGCAGGCGGCCCTCGCCGCCGTGGCGATGCTGGTGGTGTTGATGCTGGTGGGCTCCGTCGCCGACGCGGTTCTGGCCGCCGGCCTGGCCTCCAGCGTGTTTATCGTATTCTTGACCCCCAGCGCCCGGAGGGCCAACCTGCGCCACCTGATCGGCGGACACCTGCATGGGTTGATAATAGGAGTGCTTGGCGCAACGCTCTTATTCAATTCCCATCTGCTGCCCGTTCCGGCCGACTTGTCCCAGTGGAGCGTGAGCATCGTCGCCGCCGTGTGCCTGGGACTGGTCATCCTGCTGATGGCGGTTACGGACACCGACCATCCGCCGGCGGCGGCCACCACCCTCGGATTCGCCCTGCGCGATCTGGACTGGACTCTCGTCGGGCTGTTCGCCCTGGCCGTACTGTTGCTGGCCTGTCTGAAGGTAGTGATGCGTCGTTGGCTGAGAGACCTGGTCGAATAGGGCGACCCATTAACTGCGTAAACCAAAAATAGAGGACGTATAGCTGATGCCTGATTCCCTTTCCCGCCAATTGGCCGGCTGGGTCGTCAATCTGGACGCGCGAGACCTGCCCCCGGCTGTGATCGACAAGATGCAGACCTCGCTGCTCCACGCCACGGTGGTTTCCATAATCGGCGCCGGCACCCATCACGGGAAAGCCGCCGTCGATCTGGCCCTGGCCGAAGAGTCGTCTCCCGATGGTGCGACGATACTGGCCAGCGGTGGCCGCGCCACCCGCTGCGGCGCCGCCTTCGCCAACAGCAAGCTGATGCACGCCACCAACCAGGCCGACTCCTACCGGATGCTCACCCACCCGGGCCCGTGCGTGATACCGGCCGCCCTGGCCTCCGCCCAGTTGGGCGGCTCTACCGGCGCCGAGCTGATTACTGCCATGGCCGCCGGGTACGAGGTAGAATCCCGGATCGCCGGTGACTTTATCGCATCCACCCAGGCCCGTGGTTTCCGCTCCAGCCCGATCTTCGGGACGCTGGGCGCGGCGGTCGCCACCGGCAAGTTGCTGGGGCTGACCGAGGATCAGATGGTGACCGCCATCGCTTTGGCATGCACTTTCACCGCCGGAACCAACGAAGGCCCGCGCTCCGGTGGTCGCGAGATGATGTTTCACGAACCGCAATCCACCCGCAGCGGAATCATGGCGGCCCTGCTGGCCCGTGAGGACGTCCGTGGCTCTGAAGAGTCCCTTGAAGGCCCAGCGGGATTCTACAACGCCTTTACCGGAAACAACCGCGGCGAACTGTCCTACGTTTTCACCGGCCCCGACAAGGTTGATTTCGCGCCCGTAACCGAGGGATTGGGCAGTCGTTGGGAACTGCTGCACACCGTCCTCAAGATGTACCCCACCGCCGGCTACAATTGCCCGGTCATCGACCTCATGTCCGACATCCGCCGCGCCCACGATTTCAACCTCGATGACATCGAGAAAATTACGGTGGACATGAACTGGCTGGAGACCCTGTACCCATCGCCGGAGTTTCCGAACCCCTCGCGCGGCCAGGCCATTGTCGGCAGCACCCACTACTTCACAGCCTATGTTGCCGTCAACGGCTCCTACCCTCCGCTGCGCACCCGCATCGACCCGGGCGAAGACGAGCAAACTGCCACCGCCGAGAACCACGACGCCGTGCTGCGCCTCATGCACAAGGTGGAAACGGTGGGCCATAAGGACCGCCGGGCTTTTGCCCCGCGTATCACCATCGAGGTGGCCGGCGGAACGGCCTACCGGGGCGAATACCAGGGCACGGAACTGGAGTGGGGCTTGGACGAGGAAATCAACCGCCTGCGTCCCTTGTTCCCACAAATCGACTGGCCCGACGCCAGTCTGGAGGATATAGTTTTGGCCGCCAGGCGCGTCTGGAACGCCGCCGACGTCAACGAGTTGCTCGGGGCCGCCACTCCGTAATGCTCGAATAACTCAAGGAGTCTTGAAATGCTGCCAGGATTGGAAGGCAAGGCCGCGTTGGTCACGGGCGGGAGCAAAGGCATCGGCAAGGCCATCGCCTATGCCTTGGCCAGGGAGGGCTGCTCCGTCGCCATCTGCGCCCGCGGCGAGGCGGACCTGAAAGCCGCCGCTGCGGAAATCGGCGACGCTACCGGCGCCCGCGTGATACCCATTCGCGCCGATATGACCGTCCCTGAGGATATAGTCAACCTCGTCAGCGAGGCCGCGTCCGGTCTGGGCAGGCTGGATATTCTCGTGAATAACGCGGTCAATAGCACCAGCGATCGCGCCAGCACCATCTCAGACGACGTGATTCTGAATCACATCACCACCAAGGTCATGGGCTATATCCGCTGCGCCCGGGAATCCGTACCGCACATGATCGAAGCGGGCGGCGGACGCATCATCAACATCGGCGGCATGGCGGCCCGGAACTCCAGCCCGACCAACCCCGGCTCGGGCGTCACCAATTCCGCCATGTCCAACTACTCCAAAGCGTTGTCGGACGATGTAGCCGCCGACGGCATCCTGGTCAACTGCATCCATCCGGGCAGCACCCGCACCGAGCGCTACATGGGACTGGTGGAAGAGCGCGCCGCGCGCAGCAACATCACCCCCGAAGACGAACTGGCCCAATCCGTCGCCGAAATACCCATCGGGCGAATGATCGAGCCCGACGACATCGCCAACCTGGCGGCGTTCCTCTGTTCAGACCTGGCCTCGGCCATTACCGGCCAGACCATCGCCGTGGATGGCGGAGGCGGCCGGGGAGTCCACTTTTAGGACCGACCCTAGCTCAACCCGATCTCTTTCAGCGCATCGGCAAAGCTGGAGTCCAAGACATAGGCGTCGTTGGCCTTGTCGTACGTCAGAGGCCGGGGCAAATCGACGTCCCCGCGACGCCGCTTCAGCCGGTTCAGGCTGTGGCCCTGGCTGGACAGTGACCCCGAAAGTTCCCGTTGGGACAGTTGGAGCGTGTGCATCAATTGCGCGCGCTTCTGGGTCTGGTTTGGCGAACGCGAAACCCTGACCATCGCTTGCCGGGCGGTGTCGGAAAGGTTCCGCCAGAAGGTGTGGACATAGCTGGCGTTCCAAACCGGCGCCTCGGGCTGTGGGGGCGGCTCCGTCGCGGGTTCCGCCGTGGCTTCGTTCTCCGTGGCGCCCGGCAACTCTGACGAAGTTTCGGTTGGCGCGGTTGTTGCCGCGACGACGGGCGGTTCCACGGAGCCGCTGCCGGCCATCCCCTTCAGAGTTGCTATAACCTCATCAATATCGCCCTCGATGGCAACCGTGATCCTGGTCAACTTTTTACCCCCACTGCCCGGATTTCATTCAATGTTTGAGTTGGCGGCATAGCGTGGCCTTGCTACGCGCCCAAACACCATAACATACATCCGCCGATTATGGATGCAGCGCCGACCGCAATGCGGATTCCAGGGCCGCCGGCGGCACGTATTGCTCAAACCTGGCGCCAATCGTTCCGTCGCTCCCCACCACAAAAGTCCAGGGCTCGGAAACCAGTCCCCATTCCGCTACCGCCGGAACCAGTTCGCGCGCTGGGTTCGACGGTTCAATCAAATGGGGGTCGCGGTACACTTCCACGTGCACGAAATTGGCCTGCCCGTGGTACGCGTGGGCCAGTTCCGAAAGGTCGGACACCTGTGGCCCGCACGTAGCCGACACGCAAAACGCCGGCGTGGCGAACGTAATGACCGCCGGTTTCCCGTCCCCAACCGCTTCGGCGATTGACAGTTGATAAAGCGCCGGGTCCGGTTCCGGGCTGCTGCTGATCGTGCGAAGATTCTCGGCGGTCTCCGCGGTGGGCGTATTGGACGGAGGCGCCGGCTCGCCGATGAACGGAACGCTATGCTCGGAAGCCACCGATACCACGGTTCCAATGGTTAAGGAATCTTCCTCCGGATAGTCAAACGTGGCGTGCAGCTCCCAGATTCCGGCAGTGTCGCCCGTAGCCGTGCCGGCCTGGTCAAATTCCACCTGCGCCACGAAAACTCCGCGTCTGCCTTCCGGCGGCCACTCCAGGAATTCTGCGGTGGTGACGTGTCGGACCTGGCCGGTGGCAGCGCCCGGTTCGTAATAGACGGCCCGCAGTTCCACCGCCTCGGGGCGCACCGGCATGTAATCCCGATCCACGAGCCCGAACGATACGCGGTTCTCCCCCACTGCCAGGTCGCTGTTGGTCACCACGAGGCTCACCGGCGGCCCCCCCGGCGGTTGGGCCAGCGGGTCGTTGGGGGAAGCCGTCGCGCTGCATGACCATGCTCCCAGGCTGACCGCAATGCCCATCAGCAACGCCGTCGCCGGCGGACCAATCCTCAGGAACGATTTGAGCAACTTCGACATGCCACGCAGCCCTCAGCGCGCCGGCCCGACGGGTGCGGATGCCCCGCGAGCCATGGTCTATAATCATCATACACTCCCAACCCTGATTGAATGCGAGGCCAAAATGCGATTCGGTTCTTTTGTTTTCCCCGTCAGCCATGATCCTCACCGCGATTCGGAAGTCATCGACAGCACCCTCGATGAAATGGTCCTGGCTGAAGAAATCGGTATGCATTCGGTCTGGCTGACCGAACACCACTTTGACGGCGCTGCCGCGCACGCGGACCCTCTCGTCCTGGGCGCTGCCCTGGCCGCCCGCACCAGCCGCATCAAGATCGGTTTCGCCGTCGTGGAGTTGGCGTTCCACCATCCCGTGCGGCTGGCGGTCCAGACCTCGCTGCTGGACAACCTCAGCCACGGCCGGCTCATCGTGGGAACCGGGCGCGGTTCGGCCTACAACCACTATGAATACCTCGGTTTCGGAATCACCATGGAGGATGGCATCGCCCGCCTCGACGAAGCCGAACAACTGCTGGTGGAGGCGTGGACGGGCCAGCCCCTGCAACACAGCGGGGAGTTCTGGGACGTGAAGTTTCCCGAATTGCGGCCTCGCCCGTATCAGAAACCGCATCCGCCGTTGATCCGGGCCTGTATCAGCGAAGCGTCCACCATCGCCATGGCGAAAATCGGCCGCCCCGTCATGATCGGCATCCAGACCCTCGACACCTTGCAGAGCCGCCTGGAACGGTATCAGGCAACCATGCTGGACGCCGGGTTCACCGAAGCGGAAACGGAAGCTACTTTCGACCAGTGTTGGGCGTCCCGAGATCTTTTCGTTGCCGATAGCCACAGCGAGGCGTTGGAAATCGCCGCAGCGGGCTTTGAACGCGAGCGCACCCATTTCCGGCAGGCCCGGGAGTTGTACAACCCCGGCGGATTCCCGCCGCCCGACCCGAACCGGCCGCTACCCGCCGGCGAGGTCCTGGAACATTCCTTCATCATCGGCACCCCGTCGCAGGTTGCCGAGCAGGTGGCGGCAATGCGCGACATCGGCGTGCGCAACCTGATGCTCAAGCTCAACGTGGGCGAGATGGACACCCAAAAGGTCCAAAAGTCCATCAGGATGTTCGGCGAAAAGGTAATGCCCAAGTTCGCCGACGACTAACCCGGCAACGTCTTGCTGACTGAGAACCCGCTACAGCGCCCTCACCATCGCGTCCAGGCTCTCCAGAGCCTTGCTGATGTTTTCCTGGCTGTTGGCGTATGACAGCCGGACGTAGCCTTCGCCAAACTGCCCGAATGCGGCGCCGGACAGCAACGCTACCCCGGCGTCCTGCATCGCCCGTTCCTCAAACTCCGCGCTGGTCAGCCCAGTCTCCTTGATGCTCGGGAAGGCGTAAAACGCCCCCTCGGGTTCCGGGCAGTTGATGCCCGGAATCGCCTGAAGCCCGTCCGCGATCAGACGTCGCCGGCGCGCGAACTCCGCGGCCATTTCCTGCACCGCATCCTGCGGCCCGTCCAGCGCGGCAACCCCCGCTATCTGGCTGAAAGAGGCGGCGCACGATACGCTGTTGGTCGCCAGCCGCGAAATGTGTGGCACCAACTCCTCGGGCATAATGCCGTAGCCCAGCCGCCAGCCGGTCATGGCGTAGCTCTTGGAAAAGCCGTCCAGGATGATCGTGCGGTCTGCCATTCCCGGCAGCGCCGCGATGCTGTGGTGTTCGCCCGAATACAGTATGTCCTTGTAAATCTCGTCGGACATCACGTACATGTCGGGATGGCTGCGCACCACCTCGGCGATGGTTTCCTGCTCCTCCCGCGTCAGCGCCGAGCCGCACGGATTCTCGGGCGAGTTGATGATGAGCAGCCGGGTGCGCTCGTTGACCAGTTCGGGCAGCCGGCTCAGGTCGGGGTGGTAAGCCTCCTCTTCCAGCAACTGCATGGGCACCGCCTTTGCGCCGCTGAACTCGATCATCGACTCGTAGATGGGAAAGCCCGGGTTGGGATAAACCACTTCCGCGCCCGCTTCCGCCAGGGCCAGCAGCACGTAGAACATGATGGGCTTGGCCCCGGGCGTAACCACCACCTGCTCCCAGTCCGTGTCGATGCCTCGGACCTCGCGGCTATTGCGCGCCACCGCCTGCCGTAGTTCGGGCAGGCCCGGCGTGGGGCCGTAGTGGGTGTACCCGTCGCGCAGCGCTTGCATTCCGGCCTGCACGATGTGCTCCGGCGTTTCAAAGTCCGGCTCTCCGATTTCAAGGTGAATAATTTCCCGTCCCTGGGCTTCCAAGGCGCGCGCTTTGGCAAGCACCTCAAAGGCTGATTCGGTTCCCAGGCGGCTCATTCGAGTGGCAATAGTCATGGCTTGGCAATCCTCAAAAACATCAACTTGGCGGGGCTGCGTTCCGTGTTCAAACGGAGCGAACGTAAGGCAATTTATCATGTCCGCCCGTTCGCGTCATCTCAACCGCCCGTCAAGCCAGCGTTGCAGTGTCGATGGTTAAACTATGCTACTTGGTGGCTGACAAGGGATATGACGCTCTCAGCAACTATCGCCATCTGGACAAGTTGGGCATCATTCCAATCATCCCGTTGCGCGACACCGATAATCAACGCATCGACGACCGCAATGGCCGCCCAAAGTGTTTCGGCGGCAAGCCAATGGAATACGTTCGGACGGACACTGCGAAAGGGCACCTGTTCCGATGCCGTCAGAAAGGATGCAGACTCAAGAACAAGATCGGCTTGACCACGTCCTGCGACATAGAATACTACGAGGAACTTGGGGGCGAAGCGCTGCGCAAAGTTAGTCGGCTGGTACGGACCACTCTCCCATGGAATGGGCTCTACCGAATGTGGTCCATCATCGAACGGGCATTCCGAAACTTGAAACACTCGCGACTGCTCAACAAGCATCAGTATCGCGGCCTGGAGATTGAGCGTAGGTGACCGAAGATCACCTACGCAGTCCGGAAATCGATATTGACGCTCCGCCTACGCAGGGCGTACCCTGAACCTGCTGTACCCGTAGAGAGCCCTCTACTCCTCAGCCGCAACCCGCGGCAGAGTCCCGCGTAACCAAAGCGTAGTGGCACTCCGTGCCTCCTCGCGACGGTTACGCACGGGCTCGGCGGGTACAGCAATCTGCCACCTGCGGTCGTGAGGAGGTTCCTTGATGTTTCGGATGCTCGTAGTGGTCTCGCTAACTGCTATCGGGATGCTAAGTTGTGAGCTCGTAGAGCAAACCGCATACGTGCCCGAGGACGCCAGCGAAGCCACCAGCAACTGGTTGGTTAATTTCAGCCACACCAACACAGAGTACGTCGATCAGGCTAAAAGTGCCTATGCATACGCTGCTGATGGCGAGCTGTGCAAGGCGGGTTGGAAATTCGAGGACATCATTGCAGACGAGCTCGAGCGTGACGGCTCCAGGATGCCCGTCGCTGCGTACAACGCCGGCGTGTTGTACGTAGTTGCCTCTTGGGATGACGTAATTTGTTGGAGGAAAACCGGCAATTATTCGGGACCAACCCACCACCTGAAATACGCGCTCGAACACATGCCTGACCGCTCTCTGGACCCCCATATTCATATGCTGCTGGGCAACAGCTATTGGAACAGATGGATAAAATTCAACGACTATGAACGGTTGCACTTACGTTCACAGGTCAGGGCAGTCAAGGAAAAGGCTATTGAGCATTATTGCGAGGCATGGACCTTAGAACCGTTTTATAGAGACCAGGTCGAGGAACGGTTCCAAGAGGAAAAATGGAGCCCTTGTCCGCACACTCCCGGAGACGACGACGCCAATCGAACCGACGGTTAGGCGAATGCGAAACCGTAGCCGATTCGAGCGAGGTTGGCGGCGCGGAGGGAACCGCATCTGGCCGAGTTCGTGCTGCAGCAACTGGAGAAATCAGGACGAGTTCGTGAGACTCGGGAAGGCCGGCGTACGGTCGGCTGGTGGATCACCAGTTAGGGCAGGCCTGCGTTTCGCAATTTTCTCGAGTCCGACAATACCCCTTGACACCGCATACCCGAATGTATATTCTAATAATGTCTAGTCAAAACGTACGTTCCATCGCGATCCATAGAGAGGCAGATTCCAGCATCGACGGCCAAACCCGTCAGTCCAAAACCGCAACCGGCCCACATGGGCTAACGCCGCTCAAAGACCTGACTCCCCACCGGCGCAGCCCTCTGGTGTCCTCAGGACAGTCCGAGCCCGCGCGCAAGTGTGCACCCAGCGCGCCGAGTACACGAAAAAGTAGGTCAAATAGTTGCGTGCCCAATCCGGCCGTATGCTGACAACGATGCGAAGAATCTGCCTCTCGCCAACCAACCCAACCGCTCATGGTGAGCCTGTCGAACCATCATCCCGAGTAAGTCGAAGGACAAAGGAGAAAGCCCAGCAAACAACCGAACCACCCCGAACCAACCAACTAAAACTGCGCAATCCTCACGGCCCGCCGGCGGTGTTATGATTATCACCATTCCTGCTATGAGGAGTTGACTAGCCATGCCGGTCGTTCATAACCTTTCGCCGGACGAACTGCTCACCACTACCCGCGCAGTCCGCAAGCGCCTGGATTTCGACCGTCCGGTGCCCGACGACGTTATCCGTGAGTGCCTAGCGGTGGCGCAACAGGCCCCGACGGCCAGCAATCGCCAGAACTGGCACTTCATGGTGGTCACCGACGCCGACAAGCGGATGGCGTTGGCCGACTTGTATCGCAAGGGCTGGCAGCAGTACACCCAGTCGCCCACGGCCGCAACCAACCTGCAATACGAAGACCCGGTTCGCGCCGCCGTTCAGGAACGCGTCGGCGATTCCGCGCAATACCTTGCCGACAATATGCACCGGGCCCCGGTCCTGGTGATCCCATGCATCGCCGGTCGCACCGACAACGCGCCGGCACTGGCTCAAAGCGCCCAGTGGGGCACCATCATGCCCGCCGCCTGGAGCCTCATGCTGGCCGCCCGCGCCCGGGGCATCGGCTCCGTTTTCACCTCCATCCATCTCATGCACGAAGAGGCGGCGGCGGAAGTGCTCGGCATCCCCTACCGCAGGGTGATGCAGGCCGGCCTGATACCCATGGCCTACACCATCGGCGACCGGTTCCGCCCGGCCCACCGGGAGTCGCTGGACGACATAACCCACTGGAACGCCTGGTAGCCCGACGATATGCTGGTAGAATACCCGGGCATCACGGAAATGGCGTGGCCAGCGCGTTCCTGTGCCGCCGGGGGATGATGTGGGCCGACTTCTCGGTCAAGCAGGCGTCGGGTGTATTCGCTCTGGTCAACTACGTCAACCAACTCCGTACCGGCCCCAACCGCTAAACCGTCAGGAGCAGAAAAATTCATGGCAACCCCCCGCAAGAAAATCGTCCTCGCCTACAGTGGCGGGCTGGACACTTCCGTGGCCGTACCCTGGCTCCAGGAAAACTACAACGCCGATGTGATCACCTGCACCATCGACTTGGGCATGGTAGATCTCGAGACCATACGCCAGCGAGCGTATGCCGTCGGCGCATCCGATGCAGTGACGGTGGACGGCAAGGAAACTCTGGTCAACGAATTTCTGTGGCCCGCCCTGCGCGCTGGCGCCATCTACGAGGGCCAATATCCCCTGGCGACCGCCCTGGGACGACCGCTGATCGCCCGTTACCTGGCTGATGTTGCCCGTCAACACGATGCCGACGCCGTGGCCCACGGCTGCACCGGCAAGGGCAACGATCAGGTCCGCATCGAGGTCGGGGTTTCGGCGCTGGCTCCCGGCGTTGAACTGATCGCTCCTATCCGCGAGTGGGGCATGAACCGTGAAGATGAGGTTTTGTACGCCCGCGAGCGCAACCTTCCCATCGCCCCGTCCAACAACAAGTACAGCACCGACGAAAACCTGTGGGGCCGCAGCGCCGAGGCCGGCGAACTGGAAGACCCGTGGGTGGAGCCGCCCGAAGACGCCTACGAGTGGACTACCAGCCCGTCCGCCGCACCCAACGAGCCCGCCTACGTAGAGATCCGGTTCGAGGAGGGAATACCCACCGCCGTCGATGGCGAGACCATGGCCGGCGTCGCCCTCATCAGCCACCTCAACGAGCTGGCCGGCGCTCACGGCATCGGGCGCATCGACCACGTTGAGAACCGCCTGGTGGGCATCAAGAGCCGCGAGGTGTATGAGTCGCCCGCCGCCGTCCTGCTTCACTCCGCTCACCGCGCCCTGGAAACCATGACCCTGTCCCGGGAGCAGACCCGGTTCAAGGATCGCATCGCCCAGGAGTACGCGGAACTGGTCTATAACGGCCTGTGGTACACGGCGCACCGGAATGACCTGGACGCCTACGTGGACAGCACGCAGCGCCACGTGTCCGGCGACATCCGCGTGCGCTTGCACAAGGGTTCCTGCGTCGTGGTGGGCCGCACGGCAGACCGCCCCCTGTACGACTACGGCCTGGCCACCTACGACCGCGCCGACGAGTTCGACCACACCGCCGCCAAAGGGTTCATCGACATCTACGGCCTGCCGGCCCGCACCCAACGCCGCCGGCAGGGAGGCTGAGAACGGGTATTACCCTTTCTGCTGACCCGTTAACGGGAAGGGGGTGTCCGACCGGACACCCCCCTTATCATTACGATTTAGCGCTTGGGTTTACAAATTTCCCAGCGCCGCGTCCAGCCGCCCGACGCCCTCGTCTATCTCAGCCTCCGTGATATTCAGCGCCGGCATGATGCGCACCGCGTTCGGACGCACGCCGTTTAGCAGGACGCCCGCCGCCTCGGCGGCATCCATCACCTGCGGCATGATGTCGCTGTCGAACTGCACGGCGGCCAGCAGCCCCTTGCATCGGATTTCATCGACGAAGCCGTGCTTGGCCTTCAGCCCGTTCAGCCGGTCGTTCAGCACGACCTCCATGCGCCTGACGTTGCCCAGGATGTCGTTGTCCAGCAGGTAGCGGGTCCCGGCGGCGGCCGCGGCTGTGGTCAGGGCGTTGCCGCCAAAGGTGCTGCCGTGGTCGCCGTAAGTCAGGGCCATGGCGTTTTCCTTGGACAGGAACGCGCCGATAGGCACGCCGTAGCCCAGCCCCTTGGCCAGGATCATCACGTCCGGTTCCACGTCGTATTCCTGGTGGCCGAACAGGCTGCCGAGCCGGCCCATTCCCGTCTGCACCTCGTCCAGGATCAACAGGATGTCGTTCTGGTCGCACCACGCGCGCAAACGCTGGAAATAGTCCTCGTCGGGGATGTTGACGCCGCCCTCGCCCTGCACCGGCTCCACCATTACCGCTACCGTATTCTCCGTGGTGGCGTTCATCACCGCTTCAACGTCGTTGAAATCAACGTAGGTGAAGCCCTCGGGGATGGGCTCAAAAAGCTCGTGGTAGTGGGGTTGCCCGGTGGCGGCTACGGCCTGCATGGTGCGCCCGTGGAAAGAGTTGAAGGCGGTGATGACTTCGTAGGCGCCGTTCTTGTGCAACTTGCCGTACCGCCGGGCCAGTTTGAGCGCGCCTTCCACGGCCTCGGCGCCGCTGTTGCAGAAGAAAACCCGGTCCATGCAGGAGTTTTCAATCAGCATCTCGGCGATTTCCAACTGCGGCAGCGTGTAGAACTGGTTGGAGGTCTGTATCAACGTGGCCGCCTGCTGGGCTATCGCGTCCACCACAACGGGCGGGCAGTGGCCCAGATTGTCCACGGCCCAGCCGGCCACGAAGTCGATGTATTCCTTGCCGTCGGCGTCCCACACTCGGGAGCCTTCGCCCCGCACGATGACCACGGGCCGGCGGCGCACGGTCTGGGCGTAGTATTTCTGCTCAATGGCGATGTATTCAGCGTTGCTGGGCATGAGTCGTCTGCTCCCTCTTGGTTTGTTGCCAGCCGGGTTGGCGACGTACCCCCGGCCCGTCGCCCATTATACGCCTTTATCGTGAGATGGGAGTGGTGACGTTGCCGAACCTGCCAACCACGCCAACTTGACCCCCTTTTTGCCCTGTGCTTTACTGGCCGAACGGAAAATCGTTCCTTTATCGCAGCGAATCGAGGACGTTTCAGGGAGCGTGATTGATGCATTTCGGAATGTTTATGCAGTTTGAGACCCGTCCGGGCGCTTCGCAGAACGGCGCTTTCGCCGAAGGGTTTGAACTGGTCGATACGGCGGAAGCGTGCGGGCTGGACGGCGCGTGGCTGGCGGAAATGCACTTCTCCCCCGACCGTTCGGTGCTGTCGTCCCCCATCACCATTGCCAGCAGCATCGCCACGCGCACCCGGCGGCTTCGCATCGGCATGGCCGTGTACGTCCTTCCCCTGAACAACCCCCTCCGCATCGCTGAAGAGGTTGCCACGGTTGACCAGATCAGCGAGGGTCGTTTCGACTTCGGCATCGGCCGCAGCGGTTTCGCGCGCTCCTACGACATCTACGGCGTTCCCTACGCCGAGAGCCGCGAGCGCTTTCGCGAAGCCCTGGACATCATCATGCAGGCCTGGCAGGGCGAGCCGTTCTCATACGAGGGCAAATACCACCAGGTGTCCAACGCCACCGTCGCACCGTTGCCGTATCAGAAGCCGCACCCGCCGTTCCGCATGGCGGCGACCACGGCTGAAACCTTCCCCCGCGCCGGCGAGGACGGATACCCGATCTTCGTGGGCCTGCGCGGCATGGACATACCGGAACTTCGGGACAACCTGAAGCAATACCGGAAGGCCTGGCGCGAGGCCGGTCACGAGGGAGATGGCGACGTTTCGCTCCGGGTACCGGTGTACCTAGGCCTTACGGAGAAAGCGGCGGTTGAAGAGCCTTTCGAGAGCATCCAGAACAACTTCGGGCGCATGGGCCGCCTGTACGCCGCCGACTCCGGTTCGGCCGGCATCCAGGCCACGGAGCTGCGCGACCAGCGTGCCGCCCGTCTCTCTGCCCTTAGCTATGACGACATTCTGCAAACTAAGGTAGCCTTCGGAACCCCGGAGGGCCTGGTGGACCGATTCACCCAACTACGGGAGGAATTGGGGCTGGACGGCGTCGTCGCCGAACTCAACGCCGGTGGCATGATCCCCCACGAAGCGGTGGTCCGCAATATAAGGTTGCTGTGCGAAAAAGTGCTGCCATCCTTCAAGTAAACCCCAGAGGTGCATATCACGATGAAAGTCGCCGTTCTTGACGATTACCAGAGCGTAGCCGCCGACATGGCCGATTGGGATAGCCTGCCCTCCGGCATCGACGTCACGTTCTTCAGTGATCACCTGGCCGACGAGGACCAACTCGCGGAACGTCTGGCGGGCTTTGACGTGGTGATGGGTATGCGTGAGCGCACGCCATTCCCCCGTACTCTGCTGGCGCGGCTGCCCGCGTTGCGCTGCCTCATCACCACCGGCGCGCGCAACGCCTCTTTCGACATTGACGCCGCCACCGAGCTGGGCATTACCGTGTGTGGCACCCCGGGGGCGGGAGAAGGCCCCACTGAACTCACCTGGGGCCTGATCCTCGGCATCCTGCGCAAAATCCCGGATGAGGACCGGGCGACGCGGGAGCAGGGCAAGTGGGGATTGCACGTCGGCGCCAGTCTCCAGGGCAAGACGCTGGCGCTCCTGGGTTTGGGGCATATCGGTTCGCTGGTGGCTCGGGTCGGCAACGCCTTCGATATGCGTGTCATCGCCTGGAGCCAGAACCTCACCGCCGAGCGGGCGGCGGAATGTGGCGCGACCCTGGTGGACAAGGACACGCTGTTCGCCGAGGGCGACGTGGTTTCCGTCCACGTGCGACTCAGCGAACGCACGCGCGGGCTGGTAGGCGCTCACGAAATCGGCCTGATGAAACCGTCGGCCATCCTGGTCAATATCTCCCGGGGGCCAATCGTTGACGAGGCGGCGCTGATCGACGCCCTGCAACGCAGAGCCATCGGTGGGGCAGCCCTGGACACCTTCGACGTTGAACCGCTGCCAGCCGGCCACCCGTTCCTGACGCTGGACAACACCCTGATCACCCCGCACGTGGGTTACGTCACCGACGACGGGTACCGCGCCTTCTACTCCGGCGTGGTGGAAAACATACGCGCCTTCGCATCGGGAGAGCCGGTGCGGGTAATCAACCCTGAAGTCCTGGAGGCCGGCAACCTGCGCGGCCCGGCGAACTGAATCTGGTTGGAGAACTTTGCGATGAAAGCCTTACGAATCGAGGAATACGGCAGCGTCGATGTCCTGCAATGGAAAGACGTAGCCGAGCCCACTCCCAGCCCGCACCAGGTGCTGATCGAGGTGGATTCGGCCGGCGTGAACTACGCTGACATAATGCGGCGACAGGGCAACTATCCCGGCCCCGACCTGCCGGCCACGCTGGGGCTGGAGGCGGCCGGCACCATCACGGCGCTGGGTTCCGACGTTACCGACGGCCGGCTTGCCGTGGGGCAGAAGGTGATGGCCATGGGGCCGCAGGGCCAGGCGGAGTACGTGGCGGTCAACCACAATTTCGTCTTTCCTTATCCCGACGGCATCGACCCGGTCCACGCCGGCGGCATGCCCATCACGTTCCTCACGTCGTACCATTTGCTGAAGTCGCGTGGCGCAATGCAGCCGGGCGACACCGTGCTGGTCCAGGCCGGCGCTTCCGGCGTTGGCACGGTGGCGATACAACTGGCCAAGGAATGGGACGCCCGAGTCATCGCCACCGCCTCAACCGAGGACAAGCTGGAGCTGTGCCGCTCTCTGGGAGCGGACATCACCATCAACTACACCGAAGTGGACTTCGAGGACGAGGTGAAGTCGCTCACCGACGGTCGTGGCGTCGCGTTGGTTTTGGAGTGCGTCGGCGGGCCGGTGCTGGAAAAGTCGGTGCGCTGCGTCGCCTCCTATGGGCGGCTGGTCAGCTACGGCAACGCCAGCGGACAACCCGCCAACCTGTCCGCCGCTGACATCACCACGTTGAACCGCACGGTCGTCGGGTTCAGCATGGGCCGGTCCCCCATCGGTTCGCTGGACCACCAGGGCGCCATGAACGACCTGATCCCGATGATCACCGGCGGCAAGCTCAAGCTGATCGTTGACCGCGTCATACCGATGGCGCAAGCCGGCGGCGCTCACCAGCACCTTGCCTCGCGCGGCACCCGCGGCAAGGTCATCCTGACGCCATGACCGATGCCGCATCCACCTATGCCGCCGTGTACGATGCCGCGCTGGCGGCGGACCGGTTCTCGGACCACCGGATGCCCGGAGACCACTGGGCGGACATGGCCGAAATGTTCCGGCTGGACCCCAGGCGGCCCAAAGACGCCAACCTGTCGACGCTGGCCGGATACCTGGAGCCTTTGGACGTCCTGCTGGATGTCGGTGGCGGCGCCGGCCGCGTTTCCCTGGCGCTCGCCGATTGCGTGCAGGAAGTCGTGCTGGTCGAACCCTCGGAGAGCATGCGCGAGCAGTTCATCATTGCGCGTGACCAGGCCGGAATCACCAACGCTCGCATCGCTGCCGATTGGTGGATGGATTCCGACGAAACCGGCGACGTGATACACCTCTCGGACGTCACCTATTTCGTGCGAGACATAGCGCCGTTCATCGCCAAACTCCATAGCTCGGCGGCCCGGCGCGTTCTGATCGAGTTGTGGCGACCGACGCCCGGCGACATGGGGTCCGTGCTGGAGAGCATAGTCCTTGGCGAAATGCCGCCCCGCTGGCCCGGACTGCCGGAATTGGCCGCCGTGCTGTGGGAAATGGGACTGTTGCCTGAGATTCGCCCGTTGCCCGATGAACCCTGGTGGCTGACTGACGCTGAACGCGGACTGTCGGATGCGGACGCAATCGCGCTGGCGATGCGATGGCTGGATGCGGAGGACGGCCAAACACGCGCCGCCGTGTCCAGTAAGTTGGACCAGGTTTTTGACCGCACGCCCGACGGGTTAACGCCGCGCTGGTTGAGCAGCCCAAGGGCGGTTTTGCTCACCTGGGAAACGGGCGGGCAACCATTGAGCCTAACGGGAGAGTGATATGGACCGCATCGGGGTAGCATTCACCGGCGGAGGCATGTCGCCCCCGGATGTAGTGCGCTGCGTACAACTTGCCGAGGAACTGGGCTACGAATCCGCGTGGGTGGCGGAGGGCCACGGCGGCGACCAGTTTTCCATCCTCACCGCCTGCGCGTTGGCGACGTCGCGGATCCAACTGGGCACCAGCATCAGCAGCGTATTCGTCCGCAGCGCGCCCACCATCGCCATGGCCGCCGCCTGCGTTGATCATTACTCGCAGGGCCGGTTCATCCTCGGCTTGGGCAGCAGCCACAAGGTGCAGGTGGAACCCGAACATGGCCTGGAGTTTTCGGCGCCCATTCCGCGAGTCCGGGACACCATTGACGTGGTGCGCCGGCTGCTGAGGGACGGAAATCTGGTGGACTATCACGGCGAGGTCACCAGCATCAAGTCCTTCGACCTGCACTTCCCCGTGTTTCGCCCCGATCTGCCCATCTACCTTGCGGCGGTATTCCCCAGGATGCTGGAGATCGCCGGCGAGGTCAGCCAGGGAATCCTGCTCACCTGGTGCACGCCTGAACATGCCCGCACCGCCGCGTACCACGTAGCCGCCGGAGCAGAGCGCGCCGGCGTCGCTCCCGAATCCGTCGAACTGGCGACGCTTTTGTCGGTGTCCGCTGATGGCGCCGGCGACGGCGGGATGCGTCGCGTCGCCGCAACCTACGCCGGGCGATTCCCGCGCTACCGGCGGTTGATGGCGGAAGCCGGCTTTGCCGACGAGGTGGAACTGGTGCGGCGCGCGTGGCGGGAGGGCAACGTCGCAGAAGCTGAACGGCTGGTGCCCCAGGGCCTGATCGACCGTATGTCGCTGCCCAGCTACCCGGTCGCCCGGAAAGAAAGATTGGCCGAATACCGCGAGGCCGGCATCACGTTGCCGATCATCGCCCCCAGGGTAGCGGGCGAAAACGCCGCCGCGTCAGCGCAGGAAATCATCCGCGCCAACGCGCCGGCGTAGGATTGCGCTTAAGCTGGCCAGCTACTCGTCAGCCGGCAGCCACGGCGACCAGAGGGTGATGGGGATGGTCACCGACACCCGGGGCTGATCGCCAACTACGGCCGTGGTGTGGCCCTGCCCGGTGAGGTCGTCCGCCATCAGCACGTCGCCGGCTCCGAACCGTCGCTTGGTGCCGTCGCCGATGCCGATCTCCATCTCCCCGGCTAGAGTGATGACGTATTGCCGGCGCGGCGCGGTGTGCCAATCCGAAAAGTACCCGGGCTCAAAGCGTCGGAAGTTCACGCCCGGCGTGACCTGCATACCGCTGTGGATTGCTCGGTCGGCGGGCAGGTCCAGGTCTTCAAAGTGGGTCTGGCCGTCATCTCCGGTGTATATGCGCACGAACATGGTTTGGGTGCCTCCTGTGATCCGGTTTGCTGTTGGGCACGGCCCGCATACGCCGGCCGGCGTAAAAGTGCGTAGGTCGCCGGCGGTATTTTAGCGCATTGCGTATCCGCGCGGGGAAGTTGAGAAACTGAAAGCAGCCGTCGTACAATGTGACCGGCGCCGATGTAGCTCAGCCGGAAGAGCAGCGGTTTCGTAAACCGCAGGTCAAGGGTTCGAGTCCCTTCATCGGCTCCAGTTTTTTTGCCGCTACTGCGATCCCGATTGTCAGGCCTGATAGTCAGGATAGAATTGGGCGCAGTAAGCGCGGTAGGCCATGATGTCCACGTCGGAGGCGCAGAGGCGTGGGCGGGGCGAGTACTTTTTCCGGCTCCAGATCACCATATCCTGCTCAACGTCCCGCCGTTGCTGGAGCGCCATAAATCTGTTCAGTATTGGCGCGCGCAGCCGGGTCGGAAGAAACCGGAGCCCGGCAATCGGCCGCTTCGGATTCCGTATCTCCCGCGTCTGTCCGACGAGGGACAGATCAATGAGCGTGCCGTCAACCGGCGTCGCCAGCACCCACAGTCGCATGTCCATGCCTATGGACCTTTCACGAATCTCCACGAATGAATAGCCCAGCCCGAAGATTTGCGTTCTGGCGGACACGTCGAACGTGAGGGTAGCGAGTCCGGCAATCTTCCGGGTCCTCTTGAAGTCGAAACAGTTCTCGAGGAAGTGGCCTTCCACCGACAGCTCATCGACGCGGTTGACGTTGCCGTAGCCGTGAACGTATTGCAGGTGCGCCAGATCGACGGAGTTCTCAGCGACCTCCTGGGGATGGCCGGGAAAGCGCAACGTCTGGACGTGCAAATCGCACCAGCCGTCCTGGTCCAGGTTATCGGCTGGCAGATGCCATCGCGGCGGCTCCCCATCAATACCCCACCAGGCGAAGATCAGCCCAAGTATTTCCTGGGTCTCGAAGACTTGCAGCCTCGCCGTTCTCGGCGCGGGGGCAAAGGGAGTGGCCACGCACTGGCCGGCAGCATTGAACTCGAACCCGTGAAAGGGGCAGACCAAGCGGCCTCCGCAAACCCTTCCGCCGGCGTCGGGCCCCAGGTCGGCGCCCAGGTGCGGACAGGATGCTCCGGCGACGCAGATATGCCCGTCCTCATCGCACCAGATGACGATTCTCTCGCCCATCCAGGTCTTTTGTATCAGCCTGGATTTCAGAACGGCTTGCCGGCTTGCAACGAAATACCAACCTTCAGGAAACGGGGAACTCAACTGGAGGTATGTAGGTTGACTGCTTCGGGTGGACATCGTTCAGTACCAGCAATTGAGCGGCGAGGACATATCCGGTAGGCAAAGTCCGATGCGGGCGCTGGCTACCGACCTGCGAACGGCTTGCGAGCCAGGAAACAGTACAACGGCGTGAATATCCCGGCCTTGCCGCCGGCGACATAGGCATTGGCGGTTCCATTCAGCAGTCGCAGGACTTCCGCCGAGCCCTTCGGGAACAGCCCCATCGTTTCGGCCAGCCGGGATGCCCCAATGACTACCTTGCGCCCCAGCGGAGTCCAGTACAAGGCGTTGCCCACGGATCTGCGCCGGGACTCCATAGGCTGATACCACGGCGTCGCAGGGCTGCCTTCCGCCACGTCCAGATCCGTCCCTTCTATGACCTGAAACCCCACTGCTTGGAGCGTCCGATTGACCTCCGCGGTAGTTGCAATATCCTTCAGCGCAATGCTCTGCATCAGGTCTTGCTTGATGGCCTGATGACGACTGTAGTCAGGGTCAAACTTTTCCGTCAGGCACATTTCCTGACCCCAAAACAGGGCCCCGGGTTTCAGCACGCGGTAGATCTCGGCGAATGCGGCCGCCTTGTCCGGCGCGTGGCACGTTGATTCGATGCCGTATCCGCAGTCAAATGTGTCGTCAGCGATGGCGCCCATGTCCATGAAACTGCACGCGAGGCACTCAACCATATGGTCCAGTTTCGCCTCTGCGTTCAGCGCTTCTGCCTTGCCCAACTGGATTTCATTGTTGTTGACGCCTACGACCCGGACCCCGGCCTCCCGGGCGACACGACGCATCGGGCCGCCGATCCCGCACCCAACGTCGATCACCGTCATACCCTGTCGCAATTCCAGCTTAGCCATCATCAGCCGCTGGTGGCGAATCTTGGATTCCTCAAGGCTTTCCTGAGGCGATAGTGGCGCGAAGTGGAGGGATTCGCCCCAACTGAACACCATGAATTCGCCGCAGAGGTCGTAGTACTCTCTGACGGTTTCAGAGTGGTCGTAGTCCACCGCGCCGGCATTGGGGCCGGACATTCTGTCGTACCATCGACTGAAGCGTTGCGCGCGATGGGCGACATCCTGCCCGCGATACGTGGCCTTCAACCCGTCGGACAGTTTGCGGAGTTGCACGAATCCCTCTCGATACGGGCAATTAAACGCCTGAGCCACAGCAATCGAGTGCTGCGGCCGATGATTTGAGTCTAGCAATTGCGCAGCGCTCCGTCAACCAAACGGCGCTCTCACGCGAACCGGGCAGGCGCGGGGGCGGACGAGATTGCCACGTCGCTACGCTCCTCGCAATAACAAACCGGGTGCGCTGGGGGTTGGGCCGGGGGCCGCGGATGGAGGGGTATGTGCTCGGAGATCGTGTCCTGGAGGGGAATGACCGGCTAGGGGGCGCGGATGGGGTAGAGGTGTCGCCAGCGGATGTTGGTCCAGCGGATGCGGTTGAAGTCGATGGGATTGCCGGGGTTTTCGGCGTTCCAGCCGACCAGGTACTCGGCGTAGCGAGCGAGGAAGTCGTTCATCTGCTCGGGACAGGTAATGAGATGCTCCATTGAGGGGCTGCGACGGGCGGCTTTTTCGCGCTGTTCGTCGTCGAGTACGTTGCCATCACAGTCGTGGAGGCGGTCTTCGCAGACGCAGGGGAAGGAATAGGTCCTGTAGTACACCGGGCCGTGCTTGCTGAATTCGATGAGTTCGGCGCGGCGTTGGGCTTCCA
>JAJDWF010000064.1 GCA_022825745.1 Dehalococcoidia bacterium | reverse complement strand
GCCGGGCAACGCATGACCCAATTGCTGGCCGATGCTGACCTGTGCGCCGAAATTGGCCGCAATGCGAAAGACCGGGTCCGCCAGAGGTTCCTCATTCCCCGGCTGCTCAACGACTACCTGCGCGCCGCCCAACAAGCCCGCTCCGGCGCTCCGCAACCCATGTGCTGAAACCATGCCGGCAACGACGATACTGGTAATGATCGACGGCCTCGACCCGGAGTACCTGGAAGAGTGTCCGACGCCCAACCTGCGCCGTTTCGCCGCCGAAGGGTTCCACGTCACCGCCGGCGGGATGATGCCCAGCGTCACCAACGTGAACAACACGTCCATGGTGACCGGCCATTACCCGGCCCAGCACGGTATCGTCTCCAACTACTGGCTCGACCGCAGGGCCGGCATCGAGCAGTACGTGGAGTCCGGCGAGTTCATCACCTCGGACACCATCTTCGACCTGTGCCGCCGCAACGGCGGCCGCTCCCTGCTGGCGGCATCCAAGGACAAGCTGCGTCGCCTGCTGGGAACCGGCGCGAACCTTGCCTTCTCGTCCGAACAGCCCACCGAGCAAGCCGTATCCGCGGCCGGTGAGCCGCCGCACATCTACTCGGCGGACGTGAACGGGTGGACGATTGAGGCCGCCCGGCGCGCCTTGCTTGATGAACATTACGACCTGGCCTTCATCGCCACCACCGATTACGCCATGCACATGCACGGCCCCCGGCATCCCGAATCGGCGCGGCACCTGAAAATCCTCGACGATGCCTTGGGCCGCCTGTACAACGACGTGCCCGACGTGCAAATCCTCATCACCGCCGACCACGGCATGTCCGACAAGCGCCGGATGCTGCACCTGCCCGCCATACTGGCAAGACATAACATCGCCTCTCAGGCCGTCCCCGTCATCAAGGACCTGTACGTGGTGCATCACTCCAACCTCGGCGGGTGCATCTACGTCCACCTGGAAGACCCGTCGGCCACGCAGGATGCCATCGGCGTGCTGCGGGAAACCGACGGTGTCGAAAATGCTTTCGGGCGAGATGACGCCGCCCAGCGGTTTTCACTGATGCCCGAACGCCTCGGCGATATCCTGGTCACCGCCGACTCCGACGTAGTGTTCGGCGACCCTGCGGAAGTGTCCCTGCCGCCGGGCCTGCGTTCCCACGGTTCCGCCCACGAAACCAGCGTGCCCATCATCGGCTACGGCGGCGATTTCGGCGGCTTCGAGTTCCGCGAAAACCGGGACCTGGGCCGCTACGTCAGCCAGATGGTACTGACCTGAACGGAGATTACTGTGCCAACCGTTGAAGTGCGCGCCCCGGCCACCACCGCCAACCTGGGCCCGGGATACGACTGCCTGGGCATGGCCCTCGACCTGTGGAATCACCTCACGGTCAGCCCTCTGCCGGCCGGCGACACCCCATCGGTAGAAGTGGTTGGTGAGGGAGAGGGCGAACTCGCCACGGACACCGAAAACCTGACCTATCGGGCCATGGAATTTCTGTTCGGTGAGGCCGACGCGGAGATGCCCCCCCTGCGCATGCGCTGCGCTAACACCATCCCCCTCAGTCGTGGCATGGGCAGCAGCGCGGCCGCAATCTCCGGCGGACTCGTGGCGGCCAATGCCCTCCTGGACAATCCCTTCACGCCCAACGACCTGCTGGAGATGGCCGCCACCATCGAGGGCCACCCCGATAACGTCGCCGCCGCGGTCCACGGCGGGCTACAGTTGGTGATTACCGACGATCAGCAGCTTTACACCGCGCCGATCGCTGTGCCGGCGGAATTGCAGGCGGTGCTGTTCATACCGGATCGCCGCATCGCTACGGTGGACGCCCGCCGCGTGCTGCCCTCCCAAGTGTCCGTGGCGGACGCGGTGTACAATATGAGCCGGGCCGCCCTGCTCGTGGCCGGCATGCAATCCAACCACCCGGAGTATCTGGGCATCGCCACCCAGGACCGGCTGCACCAGCCTTATCGGCAGACCATCTTCCCTCCCATGAAAGTCATTTTTGAAGCCGCCCGCAATGCCGGAGCCTTGGGCGTGTTCCTTTCCGGCAGCGGCAGCACCATCCTCGCCTTGACCCAGGAACGCTCCATGACGGTGGCCTACGAAATGTTTGACGCCGCGCGACTCGCCGGCGTGGACGGTCGTGTCGAGGTTACCCAGCCCACCGGCCAGGGCGCGCACGTTGTCTCCGTATCCGAGTCCTAGCGCATGGGACTGTTCGTCCATAAATACGGCGGGAGCTCGGTTGCGGACGCGGGCAAGATTGTCAACGTGGCCAAACGCATCGCCGGCGTTCACGAAGCTGGCCACCAGGTGGTCACCGTGGTGTCCGCAATGGGCGATACCACCGATGAACTGATCGACCTGGCGCGGACGGTCGCCGCCGAACCCGACCCGCGCGAACTCGATCTCCTGCTATCCACCGGGGAACTGGTCTCGATCACGCTGTTGTCCATGGCCCTGCGCAGTCTCGGCTACGACGCCATCAGCCTTAGTGGGCCGCAAGCCGGTATCCGCACCGACAATGCCTACGGTCGCGCCCGCATCAGCGAGGTTGACCCGGCCCGCTTGCAGCACGAACTGGCCAAGGGCCGGCTCGTGATCGTAGCCGGCTTCCAGGGCCTGACCCCGGACGAGGACATTACCACGCTGGGCCGCGGCGGTTCGGACACCACCGCCGTCGCCCTGGCGGCCGCCCTTGACGCCGACCGCTGCGATATCTACACCGACGTTGAGGGCATTTACACCGCCGACCCGCGCGTGGTAAGCAGGGCCGCCAAGCTGTCGGAAGTGGGATACGACGAAATGCTGGAACTGGCCGCCGCCGGCGCGAAAATGCACCCCAGGTCAATCGAGTTGGGTGCGGTGTATAAGGTTCCCATCTACGTCGCGTCCAGTTTCACCGACGCCCCCGGCACACTGATCCAACAACCTTCGGATGATACGCCCATGGAAGACCGCATCAAAGTAACCGGAATCGCCTACCAGACCAACGTGGCCAAAGTCACCGTCTGCGGCGTGGAGGACAAGCCGGGCGTCGCGGCGGCGCTGTTCGAGCCGCTGGCCGCCTCCGGCATCAGCGTGGACACCATCGTCCAGAACACCAGCGCCGACCGGACCACCACCGACATCAGCTTCACCGTCACCACCGACGACCTGCCCCAGACCCTGCGCCGGCTGTCGTCCATGGAACCCGCCTTGAGCGCAGCCCAGGTGATCAGCGACAGCTCGCTGGCCTCCGTGAGCGTGGTCGGTTCCGGTATGCAGAACACCCCGGGCTACGCCTCCCGGATGTTCCGGATCCTCGCCGACGGTGGTATCAACATCGACATGATCACCACCTCGGAGATTCGCATTTCGTGCATCATCGGCCGGGAGCAGGCCCACGAGGCCGTCCGCCTGCTGCACCGGGGCTTTGAGTTGGACGAAGGTTAGCCGTCCGTGGCCTCCCGCAATGTCATCCTGTTACCTTTCGGTGGTGATCCCCGCCTATAACGAAGCGAGGCGGCTGCCGGAAACCCTGACCACGCTAAACGGCTACCTCGGTAGCCGCTCCTACACTTGGGAAGTCATCGTAGCCGACGACGGCAGCGAGGACGACACGCCGGCGATAGTCCACGAATTCGCGCAGACCCACACGGGTTTCGACGTGCATACCTTCCCGCACCGGGGTAAGGGCGCGGCGGTGAAACAGGGGATGCTCTCCGCGCGCGGCGAATATCGATTCCTCTGCGACGCCGATTTGTCCATGCCCATCGAATTCCTCGCCCGGCTGCTGCCGCCCGAGGCGCCGGCTGCCGATATAGTGATCGGCTCCCGGGAAGCCCCCGGAGCCCGGCGCATCGGCGAACCTCGTCGCCGCCGCTTGATGGGTCGGGTGTTCAATGTATTCACGCGGCTGCTGGCCACTCCGGGCCTCGCGGACACCCAGTGCGGGTTCAAGGTATTCACGGGGCCGGCGGCGGAGGCCCTGTTTCCCGCGCAAACGCTGGACGGGTTCGCCTTTGACGCCGAGATTCTGTTCCTGGCCCGCAAGCGCAACTTCAGCGCGGCCGAGGTCGGCATCGACTGGCATTACCGGGCCGAGAGCAAGGTCCGGCCCTTCCGCGACGGTTGGCGCACCCTCCGGGATTTGCTTCTCATCCAGTGGCGGTGGCTCACCCGGCAATATTGCTAAATTTCAATAATTTGCCCAAATCCGCCCA
>JAJDWF010000014.1 GCA_022825745.1 Dehalococcoidia bacterium | reverse complement strand
CCTTGACGACTCCACCTCCAGCGTTGACGTGGAAACCGAGCGGCAGATTCACCGCGCCATGGTCGAGGTGATGAAGGGCCGCACCACTTTCGTCATCGCCCACCGCCTCAGCACCGTGCGCGAGGCCGACCAGATCCTCGTCCTGGACAAGGGCACCATCGTCGAGCGCGGCACCCACGAGGAACTGATCCGCTCCGACGGCATCTACCAGAGTATCTACGAGTTGCAACTGCGGCCCCAGGAGGAAGTCCTGCTGGAGGCGGCGGTCCCGGCCATGGCCGACGGGAGGGCGGCGCTATGATGCGAGGCGGCGGAGGCATGGGCGGCGGCATGATGCGGGGGATGCGCGGCACCTCCGCGGACAGCATGTTCGCCCCGTCCAACGACAACCTGACCGACGAGGACGTCGTCGGCCGCGTGTACGACAACCGCGTCGTGATGCGGTTTATGACCTTCATCAAGCCCTACAAGGGCTACGCCCTGGTCGCCCTGGCCTCCTTGCTCGTTTACGCCGCCGTCAACGCTGGCATCCCGCTGCTCATCAAGTACGGTATCGACTGGGCCGTCGCCGAAGGTGAAGTCGGCCGGGTGCATATCATCGGCGCGGCCTTCATGGTCATTACGGTGATTCACTTCCTGTCCAACCGTTTGCAGTTCATTTTCATTTCCCGCACCGGCCAGCACGTCTTGTACGACCTGCGTTCGGGCATGTTCAGCCACCTGCAGAACCAGTCCAACGCGTTCTACCATCGCACTCCCATCGGCCGCATCATGTCCCGGATGCAGTCCGACATCCTCCAGCTTCAGGAAACTTTCGAACTCCTCGCCCTGGCTCTGGCGGAACTGGTAACGGTCGGCGCCATCATCACCCTCATGCTCATCGTCAACTGGAAGCTGGCCCTGGTGTGCATGTTCGTGGTGCCGGTGCTCACGCTGATCATGATGTACTGGCAGCGTTTCGCCCGCCATTCGTTCATGCGCATCCGCCGCGCCATCGCCATGGTCAACGGCGAGTACAACCAGAACATCACCGGCGTCCGCGTCGTCCAGAGCCTGAATCGCCAGGACGAGAACATGGCGCACTTCCGTACTCTCAACCAGGAGTACCTCGACGCCAACCTGGAAGCGGCTCGCTACTCCGGCATGTTGCAGCCGTTGGTGGAACTCCTCATCGGCCTCGGCATCGGTCTTGGCGTAGTGCTCTTCGGCGGCTGGCTCCTGCAACTCGACGCCCTGGAAGTCGGTACCCTGGTCGCCTTCGCCTTCTGGATTCAGCGGTTCTTCGAGCCCATCCGCCAGCTCACCATGCAGTACAGCCAACTCCAGCGCGCCATGGCGGCCGGCGTCCGCATCTTTGAAGTGCTGGACCTCGACCCGGACATCAACGACAAGCCCGACGCGGTAGCCTTGCCCGAGGTCAACGGAGAAATTCGCTACAGCGACGTGACCTTCCATTACGTGGAAGGCGTCGATGTCCTGAAAAACATCAACGTCCACATCAACGCCGGCGAAAACGTAGCTCTCGTTGGTTCCACCGGCGCCGGCAAGAGCACCTTTGTCAATCTGCTGCACCGTTCCGCCGACGTCTCCGGCGGGTCCATCTCGGTTGACGGCTACGATATCCGCGACGTCAAGCGCGAGTCACTGGTGCACCAGATGAGCATGGTCCTTCAGGAACCATACCTGTTTTCCGGCACCGTGCGCGAAAACATCAGCTACCAGAACGAAGAACTCACCGAAGACCAGATTGTCGAAGCGGCCAAAGCCGTGGGCGCCCATGATTTCATCATGGACATGGATAACGGCTACGATTCCGAACTAGCCGAGCGCGGCATCAACCTGAGCATCGGGCAGCGTCAGCTCATCAGCTTCGCCCGCGCCATCGCCGGCAACCCCCGGATTCTGGTCCTCGACGAAGCCACCGCCAACATCGACACCCACACTGAGCTGCTCATCCAGCAGGCCCTCAGCCGCATCCTCAAGGGCCGCACGTCGATAGTCATCGCCCACCGCCTGTCCACCATTCGCAACGCCGACAAGATCGTCGTCCTCGACCGTGGCCGCGTCGCCGAGGTCGGCAACCACGACCAACTCCTGGAAGCCGGCGGCGTGTACGCCCAGTTGTACGCCATCAACTACGGGCTGTCCGGCCCCAGCGTCGATGTCGCCCCCGTTGGCGGCGAGGTCATCGGCGCGGACGGCCTATCCCCCGCTGCCGCCGACTAGCCGGCCTCTTCCAGGAACTCACGTATCACCGCCGCCAACTCGGCCGGCTTGTCGTACCCGATGTCGTGGATGGTGTCGGGTATCCAGTGTACCCGGCCCTTGGGCAACGCTTTTTCGGCAGCGGCCACCATCACCTCCCGCTGCCGCGAGAACGACGAGTTCGCACGCTCGGGTCGCGGCCCGGCGGCTACCACCAACGCCGGCATGTGTACTCTCGGCAACACCACCGACGGCGGCTCGCTCCACATCGTTTCCAGCACTTGCGCATGGTTTTCGGGACGCAGGATGTCGCGCATCTGCCCGTCCGCTCCCTCGTACACCATGGTCAGCGCAATCTCCGCCAGGTCGTCGCCCCAGCAGAACGAGAGGTTGCCCTCAAGTTGCGCCAGGTACTCGGCCCGTGTTCCCGCCACCATACGCGGAGCCAGTCGCTGCCGGAACGCCTCCCACGTCGGGTCGGGCAGCAGCGTGCCGTCCTGGAAACCGCCGTCAATCATCACCAGCCGGCTGACCCGGTCCGGAAACCGCATCGCCAGGTTGCTGGACACGTGCCCACCCCAGGAATGGCCCAGTACCGCAGCCCGCTGGATGCCCAAATGGTCCAGGAACCGGACCGCGTCCTCCGCCAATGTTTGCCAGTCGTAGCCCGACGGCGCCTGTGTCGTCGCGCCGTGCCCACGCTGGTCGGGAGCGACCACGCGGTAACGGCCGGCAAGATACGGAGCGAGCCGCCGGTACCAGTGCCCGGATGACGCCAGCCCGTGCAGCGCCAGCACCGGTTCGCCGTCGCCGTTCCAGTCCAGGTAATGCACGCTCAGGTCGCCCAGCGTGACCGTGTGGGCTGTCGGTTGGTTGGTGCCGGCTGCGGAATTCTGGCTTGACACGCTGGTTCGCTCCCTTGGGGCCTGGATTCGCCGGTGATTATACTCCCAACGTCGCGTCCTCATAGGCTCGCAACTTGATGTGCTAAAATCTGCCCACACTGGATGCCGCGATGGCGAGGAGGTTGCCATGACGACCGACCGTTATCACCTGGGCGACTACGCGCCGCTAGTATCCCGAATCGCCTCACACCTTGACGCCGAAAGTGTTCCGGCCCGGTTGAGTAGTCACGACCATACTTTATGGAGCGATAGCCCTGCCGAAATTGCCGACCGGCTGGCCTGGCTCACGCTCCCGACCGACATCCAGGGGCAAATCGACCCGCTGACCAAGTTCGCCGCAACCGTCCGGAGCGAGGGCTATCGCCACATAGTATTGCTGGGCATGGGCGGCAGCAGCCTGGGCCCGGAAGTCATACGGCAGGTTATCGCATCCTCCGTCAACGGCGTTCACCCCGATATGCTCACGCTGGACAGCACCGTTCCATCGTGGGTATCGGCAACATCCGCTGCGATTGACCCGGCGCGCACCCTGTTCGTGATCTCATCCAAGTCGGGCACCACCACCGAGCCTCTGGCCTTCTACGCCTACTTTCGCCGGCTCGTGGAATCGAGTCTCCAGAATGGCCACCCGGGAGACAACTTCGTCGCCGTAACCGATCCCGAAACCCCCCTTGCCCAGTTGGCCCGGTCCGACAACTTCCGTCATGCCTTCATCAACGATCCCAACATCGGGGGGCGATATTCCGTCCTTTCCCTTTTCGGTCTGGTTCCGGCAACCCTCATGGGCGTGGATTCACGGCAACTATTGAGTCGCGCCGAATCAATGCGCCGGCAATGCCTCCCCACCCTTCCAACCGCCGACAACCCCGGAGCCTGGCTCGGAGCCACAATCGGCGCACTGGCGAAGCAGGGCCGCGACAAGCTGACGTTGGTGGCATCGCCGCGCATCGCCGGATTCGGTCTGTGGGTTGAGCAATTGCTCGCCGAAAGCGCCGGCAAGAACGGAACCGGCATCATTCCGGTTGCCGCGGAACCGCTGGAAACGCCCGACCACTACGGCGCTGACCGCCTCTTCGTGCAGCTGCGGCTCGCAGATGACGATTCCGCGCCGGCCGCAGCCGAGGATCGCGCAATGGAGAAATTGATCGCCGCCGGACACCCGGTAGTGCGACTCGAAATGTCCGACGCCTACGACCTGGGCGCGGAGTTCTACCGTTGGGAGTACGCCACTGCCATCGCCGGCCATATCCTCGGCATCCATCCATTCGACCAGCCCGACGTGCAGGGCGCAAAGGACCGCACCGTCAGTGTCCTCGACCGCTACCAGGGCGAGGGTCAATTGCCGCAGATGAAAACCGACGATGTCGGGAGCCTCGCACACCTGCTCGCCGCGTCCAATGCCGGCGACTACTTGGCCGTCATGGCCTACCTGCCCGACTCGCCCGTCATCGCGGATGCCATCTACCGGCTGCGCCGGCGCGCCATTGAAAACTACGGCATCGCGACCACCGCCGGCTACGGCCCCAGGTTCCTGCACTCAACCGGCCAACTGCACAAGGGCGGCCCCAACACCGGCATCTTCCTGCAACTGACCCAGGAACACGCTCACGACATCGAGATACCGGGCTGGCCGTTCAGTTTCGGCATCCTCGCCGACGCTCAAGCTCTGGGCGACTTGCAGGCGCTGCGGGAACTCGACCGGCGTATAGTATCCATCCGGCTGGCCGGCGACCCGGCCGACGCCATAAATCGAATTGCTGACACATTGTGATCAGGGAGAAAATATCTTGGAACTAGGAATGATCGGCCTCGGCCGCATGGGCGCAAACATGACCCAGCGCCTGCTCAGCGGCGGCCACCGGATCGTGGTGTACGACCAAAACACCGACGCGGTGGCATCCAGCGCGTCCGGCGGCGCGGTAGCCGCGGCATCCGTCCCCGACTTGGTGGCTACCCTGGCCTCGCCCCGCGCGGTTTGGGTGATGCTGCCGGCCGGCGCCGTCACCGATAACGTCATCGCCGAACTGGCCGGCCTGCTCGACTCCGGGGACGCCGTAATCGACGGCGGCAACGCCAACTACAAGGACACCATGCGTCGCGGCGACATGCTCGCCGAGCGTGGCATCCACCTGCTCGACGCCGGCACCAGCGGCGGCGTTTGGGGACTCGTGGAAGGCTACTCCCTCATGGTCGGCGGCGACCCGGACGCTTTCGCCCGGCTGGAGCCTATCTTCCAGACCCTGGCCCCGGCCGAGGACAAGGGGTACAGCCACGTCGGGCCCACCGGCGCCGGCCACTTCACCAAGATGGTGCACAACGGCGTGGAATACGCGCTCATGCAGGCCTACGCCGAGGGGTTCGAGCTGCTCCAGGCCAAGCAGGCCGACTTTGACCTGGACCTCAAGGCCATCGCCAAAACCTGGCAGCATGGCAGCGTGGTGCGTTCGTGGCTGCTGGATCTGGCCGTGCTGGCCCTGGAAGCCGACCCCGGCCTGGAGAGCCTGTCCGCCTACGTGGACGACTCCGGCGAGGGCCGTTGGACGGTCAACGAGTCCGTGGACTTGGCCGTACCCACGCCGGCCATCACCGCCGCCCTCTACCAGCGTTTCCGCTCCCGCCAGGATGAACCCTTCGGCGCTCGTATGCTGGCCGCCCTCCGCAACCAATTCGGCGGCCACGCGGTTCGTGAATCGGGTCGGGAGGCCAACCCCCAATGATGACCTCCGGCGCGAATCTGCTCGGCAGCGGCGATGACGGCGACGTCACCGCCCTGGTCATCCTGGGCGCCAGCGGCAACCTGACCCACCAGAAGTTGGGGCCGGCGCTGTTCAGCCTGTTCCAAAAGGAGCGATTGCCCAACCACGTGCACATCGTCGGCGTCGCCCGCAACGAGCTGACCGACGAGGAGTTTCGCAATTGGCTGCGCGAAGGCTGCGGGCAACCTTCCGGCGCGGAATGGGATGCGTTCGCCTCGCGCCTCAGTTACGTCACCGCCGACGTCACCGATCCCGGCTCTCTGTCGGAAGCCGGCGCCCGCATCAGCCACCTATCCGCCGATGGCGATTCCCGGCTCAACTGCCTGTTCTACCTGGCACTGGCCCCCGGCCTCTACGAGCCGGCGGTGTCCGCCCTGTCCTCGGCCGGCCTAACGGTCGAGACCGACGGTTGGCGACGCATGGTCGTGGAAAAACCCTTCGGTTCCGACCTCAGCACCGCCCGGCGACTGAACTCCCACATCCACAAGGTCTTCCGGGAAGAACAGGTCTATCGCATCGATCATTACCTCGGCAAGGAGACCGTCCAGAACCTCCTGGTGTTCCGGTTCGCCAACGCCATTTTCGAACCGATCTGGAACCGCAACTACATTGACCAGGTGCAGATCACCGTCGCCGAAGATGTGCTGGTCGGAGAACGCGGCGAATACTACGACCGCGCCGGCGTCCTGCGCGATATGTTCCAGAACCACCTGCTGCAACTGCTGGCCCTGGTGGCCATGGATCCGCCCTACGCCTTCGAGGCCGACGCCCTGCGCAACGAAAAGGTGAAGGCGCTCAACTCGGTGCGGCGCATGTCCTTGCGCGAACTGCACCGGAACCTGGTCATCGGCCAGTACGACGGCTACCACGTCGAGCCGGGCGTCGCCCCCGGTTCCCAGACCCCGACCTACGCCGCGCTGCGCCTGTTCATCGACAACTGGCGTTGGCAGGGCGTCCCGTTCTACCTGCGCTCCGGCAAGGGACTCGCTCGAAAGAGCACCGAGATGGTAATCCAGTTCCACTCGCCGCCCCACATGATGTTCCCAGTGCCCGAGGACGTTGCCATCCCCGGCAACACCCTGTCAATCTGCATCCAGCCCAACGAGGGCATGCGCCTGGAGTTCCAGTCCAAGGTGCCCGACGCCGGGCTGGAAATGAGAGCGGTTGACCTTGAGTTTCACTACCACGACGACTTTGCCGGCATCGACATTCCCGACGCCTACGAACGTCTGCTGCTGGACGTTATCGCCGGCGACGCCTCGCTGTTCACCCGCAACGACGAAATCGAACTGGCGTGGAGCATCATCGATCCCGTCATCGACAGCCTGGACCTGCCCGGCGCGCCGGCTCCGTACCGCTACCTGCCCGGCATGAGCGGCCCGCCCCACAGCGAGGAACTCCTGCTGAGCGACGGCCACTCCTGGCTGCCCGGCTGCGCCGAAGTCGGCTACGCCGTCTAGCGCGTCACCCGCTGGCGAAAATCTCGTTGGCAATGTCCATCGCGCCCCGGGCGAACGGGATGCCGGCATACAGCGTCATGTGCCCGAACACTTCGATAATCTGGTCCTGGGTGAACCCGATATTCAGCGCGCCCCGGATGTGGCTTCGCAGCGGCCCCTCGCGTCCCAGGGCCGCCAGGCAGGTCATGGTGCAGATGCACCGGCTCGGCAGGTCCAGCCCCGGCCGCGTCCACGTCGCGCCCCAGTAGTATTCGCCGGTGATCCTACCCAACTCCGCCTCGGCCTGCGTCGGCGGAGCCGGACGCGAACCGCCGCCGCCCATGTAGTTGCGGCGATACTCGTCACCCCGCTGGAACAGGCTGTCCGGGTCCTCGTTGGTGTCGTGAATCCGAGCCGGCGTGAAGTCGATGCCCCGTTCCTCGAACACCGACTTGCAGATCGTCAGCGCCTGGATGCCCGCCGGCGCGCCGCCGTACCAGGTGTCGTGGATGATGAGCTCCACAACCTGCTCCGGCGTCAGGCCGATGTTCAGCGCGTTCCCCAGGTGCCGCCGCAGTTGCACCTCACGGTTCAGCACTATCAGGCACGACAGCGTGATCATCTCGCGCTGCACCGGCGTCAGGTTGGTCCTGGGCCAGATCGACCCGAACAAGCCCTCCCCAAGTATCCGCTCCAGGTCCGGCGCGATGTCCCACGCGCCCGGCGATGACCCGCCGGTAATCTGACCGCCGCCGAACATTCTCCGCGTCTCCTGCCCGCGTTCGTAACGGGCATCCAGTTCGCTCATGGTTACCTCCGTTTGTATCCTGTGAATCTCCGGCAGTGTACGGGCGCACACCACGCCACGCAACCACCACGCACACACGCTCATCCTGAGCTTGTGGAAGGATCACCCCAGGCCCGTCGGAGGGACTTATGCTATGATCCGAGCATGATTGACCTCCTCATCACCAACGGACAGGTGATCGACGGCTCAGGCAGCCCCGGCTTCGCCGCCGCCGTCGCCATCACCGGCGACACCGTCACCGTCCATCGCGGCGACGACACCGACCTGCGCCAAAACGCCACCCGTATCATCGACGCCACGGGCCATGTCGTCTGCCCCGGCTTCATCGACCTCCATTCCCACGCCGGCCTCACCATCCTCGGCGAACCGCACCACGACCCCAAGGTGCGGCAGGGCGTCACCACCGAACTGGTCGGCATCGACGGCATCTCCCACGCGCCCTTCAAGATCCAAGAGGAGTTGCACCGCTACATCTGGCTGGACGCTGGCCTCAACGGCTACCCACCCATGCCTGCCGACTGGCTCACCGTCGCCGACCTGCTGGGCAAATACGACAACTCCGTCGCCATCAACATGGCCTACATCCTGGGCAACTCCCCTGTCCGCATATGGAGCGTCGGCTGGGACCAGCGTCCTGCCACCGACGCCGAAATCACCGACATGCAGTCCGTCGTGCGCGAGGCGATGGAAGAGGGCGCATGGGGCCTCTCCACCGGCCTGGACTACCCGCCCGGCGCTTACGCCGACACCGACGAGTTGGTCGCCCTCTCCGAAACCGCCGCGTCGCTGGGCGGCCACTACCACACCCACACCCGCGCCAGCCTGCTCAACCAGGGCTACCTCGCCCCGTGGCACGAGGCGGTGGACATCGGCCGGCGCAGCGGCATCCCGGTCCATCTCACCCATTACCGGCAATCGGTCTCGGGCGTCGGCAGCCACATCGGACACCTGGAGCTGGTCGAAAACGCCCGCGCCGAGGGCATCGACTGCACCTTTGACTGCTACACCTATCCCTACTCCGGCACCACGCCCACCATCGGCTTGCCCCACTGGGCCAAGGACGGCGGCCCGGAACGACTGATTGCCGCCTTGCAGGACGCCGACGACCGCGCCCGCATGAAGCGTGAAATCACTCCCAGCCGCCTTGAAAACAACTGGCTGACCAACTTCACCCGCCCCGAGAATCAAATCTACGACGGCCGCCTCATCACCGACATCGCCGAGTTGCGCGGACAGGAACCCGCCGACGCGCTGTTCGACCTGCTGCTCTCCGAAAACCTGGGCATCAGCACCGTCGGCCTCGGCACCAACGCCCAGACCCTCTACGCCTTCGTGTCCCACCCCTACGGCATGATTGCCTCCGACGCCATCCTCTTCGGCGAGTATCCCAACCCGCGCACCTACGGCTGTTTCCCCATTGTCCTGGCCGAGTTCGTCCGCGCCGAAAAGCATCTGCGCTTGCCCGAGGCCATCCGCAAGATGACCTCCTTCCCGGCCCAACGCCTCGGCATACCCGACCGTGGCCTGCTCAGGGACGGCTTCAAAGCCGACGTGGTGGTGTTCAACCCCGACACGGTCAAAGCCCTCGCCACCAAGGAAAACCCCAAGCAGTACCCGGTGGGCATCGAGTACGTCATCGTCAATGGCCAGGTGGTGATCCAGCAGGGCGAAAACACCGGCGCCCTTCCCGGCAGAGGCCTCCGCCGCGGCCACACCTCCACGTAGCGCCAACTTCACCTTGTCATTGCGAGCGCAGCGCGGCAATCCCGTCCGGTCAGCAACCATCCTTGACACCCGAATCCCTTTCCCCCGACTACCGCTACTGCCCCCGCTGCGCCGAGCCTCTGGCCCCCACGATTCGCGGCGGTCTATCCCGCCCCGGTTGCGCATCATGCGGGTTCGTGCATTTTCGCAACCCGGCGGTGGGCGTAGCGGTTGTGCTCCTTGACGATGCCGGCCGCATCCTGCTGGGCCGGCGCTCCGCCGGCGGCAACGTCGGCGAGTGGTGCATCCCCTGCGGCTACGTCGAGTGGGGCGAGGACATCCGCGACGCCGCCCGCCGCGAGTTCCTCGAAGAAACCGGCATCGACGTGGCAATCGGCGAGGTATGCGCCGTACACTCCAACTTCCACAACCGCAACTCCCTCACCGTCGGCGTCTGGTTCTACGGCAAAATAGCCGGCGGAGAACTGCGCGCGTCCGACGACTTGGACCGGGTAGCCTGGTTCCCGCCCGACGCCCCGCCGGAACCGCTGGCCTTCCCCACGGACCGCATGGTGCTGGCCGATTTGGCAATGCGGGCTATCTGAGCAACTGCGCCAACTCGTCGTGCCCGTGCTCTGCTGCCAGGTCGGCGGCGGTCTCGCCATCGACGGTTTGCAGGGAGTTGTCAGCTCCGGCGGCAATCAACGCCAGCACAGCTTCAGTATGTCCGTTCTGCGCAGCAATATGCAGAGCTGTGTAGCCGGCCTCGTTCGACCAATTCACGTCGGCGCCGGCAACGATCAGCGCCAGCACGGTTTCAGTATGTCCTTCCTGAGCGGCCATCTTGAGAGGAGGCGAGTGGTACGCCACCCCTATCTTGTTGACGTCGGCCCCCGCGGCAACCAGCGGAGCCACCAGCTTGCTGCCATTATGCCAAACCACCCGCCACAGCATATCTTCGAGAATTTCGGGATAGTCGAGCGTAGCGCCGGCATCCAGGAGCGTCAGGGTAGCATCCTCGTTAATTGACCATATTGCTGCGACGACAAGAGGCACGTCCCTATTGTTCCTTGCGTTGACATCGGCGCCGGCATCAACCATCGCCTTCAAGGTACCCCCTGAAATGCCCCAATCCACCGCGTAAAACAAAGCGGTTTCTCCCTGCGGGTCTCTTATGCTGACATCCGCGCCGGCGGCAACCAACGCGAGTGCGGCCATTTCCACGTCTGCTCGCAACACCGGGATTTGGTCAAGACGGAATGTGAGCGGCAGATGACGATGAGTGAGAGGTTGCAGCATAGTATGCAGGGGGGTCCTGCCGTCGATATCGGTTGCGTTGACATCGGCGCCGGCGGCGGTCAGTAGTTGCGCGGATTCGGCAATGGCGGTGAAGGCTCTTCCGGCCTCGTGCAGTGGTGTATAGCCATATTCGGAGCTGATGCTGGTTTCGGCGCCGCTGGCGAGCAGCGCCTTGGTCACTTCGGTATGAGCGTTTCGGACGGCAAGATGCAGGGGTGTGTATCCTTCGATGTCAACTGCGTTGACATCTGCGCCAGCGTCAATCAACGCCTTTGCCGTCTCGCCTCGGCCGTACTCATGACCGGCCTCTGCTGCCATGTGCAAAGGAGTTGCAGCCATATTGCCCCGTGCGTGAGGGTCTGCCCCGGCAGCAATCAGCGCCTCGACTCGGATGATGTCGCCATCCCTCGCCGCCTTATGGAGAATCGTGCGGCCAAGGCTATCCCTGAGGTCAAGGTCGGCGTAGGTGGCAGCATCTGGGGTAGCTGGAGGAACGGGTGTGTTCGTTGGGCTTGGTGTCGCCGCTCCTGCAGCTGTCGGTTCCGGCGTTGGCGTTGCAGTCGGTTGCCGTATTGCAGTGGGCGCAACCGTCGCCGTGGACGTAGCGCCCACCGTTGGCGTTGGCGTTGCTACAGCAGCAGTTTCAGGTGTGGGCGAGTTAACGGCCGTGGCTGGCACAGCCTCCGGCTCCTCGCTCCGGCAGGCCCCTATCACAACCATCAATCCTGCCAGCAGCAGCATGGCTACAATTCCTAAACCCGAACCTCTCATTGCCTGCCTCTCGTCCAAAATCGGTTACACTTACGCTACCACAACCTGTGAAACTGATTGAGTTCACACCCCGCCCATGACCAGGCACGCCGTCATCATCCAGCACATCGCCGTGGAAACCCTGGGCGGCAATTTCACCGCCCTGCTGCGGGATGCCGGCTTTGCAATCACCACCGTCCCACTCTATAAGGGCGCGCCGGACCTCGCCGCATTCAACGCACCGGACCTGTCCGAAACGAACCTGGTCATCTCGCTGGGCGGCCCCATGTCCGCCAACGACAACTACCCGGCACTCATTCAGGAAATGGCATATCTGCGCGAAGCCGCTACCGGCAACCTGGGCAGCGTCGCGCCGACGCCGGTGGTGGGCATCTGCCTCGGCGCGCAGTTGTTGTCCCGCGCGCTTGGTGGCGCCGTCGCCCCCACCGGCGGCTACCAGTTCGGCCTCCGCAAGATCGACGTCACTGCCGACGGCGCCGCCGACCCCGTGTTCCGGGAGATCAAAATCCCGCTGGTTCCTACCCTCCACGGCGAGCAGTTCACCGTCCCGCCCGACGCAACCCTGCTGGCGCAAGGCACCATGCTCCGGCGCGATGGCGGCTACGTCCGCATTCCGATGGCCTTCCGCTACGGTCCGTCCTACGGGTTCCAGTTCGAGCCGCAACTGACTCTGGACGAGCTCCGGGTATGGAACCGCGAGCTTGCCGGCGACTACGCGCTCATGGGAAACCGCTTCGACCCAGCCGAAGAGTCCGCCCGCAACCTGCGTGAATTCGAGGCGTTTGCGCCGCACCACGAGTCCCAGATGGCCAATATGCTGACGGCATTCCTGAACCAAGCCGGCTTGGTGTAGCTACGGATTTTGCTAAAATCATCGCATGGAGAACTTTTTCTATGCCGGCGACAATCTGGTCGGCCTGAGGCTCATTGCCGAAATGGGCATTGCCGTCGATCTGGTCTATATCGACCCACCCTTCGCCACCAACAACGAGTTCCTCATCGACGACCATCGCGCCAACACCGTCAGCGCATCCGGTCGGCCGGCTTATTCGGACACCGTGCGCGGTAACGATTACCTGGACGCGCTGCGACAACGCCTCAACGCCATACACGATGTGATATCGCCAACCGGCTCCATCTACGTCCACATCGACGTGAAGATGGAGCACCACGTCCGCCTGCTCATGGATGACGTGTTCGGTCCCGAAAACTTCCGCAACAGCATCACCCGCATCAAGTGCAACCCCAAGAATTTCGACCGCTTCTCCTATGGCAACGTCAAAGACACCATCCTCTTCTACTCGGTGTCCCCCGGCCAAATCACCTGGAACCCTCAGCGGGAGCCGTTGAGCGACGATGAAGTGGCCCGGCTGTATCCACACACCGATTCCGCCGGCCGTCGCTACACCACCACGCCCCTGCATGCCCCCGGCGTCACCGCCAACGGCCCCACCGGGCAACCGTGGCGTGGCATGGACCCACCACCGGGCCGCCACTGGCGCTATGCCCCGGCCAGACTGGACGAACTGGACGCCGCCGGGCTGATTGCCTGGAGCGGAGCCGGCAACCCGCGCAAAATCCGTTACGCAAGCGAAGCCGCCGGCAAGCTGCCCCAGGACGTTTGGCTCTACAAAGACCCCCAGCGTCCGACCTATCCAACCCAGAAAAACACCAACATGCTCGAACGCATCATCCTCACCTCGTCCAACCCTGGCGACACCGTGCTGGACTGCTACGCCGGCAGCGGCAGCACCCTGCTGACGGCGGCGCGACTGGAACGGCGTTTCATCGGCATGGACAACGCGCCGGCGGCCCGGTCAGTAACCGAGCGCAGGCTGGAAAGGCAGGGCACCGCCTGGGCGGACTTGGCCGCTCCGTTGTCGGCTGCCGTTTGACACCCGGCACGGCGACGATTAACCTGCTACCCGTCAATCGACGGTTATGTCCTGTCGGTTGGTCGCAACACCGCGAAACGAACCACACCTACGCTATCGGAGGTTTTCAACATGGCTTATCAGGGAATGACGGCCGAACACATCTGGGTGGAAGGACACAACGGCGACGCCATCAACGCCTATCTGGCCCGTCCGCTGGGCCCGGGACCCTTCCCGGCCGTCCATCTGTTCCACCACATGCCCGGCTGGGACGAGGCCAGCAAGGAAATGGCCCGCAAGTTCGCGCATAACGGCTTCATCGCCATCATGCCCAACCTGCACTATCGCCAGGGCCACGACGACCCCGTCGCCAACAGCAACAGCATCCGTGAGGCCGGCGGCATGCCCGACGACCGCACCCTGGGCGATGCCGCTGGCGCCATCAGCTACCTGCGCCACCTGTCCAACTACAACGGCAAAGTCGGCATCATCGGCTTCTGCTCCGGCGGACGCCAGGTCTTCCTGGCCGCCTGCAAGTTGGCCGGCATCGACGCCGCAGTGGACTGCTGGGGCGGCGGCGTAACCCCCCGCGACAGCGAGCCTCCCACCGAGGCCATGCCCCACGCTCCCATCGAGTTCGTAGGCGACCTTTCGTGCCCGCTGCTGGGAATCTTCGGCGCGGATGACGCGCGACCTACCGTTGAGGAGGTAGCCGCCACCGACGCCGCCATCAAGGCCGCCGGCAAGTCCTGGGAGTACGAAATCTATCCCAACGCCGGCCACGGTTTCGTCGCCGTTGACCGGCCCAGCTACGCCGTGGAAGCGTCCAACGCAGCCTGGCCACGCATCTTCGATTTCTACCGCCAGCACCTGTCGTAGGAACCGAACGGTCACCCGATAACCGTAGGGGCGGGTTTGAAACCCGCCCTTTTCATGTCCGGTCCGTCATTGCTAGTCCCCCCGAGACGGACGTGGCAATCTCGCTGACGCGGGGATCTATCTAATTGTCCGTAGCCTCAAACGCCAGCGTCGCGAACCGCATGAAGATGCCCCCGCGCGGCGCGGCCAGCGGCCCATTCAGGCACAGGCACGCGATGGCGTACTGCGCCCCCGGCTCCCCAACCTCGGCAATCTCCACCCGGTGCGGCGTGTTCAGGCCGACGATGCTGCCGTATGCCCGGTCGATCTCGCCGTTCACCCACACCTCGCCGTAGTTGTCGAAGTTCGTCTCGAACCAGACGCGGTAGCCGCCGACGCTAACCCCGTCGATAGTCTCCGGCAAGGTAACCGCGATGCGATACCAGGCGAAGGTGAATCCCTCGGAAAGGCTCTGCCGCACGTTGTCGCATTCGTCCCACGCCGAATCGTCGTAGTCGGGCAGACGCGCCGGCGCAGCCAGCAATCGGGCCGACAGTCCCTCGTTAGGCTCTCCGGGCACTAGCCCGGGCGCGACGCGCCAGGGCTGACCGCCGACGGCAGCCCGACCCTCCGGCGTATTCAAGTCAACTGCAAATCTCGGCATGGTGCGGCCTCCTTACGCGGCAGTGGTCCCGCCGTCGATCACCAACTCGGAACCGGTGACAAACGACGACTCATCGGACGCCAGGTATATCGCCCCATACGCGATTTCGCTGGGCTTGCCAACCCGACCCAACGGCAACCGCTGCATCCGCAACGCCAGGTTCGCCGGGTCGTTCAGCGTGTCGGCAATCATGTCCGTCTCAATCGGCCCCGGGTGGATGGAATTGCACCTGATTCCTTCCCGGGCGTGCTGGATGGCCGTGGACTTGGTGAACAACCGCACCGCGCCCTTGGTCGCCGTGTAGCTGGCCGACCCGTTGGGGCTGCCCACCAGCCCGGCGGTGGACGATATGTTGATGATCGAACCACCGCCGTTTTCCCGCATCGCGGGAATCGCGGCCTTGGTGCCCAGGAACACGCCCTTGGCGTTGATGGAAAAGATGCGGTCCCAGTCCTCCTCGGTGGTTTCCTCGATGTTCTTGCGAATCAGGATGCCCGCGTTGTTGAGCAGGATGTCCAGCTTGCCGTAAGCGCCGATGGTGGCCTGCACCGCCGCGTCCCAGTCCGATTCGCTGGTAACGTCCAAGTGTACGAAAGTGACGTTGTAGCCGAGTTCCTGCAACTCCGCCTCGGTTTGGCGACCCTGCTCGTCCAGGATGTCGCCGATCACGACGCTGGCGCCCTCTTCCGCAAACATCCGCGCTTCCACCGCGCCTTGGCCACGAGCGCCGCCGCTGATCAGGGCAACCTTGCCTTCCAGTCTGGCCATTTTCATACCTCCGTTAGGCGCGCTGACCCACGTCCGGCGCCGGGATGCGCTCACTTTATAAGGATTGGCATTGTGGCGCAACCGGATGCCTCGTCGGCCAGGTTAGGCCTTATATCGTATAATTGGCTTACAGTAATTGGGATTACCGCGGATACGCTGTCGAGGAGAGAACATCATGGCCATATTGGGGAAAATCGGCACCGCAGTACGAGACGCCTTGACCGGCACGGTAGAGGGCACCGGCCGCGTCGGCAACGTAGCCATCGACACCGTTAGAGACACCACCGCCAACAGCCTCCGCAGCGCGAGATCCGTCGGTGGCGAGCTCGGTAGCCTGGCCCAGGACGCCATCGTCGGCACCCTGCACGCCGTCGGCAACGTCGGCGGCGCGGCCGGCTCCGTGGTGCGGGACTCCACCATCGGGGTAATCGAAGGCGTGGGCATGGTCGGTACCGCCACCACCACCATGCTGCACGACGTGGTGGTCGGCGCGATTCGCGGTTCCAGCGATGCCGGGGCGGAACTGGGCACCGCCACGCAGCAGGCCGTGGAGGGTGCGTTGCGCGGCGGCGCGTCCGTCGGCCTCGCCGCCGAGGAATCGGTGGTCCAGGTAACTCGCGGCACCATCGACGGCACCAGGGAAATCGGCGGCGCGTTGTCCGAGGCCGCCCGCGCCACCGTGGCCGGCGTCGTAACTGCCGTGGCCGGAACCGCCGGCGACGTTACCGCAGCCACCACGGCGACCACCCGCCAGTTGGTCAGTAGCGCGGCCCAGACCGGCGAGGACGTGGCCCAGGTGGCCGTATCTGCGGTCAACGGCGCCATCGACGCGGCGCGCACCACGGGCCAAAACGTGGAACAGACCGCTACCGCCGCCGCCACCGGCGCCATTGATGCTGCTTACGACGTTAGCGACGCTGCCGGCGATGCCGTGCGCGACGCCGTAACCGGCACCATCAGCGGCGTGCGCGTCACCGTTGACGCCGCCTACGGCCAAACCAGCAACGAGGGCAACCGCTCATAGAGCACGTCCGGCCCGCTACGCGCCGGCTCGCCAGCGCAGTCTGGCCCCCACCTCGGTGAACCCGGCCCGGCGGTAGAACTGGATCTGCCGCTCGCCGCGGTACGGCGTGCCTAACTCCACCGTCTGGCATCCGTTGGCGACCGCGTGGTCCAGGGCAAATTTCAGCACGTCCATACCAACGCCCGTGCTGCGCGCTTCGGGTTCAACGAACATCTCCTGGATGATGGCGTAGCGGCCCCGGGTGCGTAGAGCCTGGAGGAAAGAGACGGTGCAGACGGCGACGAGATCATTGCCATCCTCGCCCACTGCGATGAATCCGTTGCCCCCGCCGTCGATCAGACGGTCATAGACCGGCGACATGTCTGCCGGCGACGGCGGCGTTCCCCCCAGCTCAGTAAGCAGTTTGCCGACCAGTTCCAGCGCGCCATCCCGGTCGTCGCGGGACGCGAGCCTGACGTTAGTCACGATCTTGCCGTCCTGTAGCATCGCCGGTCGTAATCAGCGGTCTGCAATTTCCTGGCGCAGACGGTCTTCCCGGTCGCGCAGTTCCTCGGGTATAGCATCGGCGAAATCTTCCATCTCATACAACGGCCGAATCTCTATTTCGCTCGGCCCCGGCATGGGATTGGGGCAGCGCCTTACCCATTCCAACGCCTCGTCCATGTCCTTCACTTCCCACAGCCAGAAACCGGCAACCAGTTCATTCACCGCTGGGAACGGCCCGTCGGTTACCGTCCGGTCAGCGCCATCGAACCTGACCCGCCTGCCCTCCGACGAAGGTTTGAGTCCTTCACCGGCCAGCATGATTCCGGCTTCCACCAGCGCCGCGTTGAAATCTCCCATGGCCTGGAACAGGTCTTCCGACGGCATCACGCCGGCTTCGCTGTCCGCGGTCGCCTTCACCAGCACCATCACGCGCATTGCACCGTCTCCAATGGAATCATAAAAAACGCCGGCGTACCGGCGCGGACAGAGTGGTGGGCCGTGTGGGGGTCGAACCCACGACACCCGGATTAAAAGTCCGGTGCTCTACCAACTGAGCTAACGGCCCCAGGCGTTGACCTATTTCCCTGTAGGCCAGTATAGCACAGCCCATTCCGGCTCTCCGATGACAATTATTCGTGAATCGTGGGTTGCTCACGCTTGCCAAAGTTCGTGAAATGTTGCATAATCTTGGCACTGACTTTCTGGTGGTTCAAGCGGGGTGGTCCCACCCGTTCCCATCCCGAACACGGAAGTGAAACGCCCCAGCGCCGACGATACTGCTCTGGTGACGGAGTGGGAAAATAGGTCACCGCCGGGAAGTTACGACAAGATGGCTATGGAGCGAGTCCCCCTCGCTCCGCCGTCCAGGCGGAGTTCCCTCCGCCTAAACCGATCATCGTCAAAATTCGGGGCGGGTGTGATGACGCACGAAGGAAAGGCTGGAAGTCCGAGAAAATCGCTCTTGGGCAATTAACTTGGTCCTCAAAGTGGCTCGCCGGAATTCGACCGGCGGTGTGGCCGCTTTTATTTTTGTCCAAATGCGATAGAATGTCGGCGCCAGCGACTGCCTCCGGCGGAACGCGGGCCCACCCCAACCCAGGAGAGTCTCATGGGCAGCAGGTTCGAGAAGTTTTCCGAAAGGGCACGCAGGGTTCTTTCCCTCGCCCAGGAAGAAGCGCAACGGTTCAACCACAACTACATCGGCACCGAGCACATCCTGCTTGGGCTGGTACGGGAGACCGAGGGCGTAGCCGCTCGAGTGCTGTCCGGCCTGAGCGTTGACCTGACCAAGGTACGCTCGGCCGTCGAGTTCATCATCGGGCGCGGCGAGCGTCCGGCCCAGGGCGAAATCGGGCTTACCCCCCGTGCCAAGAAGGTCGTCGAGCTGGCCGTTGACGAAGCCCGCCGTATGAACCACACCTACATCGGCACCGAGCACCTGCTCATCGGCCTGTTGCGGGAAGGCGAAGGCGTCGCCGCCGGCGTCCTCGAAAGCCTGGGCGTCAACCTGGAAAAGGTTCGCGCCGAGACCCATCGCATCCTGAGCAACTCGGGCGGCAGCGGTTCCAGCAGTTCCCGTTCCAGCACCCGCACGCCCACGCTGGACCAGTTGGGCGTCGATCTGACCAACGCGGCCCTTGGCGGCAAGCTCGACCCGGTGGTCGGCCGCGATACCGAAATCGAGCGCGTCACCCAGATCCTCAGCCGCCGCACCAAGAACAACCCGGTGCTGGTCGGCGAGCCGGGCGTCGGCAAGACCGCCATCGTTGAAGCCATGGCCCAGCAAATTTCGTCGGGCTCAGTGCCGGAAACATTGCAGGGCAAGCGGCTGGTCACCCTGGACATGGGCGCGCTGGTCGCCGGCACCAAGTACCGCGGCGAGTTCGAGGAACGACTGAAGAAGGTCATTGAGGAGATCAAGTCCTCCGGCAACTGCGTCCTCTTCATTGACGAGATTCATACCCTGGTCGGCGCCGGCGCCGCCGAGGGCGCCGTGGATGCTTCCAACATCCTCAAGCCCTCCCTGGCCCGGGGCGAGATTCAGTGCATCGGCGCAACCACGCTGGACGACTACCGCAAATACGTGGAACGCGACCCCGCGCTGGAACGCCGGCTGCAACCGGTCCGCGTCGAAGAACCCGACCCCGATATGACCGTGGACATCCTCCAGGGCGTCAAGGGCCAGTACGAAGAACACCACAACGTTGAGATTACCGACGACGCCGTGAAGGCCGCGGCAACGTTGTCCACCCGCTACATTCCCGACCGCTTCCTGCCCGACAAGGCCATCGACCTTCTGGACGAAGCCGGTTCCCGCGTCCGCCTCCGGGGCAGCCATGCTCCCCAGGAAGTCCAGGACGCCATGGCGGTCCTGGAGCGCGTCCGCAAGGAAAAAGACGAAGCCATCGCTTCCCAGCAGTACGAAGTCGCCGCCGAACTGCGCGACCGCGAACTGCACCTCTCGGAAAACGTGGGCAACCTGGAAGCCGAGTGGAAAGCCGACCGCAATAAGGAACGCGCTCAGGTCACCGAGGAAGACATCGCCGAAGTCGTCGCCATGTGGACCGGCATCCCGGTCACGCGGCTGGCTCAAGAGGAAACTACCCGCCTTCTCCACATGGAGCAGGAACTCCACAAGCGCATCATCGGCCAGGATGAAGCCATCGTTGGCATCTCCAAGGCCGTACGCCGCGCCCGCGCCGGGTTGAAGGACCCCCGCCACCCCATCGGCGTGTTCCTGTTCCTCGGCCCCACCGGAGTCGGCAAGACCGAGTTGGTCCGGGCCATGGCCGAGTTCCTCTTCGGCCACGAGGACAACATGATCCGTCTGGACATGTCCGAGTTCCAGGAACGGCATACCACCGCCCGCCTCATCGGAGCGCCTCCGGGCTACGTCGGCTACGACGAAGGCGGCCAGTTGACCGAGGGCGTGCGCAAGAAGAATTACTGCGCCATCCTGCTGGACGAAATCGAAAAGGCCCACCCCGAGATCTTCAACATCCTGCTCCAGATTTTCGACGCCGGCCAGTTGACCGACGCCAGGGGCCGCCGGGTCGATTTCCGCAACTCCATCATCGTGATGACCAGCAACCTGGGTTCCGACCTCATCAAGCGCGACACCTCGCTGGGGTTCGCGGTCAAGGCCGACGAAGCTCAGTCCGACCGCCAGGCCTACGAGCGGATGAAGGACAAGGTGATGGATGAAGTGAAACGCTTCTTCCGACCTGAGTTCCTGAACCGCCTGGATGCAACCATCGTATTCCACGCCCTCGATCAGAGCGAAATCCACCAGATCGTTGACCTCATGATGAACATGGTGCGCGACGAACTGAAGGAACGGAGCATCAGCATCGAGCTGACCGAAGCGGCCCGCGAGCACCTGGGAGCCAACGGGTTCGATCCGGTGCTGGGTGCCCGTCCGTTGCGCCGCCTGATCCAGAACGAGGTGGAAGACCGCATGTCGGACGTGCTCCTCAGCGGCGAGATCGCCGAAGGCGACACCGCGATAGTGGACCTGGATGACGATGGCAACATCTGCATCAAGGTACGCAAGGAGGAAATGGCCGCGCTGTCGCCGGCCTAGGCAAACTGTCGAACGCGGCAATTCGTACACCGAAAAAAGTTGGGGGCGTCAAAGATGGCGCCCCCAAATGCTACAATTTATCGAACTCGACCAACCCAGCCGGCACTGAGGTGAGATTATGGCCAGGCGCTTGCTCAAAGAATTGGAACGGTCTTACGGTTTCGACGAAGTCGCCATCGTTCCCGGCGATGTCACCATCAATCCTGAGATGACTTCAACTCAAATGAGCATCGGGCCCTATACGTTTGACGCGCCCGTTATTGCCTCCGCAATGGACGGCTCCGTTTCCCCACGCTTCGCTACCCTCATGCACGAGATGGGTGGGCTGGGCGCTCTCAACGGCGAAGGACTCTACACCCGGTACGATGACCCTTACTCCGTCCTGGAAGAGATCATTTCCATGGACCAGGCCGAAGTCACCGAGTACCTTCAGGAAGTGTACAGCGAGCCGGTCAAGGAAAACCTGATTGGCGAACGGGTGCAGGAAATCAAGCAGACCGGGGCAATCGCGGCCATTGCGTTCACCCCCCAAACCACCAAGACGTTCAGCCCACTCGCCGTGGAAGCCGGCGCCGACATCATCATCGTGCAGTCCACCGTGACCACGGCGCGGCACATGTCCCGCAGTTATCGCGGCCTGATTTTCTCGGAACTGATCAGCTCCCTGAACGTGCCGGTCGTCGTTGGCAACTGCGTCAGCTACAACGTCGCCAGCGAACTGATGGAAACGGGCATCGACGCCGTGTTGGTGGGAGTCGGCCCGGGCGCGGCCTGTACCACCCGGGAAGTTACCGGGGTCGGCGTCCCGCAGGTGACCGCGACCCTGGAGTGCGCCGCCGCGCGGGAAGACTATTTCGAGCGCACCGGCCGCTACGTCAGCATCATCACCGACGGCGGGCTGCGCACCGGCGGCGACGTATGCAAAGCGATGGCCAGCGGCGCCGACGGCGTGATGCTGGGTACTCCCTTCGCCCAGGCCGCCGAAGCCCCGGGCCGGGGCTACAACTGGGGCATGGCCAACGCCCACCCGGAGTTGCCCCGGGGCACCCGCATCAACGTCGGCACCAAGGGCAGCCTCCGCCAACTGATGCACGGCCCCAGCAACGTCACCAATGGCACGCAGAACCTGGTCGGTGCACTCCGCGTTGCGATGGGCATGTGCGGCGCCTATACTGTACGAGATTTCCACAAAACCGAAATGGTGATCGCCCCGGCGATCAAAACCGAAGGCAAACACTACCAGATGTTGGGCTAGACGGAGGAAACGCCATGACCACAGCGACAATCCAGATTCTCGACCCGCGCCCGGAGCAGAAAACCGCCGAGCGCGCCGCCGCCGGTCGGTTGCCCGGCCTCGCCGGAAAGACCATCGGCCTGCTGGAAAACCGTAAGTACCACTCCGATAATTTCCTGCAGGAATTGCAGGTGATTCTGGAAGAGGAATACGCCGTCGAGAAGGTGCTGTACCTGCGCAAGTTCAGCTTCAGCGCCCCTTGTGCCGACGAGACCATCGACGAGTTGGTGGCGCAGTGCGACGCCGTGGTGCACGGAATCGCGGATTGAGGGAGCTGCACGGCGTGGGGTCTCCACGACACAGTAGTAACCGAGAGCCGCGGCGTTCCCTCCGTGAGCGTCATCACCGAGAGTTTCACCAGGGCCGCCCACGCGCGCGCCTCGTCCCTGGGTATGCCCACCGTCCAGATTCTGGCCCTACCCAGCCCGCTGGCGCCCCGTTCCATCCCCGAGGTCCGGCAGATGGCCCACGAGTACGCCGGCCAAATCGCCGAAATGCTCACCAACGACTAGGCGCGCTGCCGCAATTCCATGGCCCTTCGGGTCGTCAACTGGAACGTGCAATGGGCTACGCCCCGGTCGGAGCGTAGCCCTGAAATTCTGCGCCGCATTGGTCAGCATTGGCCGGAAATCGTCTGCCTCACCGAAACGGACTGCCGGCTGCTATGCGGACGCGGCGGCTATGTAATCACTGCCGGATCCTATTGGGGTCAATCGGTAGTGAACAATCGTCGCAAGGTTCTGCTCTGGTCGCGTCAACCGTGGACGGACGTTGACTGCGTGGGAAGCAAGGCTTTGCCACCCGGCCGATTCATCGCCGGAGCAACTGAAACCTCAGCGGGCAGAGTGACGGTTGTGGGCATCTGCATTCCCTGGTCGCATTCTCGCACCAAACGGTTCGGCGGAGACCGCGAGGCATGGCAAGACCACGAAGATTACCTGGATGGCCTTGCGTCGCTGCTGGCCCGGGTCTCAAAGCGCCGATCGATAGTAGTGGGCGATTTCAATCAACCCATAGCCCAGTCCAGCAATGTACCGGCCAAACTGCGCGCCAAACTGTGCCGCGCTATCCCACCCCGAATGACGATTGCGACCGCCGGGCTGGGTAGCCTGGGCAAGAGAACCATCGACCACATCGTACAAAGCGCCGACTTGACTGCCGAATCCCTCAGCGTCATCAGTAATTTCCACAAAGACAAGAAACTGTCCGACCATTTCGGCATCGCCGCCGACCTGTCCTCGCGAAGCTAACCAAAAGAACCTGACCCCAGTAGAGTAAAGCCTATGTCCACCAACACCCCCGCCCTCAGCTCCAGCCGCATCGACATCCCCGACACCTACGACGCCATCCAGGACTACTACGAAGAACAGGGCTGGACCGACGGTATGCCCGTCGTGCCCGCCACCGAGGACGCCGTGCGCCGCATGCTCGGCCCATGGGGCGAGGACCCATCCCTGTCCCTCGGCGTCGCCCAACCGTCCAACGCCGAGGTGACCATCGAAAAGGTCGCCGTCAACGCCGTGATGGCTGGCTGCCGCCCCGAGTACTTTCCGGTGGTGGTGGCCTGCGTCAAAGCCGCGCTGCAAAGGCCGTTCAACCTGGCCGGCTGCCAGGCCACCACGGGCGGCGCTGCCCCGGTGGTCATCGTCAACGGCCCCATCGCGGAACGGCTGGGCATTAACGGCGACTCCGGCGCGTTCGGCCCCGGTTACCGGGCCAACGCCACCATCGGCCGGGCGCTGCGACTGTTCGTCCGCAACGTCGCCGGACTGATTATCGGCGACATGGACAAGGCGACCTTGGCCATGCCCGGACGTTACTCTTTCTGCTTCGCTGAAAACGAGTCCCGCAGCCCCTGGGAGCCGCGCCACGTGGAACTGGGCTACGACCCGGATGACAGCATGATCACGCTGCACGCCATCCGGGCTTTCTACCCGATTATGGAAACTACCGTCTCCCGGGGCATCGAGGTGCTGAACACCCTGGTGCAGGCCACCCGCGCCACCGGGTTTTCCAACTACTACCAGATCGGAACCGGGGCGCAGGTGACGCTGGTGATCAGCCCGGAGCACGCCGCTGAAATCGCCGCCGACGGCCTCAGCAAGAAGGACGTTCGCGAGTACATCTACGCCAACGCGCGCATGTCCATCGAAGAGCTGTCCGGGCTGGGACACTGGGGCAACCGGAATTATCCGGCCTGGATCGACGACAGCAAACCCGACACCATGGTGCCCATCGCCCCTCAGGCCGACGACATCGTAATCGTAGTCGCGGGCGGAGATGGCCGGCATTCCGCCTGGCTGGCCGGCTGGGGCGTAACCCGGGTCGT
>JAJDWF010000105.1 GCA_022825745.1 Dehalococcoidia bacterium | reverse complement strand
GCCACATTGGACTATTTCAGCGGCGGGCGGTTCCTGTTCGGAATCGGCACCGGCTGGCTGCGGGAAGAGACCGAGTTGTTCGGCGTCGATTTCGGCCAGCGGATCGGCTACACCCGCGAATCCATACTGGCGATGAAAGAGTTGTGGACTAAGGAAACTGGAGAGTTCCACGGCAAGCACATTGACTTCCCGCCAATTTATTCGTCGCCGAAACCCGTGCAGAAGCCCCACCCGCCGGTGCTGATCGGCGGCAATGCCCCCAACGTGGCCCGGCGTGTGGTGAGCTGGGGCGACGGCTGGATGCCCAATCGCATCTCGCCGGAACAGCTGAACGCAACCCGCGAGGAGATAGTCCGGCTGGCGCAGGAGGCCGGCCGCGACCCGCACACCATAGAGGTATCGGTGTTCGGGCAGCCGGCAGACCCCGAGATACTGAAAGCCTACGAGGACGCCGGAGCCACCCGCGCCATGGTATTCGCCGACAGCGCCCCGCGGGACGACGCTCTCCGCCAGTTGGACGATTACGCGCGCAGGTTGCTCGCCTGAATCATGCTGTCCGAGAATGCCAACATCCTGTCGCTGCGGGACGCCAATCAGCGGTTCTACGACGCTTTCGGCTCGCTGGACCTGGACCAGATGGACGCGGTCTGGGAACAATCGGACCGGGCCTTGTGCGTGCATCCAGGCTGGCAGCCCATCGTCGGCTGGCCCGACATCCGGCGCTCCTGGCAGGGAATTTTCAACGGCGCGGCGTTGATGCACTTCAACATTCATTATGTGAACATCGCCATCGAGGGCAACTGCGGATTCGTTACCTGCGTTGAGAGCATCACCAGCGTGGTGGAGGGACAGGCGCAGGGATTCGGCGTGCTGGCCACCAACATATTTGTCCGCAACGGCGACGGATGGCTGGTAATCGCTCACCACGCCTCGCCGCGTCTCTGATTGCATACGGAAAGCGCCATGTCCTACTCCCGAAACGTCCCGGGCGACGTGTCCGCCACCGATCGAAACCTGTGGCAGGCCATCGTTGCCGAGGCCATCGCTCACCTCACCTACACCGCGTACGCGGAGCAAGCGCGGGAAGAGGGACACCCGGAAGTCGCTGAAGTATTCGAAGAGATTGCCCGCGCCGAAACGCAGCACGGTCTCAGTTACCTGAAGGTAGCTGGCGCGGTGGACAGCACCGCCGTCAACCTCAGCCGGGTTATCGAGGGTGAAACCCGCGAATACACCCGCACCTACCCCCGCATGATCAACGACGCGATAGCTGACAACCGCACCGAGGCGGTGGCGGCGTTCACCGACGCGATGGAACAGGAAAAAGAGCATCAGATGGCCTTTTCCGACGCCCTTTCGCGCCTGCACATCCAGGACGACAACGGAACCCTCGCCGTTCTGGATACTCCCGCAGTGTCATATTCGCAGGTCGAGACGGGGCCGATTCCCGCCGGAGCCGAACAGCCGGCTTTGCCCCTGGACCTGGAGAACTACATCGACGCCGCGCTGGCCCTGGACAAGGAGCCGTTCCATGTTGCCAACCTGGGCCGGTTGCGGGAAGTGGTGTTCGGCGCGCAGGACGGCATCATCAGCACCGTCGCCCTCACCACGTCCATCGCCATCGCGGTGGGAACCACCGGAACGGTGCTGGTGGCAGGGCTGGCTGCCGCCGCTGCCGGCATGATCAGCATGGGAGCGGGCGCCTACCTGGGATCGCGGGCCGAAGAGGACGTGCGGGAGGCCGCCATCGCCCGGCAAGTCCGGGATCTGGAAGAGAAACCGGAAGAGCAACTCGCCGAACTGGTCATCCTGTTCCAGCGGGAGGGCAACACCTACGACGAAGCGGTGCGGCTCGCGAACCAGATTGCGGACAACGAAGCGCTGTGGCTCAGCACGTTGCTGGAAAAGAAGCTCGGCATCAGCCCGGACCTGGGCGGCAACCCGCTGAAAGACGCCGCCGTGATGTGCGTTTCCTTCGGCGGAGCGGCGATCATCCCTATACTACCGTTCCTTTTCCTCAGCGTGGGCTGGGCCGCCATCGGATGGTCTGTGGGGCTTTCTCTGTTCGCCCTGTTCGCCCTGGGTCTGGTTAAGGGCAGGCTGGTACAGAAATCGCCGATCCTGCAGGGTCTGGAAATCCTGGGCATCGGAGCCGTATCGGCCGCGCTGGGTTACGGCTTGGGCGAAGCGCTGCCGCGCTTGCTGGGCTTCTGAGGCCGTCGCGCACCAGCAATCAAGCGGGGCGGGTTTGACACCCGCCCCGGCGTCTTAACGGAGAGGGTTCCGATCTAATCGAACCGTCCCAGCAGCCCCTTCACCGCCGCCAGGAACTCGGGCGGGTTGTCGCCCTGTACCAGATGGCCGGCGTTGGAGACGGTAACGGCAGTGCAGTCGTGATGCTCAGTTGCCATGCGCTGCATGGTTTCGTCGGCGAAAATGTCGCTGCGCGCGCCGCGCACCACCAGCGCGGGGCAGTCGATCCTGCGCCATCCTTCCCAAAGCTGTTCGGATGTCCAGGCCGGAGGGCGGAATCCCCGCACGCGAATTACTTTGTCGTACTTCCAGGTCCACTTCCCGTCGTCGCGCTGCCGAATGCTGTACTTGAGCGCGCCCAGAGTTTGCTCCCGAGTGCGGCCCGTGTATTCCATGACCCGCTGGGCGAACTCTTCAAGGGTATCCAACTCGTCGGGCAACTCGCGGAACCGCTGGATGCGGTCGGAACCGCGACGCTGGGTTTCCGGGCCGGTATCCACGATGGTCAGGGACTTGAGCACGCCAGGATTGAGCGAGGCCCAGGCCAGGCTGTTGCGCCCGCCCATGGAATGGCCCACCAGGTGGAAATCCTTGAGGCCCAGTTCGCCGACGAGGCTCCCCACGTCGCCAACATAGGCGTCGGTTGAGTAGTCTCCGTCGGGAGACCAGTCGCTGTCGCCGTGGCCCCGCTGGTCAACCGCGATGATACGGTAGTCAGTCGAGAGGGGCAGGCTGATGAAGTCCCAACTGTGCGCCTGCTGCTGGATTCCATGGAGCATGAGGATGGTCGGCTTGTCGGGATCGCCCCACTCCAGGTAGTGGATATTGAGGCCATTGACCTTAACCTGCTTGTCCTCGGGTTCGTTCTCCACGGTGAACGGAACCCCCACCTGCCTCGCCGCGTCGTGCAGCGACAGTCCCATGGAATGTGACGCCATCCTGGTAACCTCCTCGTTGTGCCTGCACGCCATCATATCACCAAGACGGCAAGGCAAGTTATTGTTCGTCCAGCAAGCCCCGGATGGTGAACATGCGCTGGAAAAGCGTAAAGCACGACACGCCGGCGATGACCCATAGCACCCACACCATGATCGGCACGGGAGCCAACCCCTCCACAATCAGGCCCGCGCCCAGGATGATAACCCGCTCGGTGCGGGTCATGATGCCCGAGCGGGTGAACGCGCCCAGACCCTCGCCCCGGGCGCGCAGGTACGAGACCCCCTGGGAGAACACCAGGCCCAGCAGAACGGCCAGCATGCTGAGCATGAGTTGGCCCGACGCCAGGTCGCCCAGGAGATAATATACGCCCAGGCCGACGAACAACGCGGCCTCGCCGAGGCGGTCGAAAACGGAATCCAGCAGCGCCCCAAAGGGCGACGCCTTGCCCGTCAGCCGGGCCAGCGCGCCATCGAAAAGGTCCAGGATGCCGCCGACCAGAAAAACGATGCCCCCATACAACGGCCAGCCCAGGGCCACCACAACCGCGCCCGCCACGCAGACCGAGAATCCAATCAGCGTGATGCTGTTGGGCGTCAGCCCGATTGCATTGAATGCGCGGGCGCCCGGAATCTCCACGTAGCGCAGCACGGCGCCGCGCAGTTCCTCTCTACCCGGCAGCGCCACGATGGTCAGCCTCCTCGATACATTGCTGGTAATAGTCCTCAACCTGGGACGCCACCCGTTCCCACCTGAACTCGGATGCGGCGCTGCGCCCGGCTGATGTCAGTCCTGCGGCCAGCGCGGGATTATCGAGCACGCGCCCCACGGCGCCGGCGATGGCCGCCGGATCCTGAGGGCCGACCAGGAGGCCGTTTACGTCGTGCGACACGACATCCCGGTAGCCGTCAATATCGGATGCGACCACCGGAACGCCGGCGGCCATGGCCTCCAGCAGCACGATGCCAAAGCTCTCGCCGCCGGTGGCCGGGCTACAGAAAACATCGGCGCTGGCGTAGTGCCGGGGCAAGTCGTCGGATGAAACCGGCCCGGTTACCGATACGGCATCGGGGTCCTGAGCCAATATGCCGTTCAATAAGGCCGCGCACTCGCGGTCGGGATCGCCCGGCCCGACGACGGTCAGGCGCGCGTTGCCCCGCGTCTGCCGCAGGATGGAGAACGCCTGCAGGAGATAGCGCAATCCCTTCCGTTCGTCCTTGCGGCCAACAAAGAGGATGTTGGGCCTGCCGTCCCGCAGTTCGGGGAAAGGTTCCGCGTCGGAAAAACGCTGAAAATCAATGCCGTTGGGAATCACCCGGTAAGAATAACCGGGAAAGTGCGGCGAAACGAAAGCGCGGGCCGCCGGCGACACGGCGATGCGCCCGTGCAGGCGCTTTTGCCATCTCCCCACGGCGCGGCGGGCCACGCGGTAAAGATGCTGCCGGTCGGAGTAAGCGTGGAACGTGCCCACGTTCACGGCCCTGGAATGCTGCAAGACCATGAGCGGCAGCAGGGGCGCCAGCGGTTCGTGCAGGTGCACGACGTCAAATCGTTCTCTGTCCATCAGCGCGCGCACCCGTGGATACAACCACCAGTCGAAGGTAACGCGGGCTTTGGAACCGCCGGCGGACAGGGGCACGGAACGCCCCATGGGGATGAACTGATTCTCGGGCCGATTGTCAATCTGAGACTTAGATGGCGAATGGGGCGCGATCACGGCGACATCATGGCCCCGGTTGCGCAATTCAGCGGACAATTGGACCACGTGGGAGTTCACGCCACCCGGCCAGGCGAAATCATACGGCGAGACCATGGCGATTTTCATTGCCGCGCCCGCCTTCTCCGGAGCGCGGCGCGCTAGCTTTGCGCCGTTACATGAACGGAGTTGACCGCCGGGTCGGCGATGAACGCCTCAACCATCTCATGGGCCTCGGCGTCGGTGAACTGGATGGGCGGACTCTTCATGAAGTACGCGGACGGTGCGAAAACGGCTCCGCTCTGCCCGTTGTCCATGGCCAGCTTTGCGCATCGTATCGCATCCACCACCACGCCGGCCGAGTTCGGGCTGTCCCACACTTCAAGCTTGACTTCCATTTTCACGGGCGCGCCGCCGAAAACCTTGCCGTCGATGTGGATGTAGCACCATTTGCGGTCCTGCAGCCAGGGCACGTGGTCGCTGGGGCCGATGTGAATGGCGTCCGCTTCGGGTTCTTCGTCCATTTGGCTGGTGACGGATCCGGTCTTGGAGATCTTCTTGGATACCAGGCGGTCGCGTTCCAGCATGTTGAGGAAGTCGGTGTTGCCGCCGAAGTTCAGCTGGTAGGTGTTGTCGATTTCAGCCCCGCGATTCTCCATCAGCCGGGTGAGGACCCTGTGGACGATGGTTGCGCCCACCTGGGACTTGATGTCGTCGCCGATGATGGGGACGCCGCGTTCCTCAAACCGGCCGCGCCAGTAGTCCTCACGGGCGATGAACACGGGGATGCAGTTGATCATGGCGCAGCGGGCGTCAAGGACCTGTTCCACGTACCACTTGGTAGCCATTTCGCTGCCGACGGGAAGGTAATTGATCACAACGTCCACTTCACGTTCCTTGAGGATGCCGGAAATGTCGGCGGTGCTGTGAGGAGACTTGACCACGACGTCGGACAGGTAGCGGCCAATTCCGTCGTGGGTCATTCCGCGTTCCACCGTCACGCCCAGATGGGGGACGTCAGCGAACTTGATGGTGTTGTTGGGCTCGGTGAAAATCGCCTGGGACAGGTCCTTGCCCACCTTGTTGCGGTCGATGTCGAAAGCGGCAACCACCTCAATGTCCTCGATGCGGTAGTCCCCGATTCGATTGTGCATCACGCCGGGTATCGGCTGATCGTCCGGCACCTCAACGTACTTGTGAATGCCCTGGACCAAAGATGAGGCGCAGTTGCCCACACCGATGATGGCAACGTTAATCTTGCCCAATTGAGATCTCCTTACAGCCTGCCGGTGGCCGACTACCGTTGTCTAAAGCAGTCCAGCCGGTCGTTTTCGCGAAAAATAGTCTGCCGGATAGTCTAACACACCCGGCCGGAACGCCACGAAAATCACGGGATACGCGATGACGACGGGGATGCGCTAACTTTCGGCGAAGAACCGGAAGATCGCAGTCTCGTCGTCATGCCGGAACCTGCCGCCCCGGAACCGGATGTCCCGGCCCTGCTCGATGTGCTGGTCAACCAGGGCCTTGACCCGGCCGGAGGCTTCCTCGGCGTCCGCTGATCCGCGCACGATCTCCATCAGTTCGTCGCCCAGCAGGTTGTCGCTCACGCCGTCGGTGCAGGAAACGAGCCGGTCGGCCGGGGACAACTCAACCTCGGTGCGAAACACCGACAGGTTTGCTTCGGCGCCCACCGCCTTGGACACTCCGAGCCGGATCAGGCCGCCCATGCGTCCGCTGAACTGTTCGTAGGCGTCGGGGCGTATCACGTAGATGGGACTGTCCCCCACCGAGACGATGTGCAGCTTCCCGTCGAGATACAGCGCGGCTGAGGCGGTGGTCAGCAGGAAACGCCCGCCACCTACCTGGTGGAAATCCGAGTTCATCTCTTCGAGTATGGCGACGATGTCGTCCGGGCCCGAGATGTTGGACCGGTTCAGGGCGTCGGCGACGGATCCGCTGGCCTCGTCGCCGCCATGCCCGGTGACGCCGTCCAGCACCACGTCCAGGAAGTTCCCGTCGCCAAGGTCTCTGGTGAGATAGTTGTCCTCACCGTGTGAAGTGTTGTCGTGAAGTATTGCCAAAGAACCGGTCAGCATAGCGCTTCCAACCCTCGCTGCGATAAAGACTGTGATGATCAGGCAGACAAGACGGCGAGCTCGGCGTCCGCATCAAACTGGTAGCGGGTCCAGTGGCTTTCGGCCAGCCGGTTCAAGGCCGATTGCCACGCTGCCATAGCGTCATCCCGTCCGTTCATACCCGCAGTATGAATAGTAATTTGCCGCAAACATTCCTGCAAGTCACCGGCGAATTCGGCAACCGAACCGTAGCCCCGGGTCCTGACTTTCCCGATGCACGCGGTCGCCGCTTCCCGGATACTGTCGCCGGCGCCGGAAAATGCCCGGTCCAGGTCGTCGCACTCCTGCTCCAGCGAGATCACCGGGCGCTGATTGTACGGATCATAGTAGCCGGCCGGGTCGCTTGGAGGCGGGTCCGGCGCGACGTAGAACTTGAGCATCTCCAGGTAGAAATCGTGAACGTCCTGCGGCCCACGATTGCCCACCGTCGTTTCGATGCCATGTCCCACCAGCGCGCTGGCGTCAATCAACGAGATGCGGCCCGACCCGGGCGAGTAAAAGACATTGTGCGGACCCAGGTCCAGCAGCGCGTAACCGGCCGCCTGGAAAATCTCCTGCGCGGCCAGCAGTTGGGTCTGCACCGGCCACGGCTCAACGCTGGGCGGCGTAACCAACGGGTGCAGAGCGAACAGGTTTTGTCCCAGCCCGATGGGGACCCGCAAGATCCGGCTGCGAGGATCGCCCACCAGGGGAATGCCCGCCGCGCGCTCTTCCACCCGGACCCGGTACGGTTGTCCCACGTCGTCGCCAAAATACTCGTCGTGGATGGCAGCCTCGGTTACGCCGACGACCCTGGGCACCGCGTCGCAATGCTTTCCGGCTCTCTCGTAGGCTTCCAGCGTTCGGGTGGTTCGGTCCTCAATGGGGCCGTGCATCTGGCGGCGCACCGCCTGGGGCGAAGGCCGTTTCAACACCACCTGCTGCCCAGTTTCCCGGTCAACGGCTGCTCGGACGTCATAATCGGCCCCGCTGCCCAGCGGCCCGGTAAGTTCAAATCGATCCAGCGTCAGCGTTTCCATAGCGAGCGAATGCGTATCAGCCGTGGCGGCAGAGGATGGTCAGCCAGTCCTCGCGTTGGCGCATTTCGTCCACCACCAGGCCGGCGTCGGTAATGGCGGAGTGCGCTTCGTCGTGTTGATCGACAATTATGCCGGAAGCGATGAACACGCCTTCGGAGGCAAGCAAGTCGGGAATCGCCGGAGCGACCATGCGAATCCCGCGCGCGCTGATGTTGGCAACGGCTACGTCGTAGGTCCGGCCCCGAGTCACCGCGCCGGGTATGCTGCCGGATTCGGCGGACACCAGGTCGGCGATGCCGGTCCGACGGAAGTTCTTACGGGCCGCCCGCACGGCGTGGCCGTCAATGTCCACGGCGGTGATGTGCGCCGCGCCCAGCTTGGCGGCGGCGATGGTCAGGATGCCGGAACCGGTGCCCACGTCGAGCACCAGGTATCCCGGCTTGACCAGCTCTTCCAGTGCTTCCAGGCACGAGTAGGTGGTGGGATGGTAGCCGGTGCCGAATGCCAGACCGGGATCCAGGTCGATCACCACGTCGCCCGGCTGCTCTTCGTATTCAATCCACGAGGGCTTGATGACCAGGTTTTTCCCGACGCGCAACAGGGTGAAGTGCTGCTTCCACGAATCCCGCCAGTCCTCATCCGCGCCCAGGGGAGTGATTTGCAACTCGCCCATTTCGGCAACGCTGGACGCCAGCTTGATGCCGACCTCGATATGGGCGAGTCGTTGGCGGGAAAGGCTCGGGAGGTACGAACGCAGTATGGCGTGCTCGCCCGGCCTTGTCTCGACGCTCAAACCGTATCCGTAGCGTTCAAAGAGATAGGAGACGGGTTCCACGTACTCGAACGGAACGGTGATGCTGAGTTCGTGCCAGGACATCAGTCCTCGCCTGGGACGAAGGTGTCCTTGATACGATCAAAAAGGCCCTTCTGCCTGTCCTCGCCGGACGATTCTTCGGCTGCTTCGGCCGCGGGAGGTTCGGCGGAGTCGGTTTCCGGCTCGCGAGCGGCGCTCGGTTTACGTCTCCCATTGGACTTGGCCGGCGGAGCGCTGCCACGGTGATCGAACGAATAGGCCAGGTCTTCCAGTAGTTGCCGCTGGTATTTGTTGAGTCGCTGTGGGACGTTCACGTCCACCACCACCCTGATGTCTCCCCGCCGCCCGGTGGCGCGACCGTCGCGTCGCAGCCGAGGCACACCGAACCCGCGCACGCGGAACACCCGGCCGGACTGGGTGCCGGCCGGAATCTCCAGGTCAACCTCTTCGCCGTCCAGGGTCGGCACCTGCTTGGTGGAGCCCAGGGCGGCCTCGGCGATGTTGAGGTCCATGCGCAGCAACAGGTCTTCATCTTCCCTGGCGAACAGCCTATGTTCCTGGACCCGGACCTGCACGTACAGGTTTCCGGGCGGGCCGCCGTTGGCGCCGGCGTCGCCCTCTCCGGTGATGCGCACCTGCATGCCGTCGTTCACGCCCGCCGGAATCGTAACGGTGCGGGTTCGCTGGCGTCGTTCGTATCCGCGCCCCCGGCAACCGTGGCAGTGGGTTTCGATGTAGCGCCCGGAACCGTTGCAGGCGGAGCAGGGCGACGTTACGGCGAACTGCCCGAAAACGCTGCGCTGGGCGCGACGCACCTGGCCGGAGCCGCTGCACGTGCGGCAGGTGGATATCGGCGTTCCCGGCTCATTGCCCGCGCCGGAGCAGAGATGGCACGGTTCCACGCGCTGGATGTCGATGTCGCGTTCGCAGCCGAACACGGCCTCCTCAAAGGTGAGCACGACCCGGTGGGCAATGTCCTCGCCGGTCCTGGGCTGGTTGGCCGTTCGGGTCCCGCCGCCGAAGAAGGTGTCGAAGATATCGCCGAAACCGCCGAACGGGTCGAAGCCGTCGAAAGGCCGGTCGCCGCCGCCATTCACGCCCGCGTGGCCGAACCGGTCGTACCGGGAGCGTTTCTCCTGGTCGCTCAGGACCTGGTAGGCCTCGTTGATTTCCTTGAACTTGTCCTCGGCCCCGGGCGTCTTGTTCCGGTCCGGGTGGAACTCCATGGCCTTGCGCCGGAAGGCGCGACGAATCTGTTCGTCGTTGGCCGCCCGGTCAACTCCAAGGGTCTCGTAATAATCGACTGGCATTACATTCAGGAAATCGTAGTCTGCCCTGATTATAGCCGAGTACGGCTGAAATCCTCAACAAGCCTGGCACGCCGCCGGAACGGACCTGGCTCAGACGCATGGCGCGCCCGGGGTTTGATAAAATCCGGTTAGAGGCTCCAACCGGCGCACGCTAACATCTAAAGCGGCAGCAAATGACATCGGCCCAGACGACATATCCCCCTAGACCGGTAGTTGACCGTCTCACCCTCCCGCCGGGCCCGCGCGAGCTGCCCATCGTCGGGCAGACGTTCCAGTACATGTGGAACCCCATCGGGTTCATGGAGCGGGCCGCCACCTACGGCGACCTGGTCACCCTTTCCACCAGGCCGGCGCTGGTGTACCTGGTCAATCATCCCGACCTGATCCGGGACGTTGTCGTCACCAACCACCAAAAGGTTGACCGGGGGCCCAACACCGAGGTGATGAAGTTGCTCACGGGCAACGGATTGATCACCGCGACGGGCGCGGACCACCTGCGCCAGCGCCGCCTGATCCAGCCCAGCCTCCAGCGGGCGCGCATCGAGCGTTACGCGGAGACGATGCAGTCGTACGCCGAGTCGCAACAGGGCAATTGGGCGGACGGACAGCGGGTTGACCTCGGGCGGGAGTTGTCGCTGCTCACTTTGCGCATCGTGGTCAAGACGCTGTTCGGGACGGAACTGGCCGACGAAGTACGTCGCATCGGGGCGGCGTTCGCGCTGAGCAACAACTACATCACCACGCGGGCCAATCAACCGCCGCGGATGCGCAAGCTGTTCCACCGGCTGCCGTTGCCGTACAGCGTGCGGTTCAAGCGCGCCCGCGCCGACCTGGACAAGATTATCTACGGGCTGATCGCGGAGCGCCGGGAATCTCCCGAGCAAGGGAACGACCTGCTGTCGCTCCTGATCGGTGCCCGCTTTGCTGATGATGCCCGCTTTGCCGATGAGGACGGGGAGCCGTCCGGCGCCGGACTGACCGACGAGCAGGTGCGGGACGAAACGGTAACGATGTTTGCCGCCGGCCATGAGACCACCGCCGTGACGCTGATCTGGACGTGCTATTTGCTGGCCACGCATCCCGAGCTACAGGCCAGGTTCCACGCCGAACTGGACCGCGTGATTGGCGACCGGGAGCCTACGCTGGATGACCTGCCCAACCTCACGTTCATGGACCAGGCGCTGGCCGAGGCGCTGCGCCTCTACCCGCCAATCTGGTTCTGGGGTCGCATGGCGTTCGAGCCGTTCGACCTGGGCGGCTATCACATTCCGGCCGGCGCGTTTATCCTGGCGCCGCAGTTGATCGCGCAGCGGGACGCGAGGTTTTTCGACGCGCCCCTGGAGTTCCGGCCCGACCGCTGGACGCCGGACTTTCGCGCAAACCTGCCCCAGTTCGCCTACTTTCCTTTCGGGGGCGGACCGCGACGTTGCATCGGCGAGGGTTTCGCGATGATGGAAGCCAAGCTCATCCTGGCGACCATCGGCCGGCGGTGGGCCATGCGCCACGATCCCCGGCACAAACCCCAAATGCTGCCGCTTATTTCACTCAGGCCGAAGGGCGGGATGCCGATGTTCCTGGAGCGCCGGCGTTGACGCGGCATTGTGACTGGCTGCCCCGCCTGGGCTCGAACCAGGGCTTACAGCTCCAAAGGCTGACGTGCTACCGCTACACCACGGGGCATTCGGATAAATTATAGCATCCGGCCTGCTGCTTCCGTGTGGTACGCTGTACTGCCGGCATCTATCCGCCGGCGGCGGGTCAACGAGCCCAGCCTTCGGACGAAAGGGAATCTCCAGGCTCGCAGACAGGCAAATCCTATGGCCATCCAATCCTACCCCAACGACAGCGTCCGTCCGGTTTTTGTGCTGAGCACCGGCCGTTGCGGTTCTACAATGTTGTCAAACATTCTGAACACGCACCCGCAAATCCTCAGCCTTTCCGAACTATTCGCTCTTACGGGATTGTCGGCTTTCCGCCACCGGCGCCTCACCGGCGAGCGGATGTGGCGCTTTCTCAGCCGGCAAGACGCTGCGCTTCGCTTTCAGTTGCAGTGGGAATTTGAGGAAACACTCTACCCTTTTGACCGCCCCGGCGCTCAATTTTCCCGCGCCAACGTGCCGCCAATTATGTGCGCCACTCTGCCGCATCTCACCGACCGGCACGAGACCCTGTACGATGAGCTGGCGCCCGTGGTGCGGGGATTTCCGAAACAGCCGCCCGCCGACCACTACCGACAACTCTTCGCCTGGTTATGCCGACGGTTCAACCGGAATGTCTGGATCGAACGCTCCGGCCCGTCCCTGCTGTGGGCCTACACTATACTCCGGCAATTCCCCGAGGCTAGGGTCATACACCTGTATCGTGACGGACGCGATACCGCCATATCAATGAGCCGTCACCATGCCTTTCGCATGGCTGTCGCGTCCTTACGCGCCTTTCCAATTCATTTGCTAAAGTTGCTAGGCCATAACAGAGCCTGGGAAAAGTTGATGCTGTGGCAGTCGGTGATTTACCAGTTTGCCCCACTCCGACGCTTGCCCCATGACAAACTCGAACTCGCCGATTTTGGGGTCTTCTGGAACGCATTGACTGAGCACGGAACCAAGCTGTTTAGCCGTCTCCCTCCCGAATCCGTCCTCAACGTCAGATTTGAAGACATACAGGCGCAGCCTGATAGCGAAATTAGACGTATCATCCGCTTCATATCCCCGGAACTTGAGGACGACCAATGGATACGGGAGGCGTCCTCCATCCCAAGGCCGACCCCGTCACGGTTCGCGCAACTCGACCTCTCTGAGCAGGCTGCCCTAACCAATGCCTGCCGCCCGAGTCTGGAACGTCTCGGCTACACGATCTAAAAGCGTGTTGCAATTTAACCGTCATTCCGACGCAGTCAGGGATCCACGACAAATCCCCCCACCGGCCAGTCAAAACTGCCAAATCCACACCCAAAACCATCCATATCGCTCCCATTCACCCCTGTGTCCGGCTCCAACCCCCTACTCAAAAGAGCAGAAATGAGAGGAAATGAGCAGGATTCCACAAAAATCGCCACCTTCCCGCACCAATCCCCAATCTTGTCCATCCCGCACCACCACCGTCATTCCCGCGAAAGAACGTCAGCTTTATGCTAAACTCATCATAAGAGAATGCCGGTCCGGCCGGGTGGCCGCCGCGAGGCCGCGAGGTCTCGGGGAGGAAAGTCCGGGCTCCGCCGGACAGGGTGCTGGGTAACGCCCAGGCTCCGAGGCGCGACGCGCTGAGGGGACGGAAAGTGGCACAGAAACATACCGCCGCCGGCTGCGCGCCAGTCGCGGCAAGGGTGAAATCGGGCGGTAAGAGCGCCCGGCCGCGTGCGGCGACGCACCGGCGGCCAAACCCCACCTGGAGCAAGGCCAAATAGGGGAACCATGGGCGTCCGGCCCGTTCCCGGGTTGGCCGCTTGACCCCAGTGGCAACGCTGGGGCTAGATAGATGGTCACCATCCGCCGCAAGGCGGATACAGAACCCGGCTTACAGGCCGCCCGGCTTTCTCCCGGAAAGACATCATTGCAATTGAGGGGGCGCGTCTGCCTAAAGCGGATTCGCCCCTACTCACGAACCAGGAGTGTCCTTATGGTCCGCGCCAATCGTGCCAAAGCCAAGCTGCTCGCCGGCGAAATCGCCGTGGGCGGCAGCGTCAATTTCTATGCGCCGATACTGGTGGAAATGTACGGCGTGCTGGGTTTCGACTGGGTCTGGATCGACTGCGAGCACGGGTCGTCCAACGATTCCGAGTCGGAAAACATGATCCGCGCCGCCGAGCTGCACGACATCACGCCGGTGGTGCGAGTGCCCAACGCCGAACCCTCCACGTTGCTGCGTTTCCTCGACCGGGGCGCGCAGGGGCTGATCGTGCCGCACGTCAACAACCGCGCCGAAGCGGAGGCAGTGGCCCAGGCATCGCACTACTACCCCATGGG
>JAJDWF010000032.1 GCA_022825745.1 Dehalococcoidia bacterium | reverse complement strand
GAGTTCTGACGTGTGCTCTTCCGTTCTCCAAGGAGGCTGGCGCAGACTCTCGAACTTCTTCATCACGGGCATGTTCCGACTCACCGTGGCCATCCCCAGCCAGCCGCCGCACGCGCCCCTGAGCCGGTGGCACGCCGCCGCCAGCGGGCTGTCGGTGGCGCCTTCCTCGTCGAAGTCCGCAACCTCGACACCGGCCAAACCCGTGGCCAGCCTGGCGTCGTCCTCACCGAAGTGGCTGGCGGACTGGGCGGTCAGCAAACATTCCGACCCGGCCAGCAAGTCTTCATACCGTTCCCAGATATATCGCCGGGTCCACTCTTCGGAAACATGATCCTGGGGCAGCATCATTATGGGGAGAATCACGGCGGAGGGAAACGCCGCCCGCAATTTCCGGTGGAACCGCGCCCCCAGCACCGAATGGCCGGCAAAGCCCATGAATTCCACTATGGTTTCCGGAGACCGGCCGCACCTTTCCGATTGCACGATTATCTGGCTGACAATCGTGTCCATGTCACGCTCCAACGGGCCAACGTATTCCTCGTGCAGCTTGGGATCGCGCATGAACCCGTCGGACATGGGGATGTAATTGGGAAACAGTATCTGCACACCCGCGCCGGGTTTCGACCTGCCCGGCAGTTTGGCCAGTAGATTGCGCATGTAATCTACGGTGGTCTGGTTGCAATCATAAAATACGGCGCTCTGAATCCGTCCCAACTCGGACAGATCCGACATCCGTTGCAGGAACATCAGCATCCGCCGCGCGCCGGCGGTGCCAATGCCCACCACGGCCAGGGCCGCCTGGCTGCGGTCCGACCGGCGGCCGGCCTCACCTTTGCGACGGGCCGTATGGAGCAGGCGGCTGTTCCTGCTGCGGGGTCGGACGAATATGCTTGACATGGCGACGCGATTCAGGGGTTGCGTACACGCTCAGGAGCCTGGCTTCAGGAAAGCCAGCACCGCGTCAACAAACCCTTCCGGGTCTTCAATCTGCGGAATGTGCCCGACGCCGGGCATGATGTGCTTGCGGGCGCGCACGATGTTGTTGTGCAGCAGTTCCTCGCCGTCCCGCAGCCGGTCCACTTCGCCATACAGCACCAGAGTCTCCCGGGCGTTCACGCGGGGCAGCCGCGTCATGATGTCGTACCAGGCCAGGGATTCGTGCAGCTTCTTGACCCACGCCCCCGCCTGCGCCCGCGTGTCGTTCTGAGCGTCCACCCAATCCTGGCGGGGTTCGGCAAAGGTGGTGGACTCTTTCGCCTGCTCCATGGTGCGCGGCACGGGCATGCCGTCGGCGTCGTAGCCGGCCGCAGCCTCGGCGATCCGTTCCGGCGCGGTGCGCGCGTCCCACACCGGCGATCCCACCAGCACCAGCTTGTCCAGCCGGTCCGGGAAAGACGCCGCCATCTCGGTGGCCAGCACCGCGCCCACCGAGTTGCCCACGTAGTGGCCCCGGTGGATGTTCAGAATCTGGCAAGCATCGTCCAGCGCCTGGGCATAGTCGGGTATGTTGAAATGCCGGGTGGGTTTGTCCGACTTGCCGTGCCCCAGCATGTCGAAAGCGTAGCAGGTGTAGTGCTGGCTGAACGCGTCGATCACGGTGCTCCACGCCCAGGTGGACGTGCCCAAGGGGTGCAGCATCACCAATGGATAGCCGGAGCCTTGCTTGACGAAGTGCATGTTGCCTTCGCGGGTGGGAACGGTGTCGGTCAAATCTCGCTGCACGAACATGACGGGGGCCTCCTCTTGGTGGGGGAAAAGGAGCGGTTACGGAACTTGATGCAATGCTAACTAGGGGCGGGTACAATGTCAATTGAATCAATTTGCAGAACGAGGCTGATGCCAGGAGAGGCACGGAAACATGGGTATTTTGACCGAGGCAATGCAGCAGGCTTTGACGGAACAGCGGCTGATCTTCGTGGCCACCGTCTGCCCCGACGGGACTCCCAACCTGTCGCCCAAGGGGACCGTAATGGTCTGGGACGATGACCACGTGCTGTTCACCGACCTGGCCTCACCCGGCACCATGCGCAACCTGGAGAACAACCCCGCCGTCGAAATCAACACCCTGGACGTGTTCGCCCGCAAGGGGTACCGCTTCAAGGGGATCGCCAAAATCCACCGGGGCGATGCCGTGTTCGATACCGTGGTTGACCGTATGCGTACCGGCACGGCGACCTTACAGGGCCTGGCCGACAGCGTAAGGGCCATTGCCTTGATCCGGGTCGAGCAGGCTTTGCCCCTGGTATCGCCCGGCTATTGGGGCGGCGCTACGGAGGCGGATATGCGCCGGCAGTACGAAGCGTACTGGAGTGAAATCAACGCGGAATGGCATTCCGGCCAGGACGCCGGGTAAGAGCGCCAAATGGGAACGCAGAACAGCAACATCACGGTCAAGGTGGTCGAAACGCCGGCCGAGCTGGAGGGCGCCGTAACCGTGCGTATGCGCGTCTTCGTGGGCGAGCAGGGCATCCCCGCCGACGTGGAGGTGGACGAGGCGGATTCCGCGCCCGACACCGTTCACGCCGTCGCCCTGCACCAGGGCGCGGTCATCACCACCGGGCGACTGCTGCCCGACGTCGATGGTAGGGGCCCCCACGTCGGGCGCATGGCAGTGGAGCGCGACTGGCGGCGCAACGGCGTCGGCGGGATGGTGCTATCGTTCCTGGAAGAGCAGGGTCGGGCGCTGGGTTTCCGCCAAATCACCCTGCACGCCCAGGAATACGTGAAGTCCTTTTACGCCCAACACGGCTACGACGAGGTGGGTGAGATGTTCCTGGAAGAGGGCATCCCACACCGGGAAATGGTCAAGAAGCTGTAGGGGGAATCAGGCCACGCCGGCCGTCTCCGCCACGCCGTCCATTACGCGCACTTCCATCTTGGCGATGTGGCTGGTGGGCCGGTCGCCCAACGCCGAGCGTTCCGGCGACGCGAAGTAGGCGGCTTCCTTCTCGGCAATCTCGTCGGCGCTGTCGAAACGGCGCACCCAGATGAACTCCGTGCGGTCGGCGTTCACGTAGCTGGAAACCACCGGAATGCCCAGCCGGTCGTGCAGCGGCCGGATGTGCTCGTTGAACAGACCCAGCCAGGAGTCCATCATGCCCCGGTTGATGGTATAGATACGCAGTTGGTAGGTAGCCATTGGTAAGCCTCCGTAGGGTGATCGTCACGCGACTTCGTATTGGGCGATGGCGTCCTGGCTGAAGGAAAGGCCCAGCCCCGGGCGGTCCGGCACCACGATTTCGCCGTCCACGATGTCCGGCGTCTCGTCGAACAGGCGCAGCGTCCACGGCATGTATTCCACCGTCAAGCCGTTGGGAATCGCCGCGATGGTGTGGGTCTGTACCTCGGGAATCAGGTGCGAGACAACGGGCAGGTTGAACGCCTCAGCCATCCCCGCAATCTTGCGGAAGGGCGTGATGCCGCCGGCCCGCAGCAAATCGACCATCACGATATCGACGCTACGCTGCTCCACCATGTGGCGGAAGGGCCGGATGCCATAGACGTACTCGCCGGCGCAGATCGGCGTCACCAGCGCGTCGGCGACCCGCGCCAACCCCTGGTAGTCATCCCGCGCCACCACGTCCTCCAGCCAGAACAGGTTGTATTCCTCGACCATGCTGCCGATCTGGATGGCCTGGTTCACGTTCCACAACTGGTTGATGTCGCACATCAGGTCGATGTCAGGGCCGATGCCCTCGCGCAGGGTGCGTATGCGCGCCACTTCCAGGGCGGCGGTGGGTTCCGCGCCCATCTGGGTCTTCATCTGCCGGAAGCCCTGTTCCACCAGCCTGGGGCCAGCTTCGGACAGGTACTCCAGGCCCATGGGCCGCATCAGCGCGCCGCTGGCGTAGGTGGGCGCGCGGTCGCGGTAGCCGCCCAGCAGGCTGCACACCGTCTGGTCCAGCGCCTTGCCCTTGATGTCCCACACGGCCATGTCCACTGCCGCCAGCCCCAGGGAAAGCACGCCCTCCGGCCCGGCGGAGGCGCAGGCGTCCATCAGCTTACCCCAGACGGCCTCGGGATTCATCGGGTCTTCGCCCGTGGCCAGTTCCACCAGGTCGTCCACGGCGCGGCGCAGGGCGTGGACCAGCGGCCCGCCAAAGAAGGTGATGCCAACGCCGGAAATGCCCTCGTCGGTGTGCAGGTCCAGCGTCACGAACTCCCGGGTGCCGGGCTGGTCGATGCCCACCACCAGCGGGTTGTCGGCAGGGGTTTGCAGGACTCGCGTGGTTCCGCCGGTGATTCTCATTGCAATACTCTCCGCCCTGCGATTTCAGGGATGTCATCGTCTCCAGCGCGCTGCGCCGGCACGCAGATTAGCACGGGCGCATAGCAACGGCAACACACCCGCCGGCTACCGGAATTTGGGCATCACCTGCTCGGCGAGCAGCTTGAGCGAGCGGTGTGTCTGCTCGGGGGACACCAGGCCGCGATTGGTCAGCATCAGGTTGCGGATGCCCGCCGCCCGCATCTGCTCCAGTTGCTCGGCGACGCGGCGGGGGCTGCCCACCAGGTTTTCGGCGGCGTCAGCGTCCGGATGCTCAGCGTAACCGTCACGCTGCACCGGTGGCGCCTGGTAGGACATGGGGAACTCTTTCGGATTCCACCGCTCCCGGTAATCCTGCATTATCGAGTAGGCGCGGAGGTTGGCCGGCAGAAATTCGTCCATCGCCTGGTCGTCGGTTTCGGCCAGGTGCATTTCCCGCCAGACCCAGATCTGGTCAAGGTTTCGCTCAATCGTCTCCTCGTCAAAGCCGGATTCGGCCATGGTGTCGCGGTACAACGCGATGTCAGCGCCCGTGCTGTTCACCGAGCGCCCGCGCAGCAGGATGGGCCGGCCGAGGCGCGCCATCTCGATTATTGATTCACGGTTGATGCAGGCCCGGGCCAGCGGCGGGTGCGGTTTCTGGTAGGGGCGCGGCCGCACCGACGGGAACGACACCCGGTAGTGCTCGCCGCGGAAGTCCACGTTGTCGCAGGTCCACGCCTTGACCATCAACTCTTCGGCTTCTTCCATCTGCGCCGCGCCCAGGGCCGGGTCAGTCCCGAACCCCACGTACTCGAACGCGTTGTAGTTGGAACCCTTCGCGGTGCCTACGATCAGCCGACCCTGCGCCAGGTTGTCCAGCAGCGCGGTCTGCATGGCGACCCGCACCGGGTTGTGCAGCGGCAGCTCGATGATGCCGAAGCCCAGCAGGACGCGGCTGGTCTTGACCGCCACCGCGCTGGCGAACACCAGCGGGTCGCCGTACACGCACTCGCCGGTGAAGTAATGCTCGGCGAACCAGATGGCGTCAAAACCCAGGGTTTCAACCAGTTCCGCTTCCTTAAGACATTCCTGGATCTCCCGGTGGTCCTGGGAGTCGTCGAATTTCATGGGGTAAAAGAAGTGGCCGAAGCGCATGGCGGTTCCGTTCCGGTTTCGGGATGGCCGGGATTATAGCACCGGCCCGTTTGACGCGATGCCCCCGCCGTCGTAGCATAACCTTGTTATTTGGTTCATCCATGCAACAACCTCAAAGGGAGGCGCAGATGACGACTACGCAGAGCAACACCGACGACATCCGCCAGGCCGTGCAGGAACACTACGGGCAGCGCGCCCGGCGCGTCATCGAACTGACCGACGTCACCCCCGCCGTTGACGGCTGCGGCGCAGAGGATTGCGGCCGCGGCAACTGCGGCGCCGACGACTGCGGCTACGAATCGGAAGCAACCGCCTGCTGCGGCCCAGCCGACACCGAGCGCGCCATGACCCTGTACAACGAGGCCCAGCTACAGGGCCTGCCCGTGGAGGCAATGGCGGCTTCCGCCGGATGCGGCAACCCCACGGCGCTGGCTGACCTGCGACCCGGCGAAACGGTGTTGGACCTTGGATCCGGCGGCGGCATCGACTGCTTCATCGCCGCCGAGCAGGTGGGCGAGTCGGGCCGCGTGTTCGGGCTGGACATGACGCCGGATATGCTGGCCCTGGCCAACGCCAACCGCGACCGTATGGGCGTCACCAACGTCGAGTTCATTGAGGGCCACCTGGAGGACATTCCCCTGCCCGACGGCAGCGTCAACGTGGTCATCAGCAACTGCGTCATCTGCCTTTCCCCCGACAAGGACGCTGTGTTCCGGGAAGCTTACCGCGTCCTCAGCCCGGGCGGACGCCTGCACGTTTCCGACATGCTCGCCCTCAGCGAGGACGGCCCCCGGCTCACCGACGCCGATTCCTGGGCAGCCTGCATTGGCGGCGCGGAATACCGGGGAACCTACCTGGCCCGCATGACTGCCGCCGGATTCACCGACATTGAAACCATCGACGAGTCGCTCCGGTTGGATGAGGACGACGTTCCCCTGAACGTCGCCAGCGTCAAGGTGTCGGCCCGCAAACCCGCCTAGCCGCGCTATAATGCCCGAGGATGCACAAACCCAGGTTGTCGAGTCCACGCCCTATGCCGGAATCATCACAGCAGAATATCAATGAAGAGTACGCCCGTCGGTTCATGCCGCCCGAGCGGCGTCAGCAGTTGACGGGCACGGAACCAACCGCCGAACCCCCTGAGGAAACCGCAATTGCGGCGGCGCCGGTGCTTCAAATCGAGGAGCCTCTACCCGCACCGCAAGAGACGGTCGCGACAATACCGGAACCGGTTGCGCCGCCGCCTTCAACAAACGGCGCGGCGGAACAGGCGGCGGTGGACGCGCCATCCCGTCCGGAACCGCTACCGGCGCCCCAACCGGCGCCGTTGCGCGAACCCTCCGACGAGGACCCGCCCTACGTGGAGGCCAATGACCTTTTCAAAATCTACAAGCCGGCCGACCTGGAAGTGGTGGCGTTGCGCGGCGTTGACCTGGAAATCCAGGCCGGCGAGTTGGTCGGTATAGTCGGGGCCAGCGGCTCCGGCAAAACCACCCTGCTGAACATCCTGGCCGGACTGGAGCGGCCATCGGCCGGCCGCATACGGGTGGGCGAACGCGACCTGCTGGATATCAGCGACCGGGAACTGGTGGCCTACCGTCGGCAGGACGTTGGATTCGTCTGGCAGGCCACGGGGCGCAACTTGGTGCCCTACCTCAACGTGCGGGACAACATCGAACTGCCCCAGGCCATCGCCGGAACTACGCGGCGGCAGCGCCGGGAACGGGCCTCCGAGTTGCTGGAGGCGTTGCAGATGTCCGACAAGGCGGCCCGGTACCCGTCCGAACTGTCGGGCGGTGAGCAGCAGCGAGTCGCCATCGCCGTCGCCATGGCGAACAACCCGCCCCTGCTGCTGGCCGACGAACCCACGGGAGAGCTGGACACCAACATGGCCGAGGACGTGCTGCGCATGATGCAGCGGATCAACCGGCAGTTCGGCGTTACGGTCATCATCGTCACCCACTACTTCGGCATCGCCAGATGGGTTGACCGGGTGGTGCGCATCCGCGACGGGCGCATCGGTTCGGAATCGTACCTGCGAGCCTCGTACCAGGGCGACCAAGGCAGCGAGGAGGAATACCTGGTGGTTGACCGGGCCGGCCGGCTGCAACTGCCCCGGGAGTACATGGAACGGTTCCAGCACCTCAACGGCGCGTGGGACGGCCTGGCCAGCACGGGCATGACCGAAGACGGCGCGGAGGTCACGCTGCGTCCGGCGTCAGCGCCACACCGCAGCCGCGAGCGGACGGCGGGACGCGGCGAGACCGATAGCAGAGGGTAGCCGGCCATGGCGAACGGAACAGCGGCCCTGGCCGCCGAGTCGGTGGTCCGGGAGTTCGGCGACGGCGACAATGCCGTGCGCGCCGTGGACGGCGTGTCGGTGAACATCGCCCCCGGCGAGTTCGTGGCGCTGGTGGGCCGGTCCGGTTCCGGCAAAACCACGCTGCTGAACCTGCTGGCCGGCCTGGACCGGCCCAGCGAGGGGAAGGTGTGGTTCGAGGGCAGAGAGCTGTCGGGCCTGTCCGAGAAGGAACTGGTCGGGCTGCGCCGGGAGCGCATCGGGTTCGTGTTCCAGTCCTTCGGCCTGATTCCCCTACTGTCGGCCTTTGAGAACGTGGAGTTGCCGCTGCACATCGGAGGGGTTTCCTGGCGGGAACGCCGGCGTCGCGCCAACGAGTCCCTGGAGTTGGTTGGTCTGCTGGGACGCTCCGGCCACCGTCCTTACGAATTGTCCGGCGGCGAGCAGCAGCGGGTCGCCATCGCCCGGGCGCTGGTGGCGGGGCCGTCGGTGGTGTTCGCCGACGAGCCTACCGGCGAGCTGGACAGCGTGACCGCGGAGAGCATCGGGGGCATCATGCGGGAGATCGGCGCCAGCCGCGGGGTAACGGTGGTCACGGCCACTCACGACCTGATGCTGGCCGACATGGCCGACCGCCGCCTACAGATGGCCGACGGCAGGATTACGTCCATCGAAGACTGAATCGAAAGCAGAACTCCCTTGCGCATAGAAACAGAACCTGCAAGAATGCGCACAGATTGCCCGTCGGACAGGGCGACTTGAAAGGACCGAGTCGGAAAGCAGTCTGGTCGAGAACTCACCGCCCGCCGCTTAATTGGCAAAAAACAGACTAAGAGCCAGTATGTGACCACTGTGAGATCCACGGTCCACCGGCCAGCAACCGAATGTCAGGCAGCCGTGTTATCCCGAAGAGGCCACCTAGCCAGAACGGGGTGGGCAGTTGCTCGACTCCATCTACACAGGACGTGTGTAATCAAAATTGACAAGGTACGCCGGTTCCCTCACGTTGCGGATGAAACCGTTGTGCTTGACCTCGGAGGATATGTGCTCACTTCGCGGAGGATGCACTAGCCATGACCTATCAACAGCGTCAATGGACGAACCCGTCGGTCATAGCTTTAGCTCAAGGAGCCGATCCGGTCGCCACTATTCAAGCGACAGCAAGACGCACGGTCGTGGACGCCGTGGAAAGTGGGTGGGCCGGCCCACCTTACGACCCCTTCTACTTGGCCGAATTGCTCAACATTCGTGTCCTACCGAGCGACGACGTAGTGGACGCTCGCACGGTTCCGGTCCCCGGAGGATTGCGCATTGAATTCAACCCCAATCGACCTCGCGGGAGAATGCGTTACTCCGTGGCTCACGAGATCGCTCACACCTTGTTTCCAGATTGCGCGGAGAATGTGAGGAATCGGGCCTCCTCGGCGGAATTGCGTGATGACGAGTGGCAGCTCGAATTGCTTTGCAACATAGGAGCGGCTGAGCTTTTGATGCCCACGGGGTACACTGACCTAGAAAACGAAAGCGTGGACATAGATAATCTGCTCAGCTTAAGGCGCAAGTTTGACGTTTCAACTGAAGCGATACTGATAAGGATGGCGAAACTCACCAGCCATGCATGCGCCGTTTTTGCAGCCGCAAGAATCGGTCAGAGCGGCGGGCCTCCCACTTTCAGAATTGATTACTGCATCCCGTCTCGCATGTGGAATATCAACATCCCAGCGAATTTTAGGATCGAGTCCAGCGATGTTCTGTCCGAATGTACTGCGATTGGATTCACAGCTAAAGGTACGGAGAACTGGGGAGGTCAACTCCCAGCATTTGATGTCCAATGTGTCGGTATACCGCCGTTCCCAAGTGATCGATTCCCTCGCATAGCGGGAGTGGTTACTTCGGAGCACATACTTCAGTCTGACGGGCTTCAGATTGAGTATCTGTTCGGTGACGCGAGGAAACCTAGGGGCACTGGCAAGAGATTGATCGCACACATCGTCAACGATGGAGCCGCCAAATGGGGAGGAGGCTTCGCCTTAGAAGTTGCGAAGGAATGGAGCTTCATACAGGATGAATTTCAAGAGTGGGTGGACCAAGACCGGGGGAATTTGACCTTGGGCAACGTCCACTCTGCCGAAATAAGCGACGATTTGAGCATTGTGCATATGGTAGCCCAAAGGGGCTACGGGCCGTCGGGCCAGCCACGCATTCGATACGCTGCTCTCAGTGATGCCTTGAGTCAACTGCGCGAGATTGCGGCCAGACAAGGGGCTAGCGTTCACATGCCCAGAATTGGAACCGGACAAGCTGGTGGGAATTGGGAACTGATCAGAGATCTGATTGACGAGCACCTCGTGCGCCGTGGCATACCAGTGTTCGTCTACCTCCTACCAGGCTCTGTGCCGGCTCACGTTCAAATGATGTTCGATTTCTGATGTCTGAACTCTCAGTGCATGGCATTCAAGGGACGTATGGATAGACGGATCATTCTGCTGTCTGGCCCGGTGGCATCGGGGAAAACGACGCTGGCTCGTAACTTGGCAGAGCGGTTCGGCATGGACGTGCTTAGGACCAGAGATCTGCTGGTTTCCGCCCTCGAACATACAGGCCAACCGGGACGAGTTGACCTCCAACTCGAAGGTGAAAGATTGGACCAGGAAACCGGAGGGATGTGGGTTCTCGAGAGCCTCGACAGAGAGCTACGCGGCCGGCAAGCCCACGAAAGCATCATCGTCGACTCAGTCAGGATTCAGAAGCAAATTGACGCAATCCGTGAAGCTTACGGTCGAAACGTCACACACGTGCACATGACAGCCCCGTACCCAGTATTAGAAGAGAGGTACGACACCAGGCAAACGGAATCTCAAACTCCTGATACGCCGACCTACGGCGAGGTGCATAGTAACGAAACCGAGGCCGTAGTAGACGAGCTCAAGGGCGCAGCCGATGTGGTCGTAGACTCGAATCGGTGCACCCCACGAGACGTCTTGGTACGAGTAGCGTCCCGACTGAGGTTGTTCGGCGAGGCAGAAACCGGTTACGTGGACGTCATCGTGGGAGGACAATACGGCAGTGAAGGGAAGGGCCAAATAGCCGCCTTCTTATCCAACGAGTACGACCTCCTTGTACGCGTTGGCGGGCCCAATGCAGGCCACACGGTTTTCGAGCCTTCAAGTTCTTACACGCATCACCTATTGCCCTCGGGTACCCGCAGGAACGACAATAACAAACTGCTGATCGGGCCCGGCGCAATCCTAAACGTGGAAAGGCTTCAAAAGGAGATCGCCGAATGCCAGGTTAGTTTTGACCGGTTGGGGATTGACCGCAACGCAATGGTTATAACGTGCGAGGACATCTTGCATGAGGCAGATCTGGTGGCTGGGATCGGCTCGACCGGACAAGGGACTGGCGCCGCCCTATCCCGCAGAATACTGGAAAGAAACCTCTCAACCAAGCTTGCCAAAGACGTTCCGGAACTCGCTCCGTACATATGCAGTGCTTTGGAGGTTTTGCAGACCACTCTGGCTGGAAACGGCCGAATCTGCCTCGAGGGAACCCAAGGGACGGCACTCAGCCTATATCACGGCCCCTATCCATATGTCACCTCCCGGGACACGACAGTTTCCGGTTGTCTCTCGGAAGCCGGTATCCCGCCGAGAGCGGTGAGGCGCGTAGTGATGGTGTGCCGGACGTACCCGATCAGGGTTCAGAATCCTTCCGGAGGGACGTCGGGGCCTATGTCTCAAGAGATTTCTCTGGAGAAGATCTCAGAACGCTCTGGGATTGAGCTTGCGGAACTAGAGAGAACCGAGCGCACTTCAACCACCAACAGGGAACGCCGAATCGGGGAGTTTGACTGGGATTTGCTGAGAAACGCTTCGCTGCTCAACAGGCCCACGGACATCGCCCTCACGTTTACGGACTACTTGACGATGGAAAACCGTGCCGCGAAACGGTTCGAACAACTCGACCCCGAGACCATCCACTTCATCGAGGAAATTGAGCAAGTGTCCGACGCAAGGGTGTCGCTTATTGGCACCGGATTTAATCGTAGAAGCATAATCGACCGACGTTTGTGGTGATGTAAGATGGCAACTGTAGATCAAATCATCAAACGGTACCCGGTACTGTTTCACATGGCGGAACTGAACAGTTGGACCAGCATCCAACAGCACGGATTGCTGAGTACTTCCGCCTTACTTGACCTTTTCGAGGTAGACGACGCCGAGCGACAAGTCATCGAATCAGAGTGGCGCCCTGACAGCGTAAGACTCGAACATGACGTGCACGGCACCGCTGTAATCCGTGATCAGCGTCCCATGCCGCCTTCGACCTTGGCCCCTCTCCTGCAAGGGATGGCACCTTCCGACTGGTACAGACTCCTGAACCGTAAATCGTTCTTTTGGGCCACGGAAGATCGACTGTTTCGTCTTTTGAAAGCCGGCCCCTATCGGAACCGGCTTCACGATGTTCTCAAGGTGGACACCCGTGAATTATTGGCGAGACATGCGGACCGAATCACATTGGCCCACTTCAACACCGGTGTTTCGGCCTTTGGGCCCAAGTTTATGCGGGGTGCCGACACCTTTATGAGCATCCCAGATTATCCGTTGGGGACCATACATACTGAAGTTGTGGAGGTCGTCGTCGATTACCACGTTCCGGACGTAGCCGAATTTACTCTAGCCGTCGAACAGTGGAAAGGCGACCGCCTTCACAGGAGGCTTGGAGTCGGTAACGGAGGATAGCCCGCTGCCGAGGGCAAGGTGTAGTTCCACGCTAGTGGCCCACTGAGCAAATGATTTTCTCGAGATCGCCGTTTTGGAGCAGCGCTGGTGTCGCCGCTCTAACTTGATCGTACATTCTGACTGCGCGCATTTGCCCTATCCAGAGCGGCGTGGTATATTTGGGAGCATGATAAAGTGTCCGAAAATGCCACAAACCACGGAGTAACAGATGGCTTACGTAACGCCCAGAGAAGGCGAACCACCCGAAAGTTTGGTGAACCGGTTCCGCGCGTCGGTGCAGCACGCCGGCATCCTGCGGGAGTTGAAAGACCGGCGGTTTTTCCGGTCCAAGGCGCAGAAGGAGCGCCTGGCCGCCCAACGCGCCGCCCGGCGACGGCGACGGCAACGCCGGTAGGACGCAGGCCGGCGGTCGTTGTATCCCCGTATCGAGATAAAGGAGGGCAGGTTTGCCTCGTTACGATTATCGGTGCACCGAATGCGCAAACGAGTTTGAGTTGGTCCAGAAGTTCAGCGAAGCGGGCCAGGGCGAATGCCCTACCTGCGGCGCCGCCGGTCAACGGGTTTTCCACGCAGTGCCGGTGATCTACAAGGGCAGCGGTTTTTATACCACCGACTACGGCCGGCCCAAGCGCCCCGCCGAGAGTTCCGAGAGCAAGGAATCTGCTACGGAATCGACAGCGTCGTCCAACGGCAGCGGGGCATCGTCCGACAGCGCCAAATCCGGCGAGAGTTCGTCGTCCGGCAGCGAATCGGCGGCCGCTCCAGCCGGCGCGGGCGGGGATTCAGCCTGATTGACGGACGGCGGTACACGCAAAACCTGAGCCGCGCTTTCGGGTGCGGCTTTTTCGTGCGCCGATCAACATTCCTGCCCCGCTCAACATGGAGAACGTGAGAGGCAGCCAACGATGCGAGCATTGATTCAGCGGGTGACTGAGGCCTCGGTGTCAATCGACGACCCGGAGGCCGGCCGTATCGACACCGGCAGCATCGGCGCGGGGCTGGTCGTTTTGCTGGGCGTTGCCGAGGGGGATGACGACGCCGACGCCCAGTACCTGGTGGACAAGATTACGAATATGCGCATATTCGCGGACGAGCAGGGGCGGTTCAACCTGTCGGCGCTGGACGTTGGCGGAGAGCTGCTGCTGGTGTCGCAGTTCACGCTGTACGCCGACACCAGGCGGGGCCGGCGTCCCGATTTCACCCGCGCCGCCGGGCCGGATGAGGCCAACCGGCTGTACGAGCGGGCGGTGGCGATGTTCCGCGAAAAGGGGCTGCGGGTGGCTACGGGCCGGTTCCAGGCTTACATGCAAGTGCGACTGGTGAACGACGGCCCGGTTACGATAATGGTGGACAGCGCGGACCGGGGCCGGCCTCGGAATGCGTAGCGGCGAGGCGGGTGGTTCGACAGGCTCACCATGAGTGGGCGGCGAATGTCTCGGCAAAGGCTGCGCCTAGCGGTGCCAGCCCATCCCTTTGTACATGCCGCGCAGGTAGGCGATCTGGCCGCCGTGGGAGACGCAATCCCACGTCATCTGGCCCAGGGCCGCCGCCACGGTGCGCGGCTCGGACACGGGCGGGATGATCCTGGCCTGCTGCATCTGGGCCTCGGTGAGGCCGGGCAGGTATTCGCGCAACGCGGAGCGGACTTCCTCGAAGTATTCCATCTGGCGGGTCCGCGACGGCGGCTGCCAGTCGCACACCATCTGATGCGTCCAGCCCAGGCCGCGATTCTCGCCGTCGGTGGGCATGGTGAAATGCTGCTCCCAGTTGTTGGCGTCCCAAAGCTGGGGCAGGTCGCGCAGCCGCGTGTGGATAAACGAGTCAATCACCCGGGAGAGGTGCCACAGGATCCAGGCCACGGAGTTGCAGTCGTCCGCGGGAATGCGGTGAAACTCATCATCCGTAAGGTCCTGCAGGGCCAGGTCGATGGTGGTGAAGTTGTTTTCCAGGGCGGAAATGAGACCGTCGGTAGCGGCAGGCATGGCAAGCCTCCTTTAGGTGATTTCCGGCTGGACGCCGGCCGGCAGGTCCACTTCAAAGGCAGACAGGATCTGTCCCACCAGCATGTAGTGTCCGATGAGGCCCGTGATTTCCACGGTCTTCTGGGTGCCGAAGTGGTCGCGCACGGCGTTGAAGGTTTCGTCGCTGATCTTGTGGTTCTGCGCCAGTTCCTGCACATACTTGACCAGGGACGCCTCGATGCCGGTCATGCCCTCGGGGGCTTTGCCGGTGGCGATGGCGTTGACCACGTCCTCGGAAACGCCGGCCTGCCGAGCGAGGCGGGCGTGGGCGGAGAACTCGTACTGCTGGCGAATCTCGCGGGCGGTGGCGCAGATGATGATCTCGCGCTGGGCCTCGGTGATGTCCAACTCAAAGCGGACGTAGGTGCCGGTGTGGGCGACCCGCGCCGCCAGATCGGGGCTGTGCAGCAGCACGCCGTAGGGGCCGCGCACGCTGCCGCGGCTGCTGGCGATGGAGTCGAAGAATTCCTGGTGTTCCGGGGCGAGTTGATCGCGGGTGATGTCGTTGAGACGGGCCATGAGATTGGGCTCCTTGAAGAATGGGCGAATATGGTGCTGGCAATATACCGCCGACGGTAGCGGTATTCAAGCCGCGGATTCAATGCCCTCGGCCGGGCGCAGGCGCAAGGTGAGCGTTGCGGTGGCGCCCTTGCCCGGCGTTGACGCAAGCTCGACGTTGCCGCCGTGGGCGCGGGCGACTTCGGCCGCCTGTGGGAGGCCCAGGCCGGCGCCCTGGCTTTCGCCCTCTTTGGTGGTGAAGAAAGGCGTCATGGCCTTGTCCAGCACGTCGGGCGTCATGCCGCCGCCGGCGTCGGTGACGGTAACGCTGCCCATCTCGTCGTCGGCCCGGATGGACACGGTGATGGGGGCGTCGGGCTGGTCGCTCAGGGCGACGGCTTCGCAGGCGTTCTGGACCAAGCACATGATGGCCAGGGCCATGCCCTCGGTCACCACCAGGCACTGCGGGTCGGCGGGGTCCTCCCGGACCTCGACTACGGGCGTCTTTCCGCCGTTGCCGGCGGAGTAGGAATCCAGGGCAGCCCGCACGGATTGCCGCGCCAGCAGGTTCAGGCCCACCTCCTGCCAGGTCCCGTGGCTGGCGCCCAGGTTGATCATGCCCTGGAGCACGCGGTCGGCGCGGCCCACGTTGCGCCGGATGTGGTTCATGTTGGCCCGTAACTCGCTGCTGATTTCGGCAATCTCAGCGTCATCCGGTTCTGCGCGACTCAGGGACTCCATCAGTTCATCGAGCAGTTCGGCGGACCCGTCGCAAAAGTTGGTGACGAAGTTCAGCGGGTTCCTGATCTCGTGGGCCACGCCGGAGGACAGGTCAACCATTTCCTTCAACTTCTGCTGGGCGACAATCTGGTCCTGGGCTTCGCGGAGCTGGGACATGGCCTCATCCAGTTCCCGGTTCCGAGCTTCCAGGCCGGCGTTGGCGGCGGCCAACTCGGCGCTGAGCTGCTCCACCAACTGGAGCCGGACGACCTCGATGGAACGCAGGCGCAGCGTTTCCAGCGCCCGACACGCTTCGGCGATTTCGTCGCTGCCACGGGGTTCGATGCGGTACTCGAAGTCGCCCATGCCCAGGCGCCTGATCCAGATCTCGACGGCGACGGTGCGCAGGCCGGCCCAGATCACCAACGCGGTCTTGATCCAGGCGGCGACCATCGCTACTGACGACAGGACGATGAGCGCGGGGTTGCTCAGCAGGATGGAGTAGATGGTCAACGCGATCAGCAGGCCGTTGACCAGCATCAGCAAGACGAAGTGCTGCATGGTGTAGCGGCGGAGGCTGAATCGGGAGCCGCCCAAGGGGTTGCTGCCTTCGATTTGCTGGTCCGGCGGGTTGTGAGAACCGGTCATTTATTCGTTCCTTGTTTTGAATCGGTAGCGTGGCGGCGATTTTTGGGAAATCCCGCTCATTTCCGCTCATTTCCTTTCATTTGAGTAGGGCGTTGGGGTGGGACATGGGGGTGAATGGCGGCGGATTGAGCGGTTTTTGGAGCTACATTGGTGGTTTTGGCGGGTCGGTGAGAGGATTTGGGGAAGGCGTTGGGGGTGGGCTGTGATTGTCTGAATCAGGATTTTCGGGATTAGAGGATTAGCTGGATTGGGGGATACGGTCATTTGAGTTGGGCGGCGGGATGGTTGAGTTAAATGGTACGGATGGGTAGCGGGTTATGGCAAGAGGGAAGTGTCAGTGGATTGTGGCCCGCATTGAGGGGTGTGCATTTGTGCTAAAATCAGGCTATGACGACGCCGAACTTTGCCGACAAGACCGTGTGGACGGGCGACAACCTGGACATCCTGCGGGGGGTCAACTCGGACTGCGTTGACCTGATTTACCTGGACCCGCCGTTCAACTCGAACCGGAACTACGCGGCGCCGGTGGGTTCAGCGGCGGCCGGCGCGGCGTTCAAGGACACGTGGACGCTGTCGGATTTGGACGTGGCGTGGATGGGGCTGATTGCCGACGAGCAGCCGGCGATGTACCAGGTATTGCAGACGGCCGGCCTGACGCACGGCAAGGGGATGCAGTCGTACCTGTGCATGATGGCGGTGCGGTTGCTGGAGATGCGGCGGGTGTTGAAGGAATCAGGCAGCATCTACCTGCACTGCGACCCGCCAATTTGAAACGGATACTGATACTGGGTGGTATGGCGTTGATCCGTATGGGCAAGTAATATGTACCCTCCACGCCCGTAGGGCAGTTTGTGACACGGTGTCGTTATCATGGCGTCCAAAACCAGAAGGCTCTATCCTAAAGTGAGGGATCCGCTCTCGACGGAAGCGCCCAACGTACAAAGCGAATCTGTTTTGATGGACGGCTTCACTAGATCACTCATGCATAGTGGGGGACCTGCACGGCCAAACCATAGAATGTTTCTGGAAGAATTCGACGGACTCCAAGGACGTCCTGACCTAGTTGTAGCTGACATCGTGGCGTTGCCTGGCTCAATAGATCTGGATTTGTTCGCATCTTGCCTACGTTCACCAACTGAAGCAGCGTTGTTAGCCTGCCTCAAGTATGGTGTCCCGAGGACTATAGAATATCTGGAGAAGACCACCGGGCTTTCGACATACTCGATAAAACGGCACATTAATGTTTTGGATGATGCGGCGATCGTTTTTGTAGACGCGAATTCTGCGGTTACGCTCCGTTGTAGGTTGCCGTGGGACATGGTGAGGATATCGGCGTATGAAGCCAAGATCTCAAATTGGCGGCGCGCTTTGCATCAAGCGAGTGGGTACCGGGCATTTGCCCGGTCAGTGTGGGTGGTAATGCCGCCGAATGGTGCTCGCCGAGCCAAGGCCGTTGAGCCTCTATTCCGGAACAACGGGATAGGATTGATTTCCGTGTCAGAAAACGGTGATATGCGCGTTGAAATCAGAGGTAAAACGCGACGAACACCAAGTAGCCGACGGCTCTACCTGATGGCTGTCGGTGGTGTCTTGACCGAATATTTATCAGAGAGGAGACGCTTACACCGCCGCCTCCGTCCGGAAACGATCAAGACCCTCTAACCAATCGTCCAAGTGATTCGCTCCGGTTTCCGTTGAGAATGGCACCAGGTTCGCTAATCGAGTGTAGAGGAATTGGGCCTGCAATATCGCGCCTCTGACTGCATCGAGACGGGCACTAGACGAATTGCCTGCCGCCAACCCGGCAATCGCCTCCAATACGCACCAATGATGAAGGGCAGCCTCGTCTTGGGGCCACGCTACGTTTTCAGGATTATTTGCACCCAAAAATCGCGCATCATACGCTGTCCCCGAAAGCACATCCGCTATCAAGCCGCCTGCGTGAATGCTGTCCAGTTCGGTGATAAGGATGCTGTTGAGCAACGGAACGGACGAATAACGATCCCGAGCGCGCCTCGAGGGAGTCGCCGGTAGGAATCTCCGATCAGAGAACTGTCGTAAAGTCCCGTACCATCCTGAACCCGTCGCTTCAACTCCCACGGCGTGCATCAATAGCGTCGCCATGTCCGTGTAGCCTGCAATCACTCGGTATTGGTTCAGTTCCGCTAGTGAATAGCACAAGTGCAGGAGTGATGTCAGAGCTTGCGGTTCATACCGCTGAGAGTAGGAATCCGAAGTACGTTTCACCACCAGGTAGAAACCATCCACATCGAATCCGGTCAATTCGTCGAGCCATTGATGCACCAATCGCTCCTGCCGCAGTGCAGCCTCATCTACAACCAAACTGAGCAGTAACGGTTTCTCTTGGTCATATCGAGCGATGGTTTCCTGCGCGAACATAGAAGCGACCAACGCCCACTGCCCGGCAAGGTCATCGATCACTACCGTCGGCGACACAATTGCCGTGACATCGAGGTGAGACTGCCAATCCAAGGTAGTGGACACCAACCGTTGGATCTCTGCCGGGCTAAACGACGCAGGAGTGAGATTGCGGCACGACTGGGGATATTTTCGGAACTGATTATTGCGCCGCTCAGGCAACGTGCTGATGTATAGCTGTGGGTCAACCAACCGTTCGAAGTCGGGAGGCAGACCAGCAAGAAAATTCTCGAGATTCGTCGGCGTTTCGTTACACGGACTCGCGATTACACCGCTAATCGATCCGTTGTTGATGCCCGACTCTATTTTATCGCCTTTTCCCCAACCGTGTTGTGCAAAGATAGTCATTCTTCTACTCCCAACGAAGCGGCCACCTGTCGAACTTCCGCTTTGGCGAAACCGCATTTTCGATACCGCTGGTGCGGTTGTTTCCCTAAGCACCGCGATATGAACGCACTCAATGGTCCTGGGAACCCCTCGGATTTCGACTGTAGGGCCGCTGGTTGGCCAGACCGGATACTGTCAAATAGTTGCGACTCCGTACTGGCGACGGTCATGAACGGATGCTGCCCGGTGGCGGACTCATACATCACGACCCCTATAGCGAACAGGTCTGAACGAAAGTCCAACTGTCGTTTTTGTAACGGGTTCATCTGCTCCGGAGAAAGGTAGGCCATTGTTCCAACGACCATCGGTAGCCGTGTGAGCGATGGTCCATGAAGATCCAGTGCAATCCCTGGGTCCAGCAGGACAAACCGCAACCGTTTGTTAGACCACATGATGTTCTCGGGTTTGATATCCCGGTGAACCCACCCTTTACTGGAAAGCCAACAGATCGCGCTGACAAGGTCTAGACCCAACCTCGCGACCAATCGGGGCGGAAGGGCGCCTTCACGGATCATCTCACGCAGACTTGTGCCTTCGATCCATTCTTCAGTGAAGTACATCCAGCGGGAACCGCCCATGGTGAATGTGTCTATGCCTATAGGCCCAGCGCCTACTAAAACGGGAATGTCAACCTGTTCAAGGATGCTAACTTCTCGACGCGCCCGCTCAACCGCCGAGTTCCAATCGTCCTCATCATCTTCCACGGACTGCTGAAACGGAGGCAACGCTATCACTTTGAGCGCTAGCTCCCGACCCGCTATATCGGCTTTATATACAGCTTTTTGCCCGCCTCTGTTAACTAATTCGGCCGAATTCAACCCGGGGATACAAGAGGACAGTGAGTCTCCCAAAGGGTATTCCATGGCACTCGCTCCAAGCTGCGTGTTCAGCAAAGATCTCGACGTTGCAGGCTGACCACGGGATGTCGTCGCGACTACAGGATATCATGCAAACACCTAATTGCGCAGTGCTCTTCAGACCAACTTTTCAGGTATGCAGGATTCGGTAATTGAACTCGTTGGAGAAATCTTGAAAACTGTTCATTCGCAGTTCGCGGCAGACTGCTACAGATGTTGCTGAGCCTGCAACACGATCGCCGGCACTCACACGCTGAAAGATATTCGCAAGGCCTACGGGTCTCGCCAATGCAGGCAAAGATGAGGCGTGGGGTTTCCTGCTGCTGGTGCCCATCGTAAACATCGTGGCGTTGGTGGTGTTCGCGTCACTGCCTTCGAGAGAGGGCACCTAGCACCACGACTAGGAACGACACCGCAATGAGCAGAGCCGTGCTCCATAAAGATAGAGGGGCACGGTGTTATAGTAAACGGGCGCGGAGTGGCGTGAGCAAATCTAGCCGCGCCCGTCAAACCTGAATGTCAACAGGCCCTAGGACGAGGTCGCGCGCCTGAGCCTGGGCGATGAGCATACGGTCGAAGGGGTCGCGGTGTGGGCCGGGGAGGGCTCCGGCGCGGACAGCGTCGGCCACGGTTATGGACAGCGCCGGCCTCAACCTGCCCCAGCGGGCGTGAGAGGTGGGTCTTTGCCTCATGGACGTTTACCGTCAGCATCTGATTCTCCTTAGTCAACTGACTTGACTAATGTTATAGCTAACCTGATATCCCTTCAATTAGTTGTTCCTTGTTTTGAATGGATTGGCGTGCCGAGACCGTGCCCGAGGGCCGGGCGGGCGCAAATGGCATCGCAGCGCTACTCGTAGGTAACGGTGATTTGCGGAGTGGTGGGCAGGGACTGGCAGGTGAGGATCAGGCCGGCGGCGACATCAGCGTCGGTGAGGGCCATGCGGGCCCTCAGGTGAACGCTGCCGTCCCGCAGCCTGGCACGGCAGGCGCCGCAGACTCCGGACTCGCAGGAGTAAGGTGGAGTGCCTCCGCTCGCCCGAACGGCGTCCAGCAACGTCTGCCCAGCATCCACAGGCACGGACAAGGTTGAGCCGTTCAGGCGCACCCTGGCCGCGGCGGCCACTCCCGTCACCGAGTCATCGGGAGGTTCCGTTGCGCCGTAACTCTCGGCATGGATGCGCGAGTCAGGAACGTCCAACCCCTTGAGCGCGGCGCGGACGGCGGCGTTCATGCTCCCCGGTCCACAAACGTAATACCTGGCGTCCTGGGCATAGGGCGGATGCTCCTCGATGAAGGCGGCCACGCACCCGGCGTCGATTCGCCCCCGCCGCCAATACCGGAAGGACGACAGCCATGAGGGAGATGAAAGCAGGTGGCGGACTGTGAGGCGTCCGACCGACTTCTGCTCCAGTCCGGACAGGGATTCGCGGAAGATTATCGAGGCGTCGCTGCGGTTGCCGTAGGCAAGGCGGGCGACGGAGTGGGGTTCGGCGGCCAGGACGGAGCGGATCATGGCGTAGAGCGGGGTGATGCCGCTGCCGGCGCCGAAGAAGTAGTAAGTGCGCCTGGCCCGTGGGTCCGGGTCCAGGCCGAAGCCGCCGAAGGGCGGCATCACGTCGATGACGTCCCCCGGGGCCACGTGGTCGTTGACGTGGTTGGATACCAGCCCGCCCCGAACCCGCTTCACCGTGATCCGCAGGGGCGCGCCCCCGACCGGAGCGTCGGATATTGAGTAAGAACGCCGGACTTCGGCGCCGCGCAGTTGAAAGCGCAAGGTCACGTGCTGCCCTGCCCGCCAGCGAAAGGACTCCGGCGTCTCGAACAGCACGCTGGTGGCCTGCTGCGTCTCAGCCTGGGTATCCAGCACTCGCAGTTGGTGGAAGCCGTCGCAGGCGCGCGTCATCGGGCCGCCTCTACCCACGCACGCACCAGTTCCTGATGGCCGCGTACTCCCGCCTCGCCCAGCGACGACGGGCCGTGCTCGAAGTAGGGGCTCTTGAGCGAGCGCTGCTGCTGCTCGCAGGCGTACACGTCCTCGGCCATGAAATCCCCGGACGCCATCGGATCAGGGGAGTCCTTGCCGGCGTCGTACTTGCCGCGGATGCGTTTGGCCCAGAAACCGTAGGAGCGGGCCGCCTGCCAGGTGTAGGCCCAGGACGAGGCGTCGGCCATCCTGGTGCGGGTCACCACGCGGGTCCGGTCGGGAGCCAGCGGCGTCACGTGAAACACCGACCAGGAGCTTTCCGTTTCCGAAAGCCCGATGCCGGGAAAGAGCATCGGAACCCAGGCGCCGGCCTGTTCGGCGGGGACCACCAGCGGGTAGGGCGAGTTCTTTTCTACGTTCTCGGCGTACTCCGGCGCCAGCGGTTCCCAGAAAGCGAAGTGCGGCCCCACGAAGCCCGATTCGATGCGCGAGTGGTCGTACATGGCCAGCGTGCCGGAATGGAGGTGCGCCAGGTGGTAGCCGTCGATGTAGTTCTC
>JAJDWF010000084.1 GCA_022825745.1 Dehalococcoidia bacterium | reverse complement strand
ATTCAACGTCGGGCCTGACCAGGCGATTGCCCGACCCGTCCGTATCGGCTTCCCAAACCGGGGCAATTCCTTTCCTGGAACGCACCCTGCTGGATGCGGCCAGCCCGGTGACCATCATCGCGCTGGGGCCGCTGACTAACCTGGCCCGCTTGTGGAGACGAAACCCGTCGGCGCTGCGGTCTGCCCACCGGATCATCGTGATGGGCGGTGCGGTGCGCACCGAAGGGAACGCTACGCCTCATGCGGAGTTCAACTTCTACAGCGACCCAACGGCGGCGCGGATTATCATGGACTCCGGCCTCCCCATAACGCTGATCGATCTGGCGGCGTGTCGCAGGGTATCGATCTCACGGACGCAGGCCGAGCAGGTCCGCTGCACCGGCCGGCTGGGGACCCTGGCCGCCGAATTGCTCAACGGCTGGTTCGCCAGGGACCAGTCGCGCCGGGAGTTTAATCTTTACGATCCGCTGGCCGTGCTGGCCGCCACCCATCCCCACGTGGTCGAGTTGGAAGCCATCACCATGACGGTGATTGACTCGGAGGACACCGATGATTCTACGATGTGGGGGAAGTGCGAGGTGATTGACGCGAACCGTGGCCCGGCACTCGTGGCGGCGCCGGATCGCGTGGACAGCGAGGCAGCGCATGCCGCGATCCAAAACCTGCTGGAATGGACATAGCCGAGGATTATCGTATGACCGACACAAAAAGGGTTCTCGTCGTGGTGTTTGACGGTTTGCAGCCGGCGCAAATCACTCCGCAACTGATGCCCAATCTTTCAGAATTCGCGCGTACCGGGGCAACTTTCTCAAACCACCACCCGGTTTTTCCCACCGTAACCAGGGTCAACGCCTCGAGCTTGGTTACGGGATGTCTGCCGGGCAAACATGGCCTGGCCGGCAACACTTTCCTGTGCCGGGACTATGATCCGAACCGGGTCATCCCGGCGATGGAGCCGACGCTGCAAGCCATCGTCGATACCACCGGACAGGCGCTGCTGGTTCCAACCCTGGCCGACATACTCCGCCAGCGCGGCATGGAATACGTAGCCGTCGGCACCGGCACCAGCGGGAACGCCTACGTACACAACCCGAACGCCGACACGTCTGGCGGAGCAACTATCCATCCGGACTTCACGCTGCCCAGACCTTTGTATGCCGAGTTATCGGAGCGCTTCGGCGAGTGGCCGGCGCAAGCCCTGCCCAACACGGCTCGGCTGGTCCACGCCCGGCGGATTCTGACGGAGTACGTCCTCCCCGAAATTGACCCTGCGGTGGCGCTGCTATGGTTTTCCGAACCCGACAAGACGCAGCATGAAGACGGCGTCGGGTTGGGCCGGTCCGGCCAGGCTGTGGCGGAAGCCGACGCGGAATTCGGCGAACTGCTGCGCTGGCTCGAACAAAACGGACGGTCAGAAACCACCGATATCTTCATCGCCTCCGACCATGGCTATTCGACCATCAGCGAAGTCGTTCCGGTCGAAGCCGCTTTGCGAGACGCCGGTTTCCCGCCGGTTGGCCAACCGGGCGGGGTCGCGGTAGCGAACAACGGCGGGTCGGCCCTGTTCTACGTCCACTGGTGCGACGTGGACACCTCGACAAAATTGGCCGGCTGGCTGACGGGTCAGCCGTGGTGCGGCCCGCTGTTCGCTTCGGAGCGAGTCGGCAACCCGCCCGGGACGCTGCCGGCGTCGTTGATCGGCTGCGACGGCCCGCGGTCGCCGGACCTGATTATGTCGTTCCCGTGGACCGGCGAACTAAACCCGTCCGGATACCCCGGATACGCGCCGGCCACCGGCGGTACGGCGGGGCAGGGGCAGCACGGGAGCATGAGCCGGCACGAGCTGAGAAACGTCGGCCTGGCCCGCGGGCCATCAATCCACGAAAGCGAGGTCATCGACACCCCCACCGGGAACATCGACCTGGCGCCCACCATTCTGCACCTGCTGGGATTTGACGACGCGGGGCTGCGAATGGACGGGCGTATCCTGGAGGAGGCCCTGGCCAATACTGAGGAACCGACGCCGGTGGAGTGGACTACAACCCACGAAGCCGCCGCAAACGGCTACGGGCAACGCACCCGGGTCAGCCACGTTGGAAAATCCCGATACCTGGACTGGGGCAACCGCGTGTAGCTGCCTCTGGCGGAGGGAGTGGGATTCGAACCCACGAGGGTATTAGCCCTGCCGGTTTTCAAGACCGGTGCATTCGTCCACTCTGCCATCCCTCCGCAACGAGCAACGGCGGATGTATCCAGTATAGCAGGGCACGGGCCGGCTACACCCTGCGGAGCAGCTCCGCCTCCAACCGGTCGGCGTCAAAGGCTTCGCTGGTTGATGCGACCTTGACGTCGCCCTCGCGCACCATGCGTTCGGCTTCGCTCTCTTCCATCACTTCCGGCAAAGCTTCTTCCCGTTCCCGCTGGCGGATGACGTCGCGGTTGTGGTCGGCAAAGAGCCGGCGCATGGCCACCACCACCGAGTCGGTGGATGACAGGTACTCGGGCAGTTGGTACTGGGTGTACTTCTCGGCGTCGTAGTCTTGGTTGCGGAAGTTGAAATTCAACTCCCAGTTGCGATAGGGCCAGGTAGAGCCTTTGACCAGCCTCCGTAGCAGCCCGGGGCGCTTTTCGTACCGCTCCACGTTGAGGTACACCATGCGAGTCAGGTTTTCCTCAACGGGCACCGGCCACCGGGTACTGCGGAAATAGCGGGCGTTGCCGCCGGTCCGGGACATTCCGGGCAGGCGGGTACCGTTCCACTCGTTGACGTCAGGCGTATCCGCCGCGGCGTTACGGCGGTAGTAGGGATCCTGGCCCCGGCGCCTGGCCTTCCAGTCAAAGAACCAGGTCCAGAGCAGGCGCCAGCGGTGCAGCGGCCAAACGCCGTCGACCCCCGGGTAGTACATCTGGTAGGGAATTTTGCCTTCCTCATCGTAGTAATACTGTTCAACGGAGGACTTTCCGCTACCGGGTCGGTAGTGGACGTTCTTGTTGTTGACCAGGTTGGTGCGGTAACCCAGCGGCGTCCGGGGACGACCGCCGACGCGGCTGCCCAGGATGCGCAGGGCGTTGCGATGAACCATGAAGGCGTTGTGGGCGTCCATGGTGTTTTCCAGCACCAGCACCCAGTTGCAATCGAACATATCGAAGGATGGACGGCAGATATTGTGCTCCTCGAACATTTCGGGAGGAATGTCTTCCTGGGGGTCAACCGGCTCGCCTTCGCCCATCCAGACGAAGACCATGCCCTTGAGCGTCACGGTGGGGAACTTGCGGGCTTTCATGCCCGGCGCGCCCACCATCATGGATTCGGGCCCTTCGGTGAGGAACGCCACGCAGTTGCCGTCGCCGTCGAAGGTGGCGCCGTGGTACGGACAGGTCAGGAACCCCTCGAAGTAGCACCGGCCCATCGACAGATAGACGGCGCGGTGGGGACACCAGTCCAGCAGGGCTTGCACCTCGCCCTGCTTGTCCTTGAAGAACACCACGTCGGTGCCCAGCATGCGCAGCATGTTGGGCTTGTTTTTCTTCACGTCCTTGGCGGGCAGCGCCGGATACCAGTATTCCCGGAAACCCAGCGGTGGGATGCGACTGCGCCGGTCGCGGAGGTTGTCCGGTCTTTTGAAAGGCGGGGTGGAATCGAATCCCTGGAATCCGCGCCGCATCTTCTTGTAGCCGCCGGGATAGCCGGAAAGCGGTTTGAGCAAAAGGCGTTTCAGTCCCATAATCGCTGCCCCTGTTTCAAATCATGGTGGATTTCCGCCATATTAGCAGAATGCACCGGGATTGCCATCCGCGGGGTCCGACTGGCAATGACGTCCCTTAGAAGGGATACGGCTGGCCGCCACCCACTGCCAGCACCTGGCCGGTAATGTAAGAGGCGTCATGGGAAGCCAGAAACGCTATGGCGGCCGCCTGCTCGTCGGCTTCGCCGCGCCGGCCCATGGGGATTTCCGAGTTGCGGGTCGCCGAGCGGTACTCGTCCTGGTCGGCGCGTTCGCTGGCGGGCAACTCCGGCGGGACCACTGCCACGCCGTGGTCGCGGGGAGTCGTGCGGTCGTCCGCCGCGGTGCCGCTGGGAGCGATGCAGTTCACCCGGATGCCCAGGTGGGCAACTTCCCGGGCCAGCGAGGTGGTGAGTCCGATCTGGCCGGCCTTGGCGGCGGCGTAAGGCACCCGGAAACGACCCGTTACGGCATGAGTGGCGATGTTGACGATGGACCCGGAACCCTGCTCAATCATGTAGGGCAGAGCGGCGCGACAACACCACATCGCCGTCCAGAAACTGCGGTCCATTTCCGCCTGGATCTGCTCCGGCGTGTAGTACTGGAAGGACTGGAACCAGATGGTCCCGCCGGCGATGTTGGCGAGCGCGTCGATCCTGCCGTAAGCGTCGTACGCCCTGGCCATCAAGGCCTCGGCGTTTTCATACCTAGAGAGGTCGCCAAGGGAGATTTCGCACTGCCCGCCGAATTCCCGTATCGCGGCTCGAACCCGCTCGGACGTCTCGGCAACCATGTCGCCGATTACAACGGCCGCCCCTTCCTGCGCCAGCCGGCGGGCGGTGGCTGCGCCAATGCCTTGCCCACCGCCGGTAACAACGGCGACCTGGCCTTCAAACCGACTGGCGCCGGCCGCTTTGGGGTCCAATACTGTCGCCATGATGGTTACCTATGCAGTGGATTGATCCGCCGTGATTATCGCTTTACGCCTGCGGTGCAATCCATGGCACAGTCATGCAGGGGTAGCATCGGCGCTGGAGAAAAACTGCTTTCCCAAGTCGGGGTCAACGACGCCAAGCAGGTCGTTGGTGTAGAGGCGGCACGCCCGCAGCCACAGCACCAGGATGGCGTTGTTCACATACATTTGCGGGAGCTCGCGCCCGTGCTCCTGGCGAGCGTGAGCGCGAATTCCCGCTTCAAAGAACTGTTCCAAGAATGGCGTTGGCTCGTTATCCAGCGCGCACGCCTCCAGGATTTCCGGCGGAGCCTCGCGGCACAGCATGGCCGGCGAAGCTTCCGCCAAACGAATGTAGTCGGGTTCCTGGTCCTGGGTAATCACGCCGGATCACAGGTTCATCTGTGGAACCATGTAATTGTCCATCTTGTTGTAAATCTGCAACCGACTGCGCTGGGCGTCCAGCACCACGATCCTGCCACGTTCCTCATCAAAGTGCACGTCCGTGGGCAGCGCAAACCGCCACTCTGACTCGGTGGTGGGAACCTCCCGCCGGCGCTTGAGGTAGTCGGCGTTGGCAACCACGGTCATGTCGGCCCACTTGCTGAGCCACTGGGCGTCGCCAATGAGGGAGATGATGAAGTTGCCCTCCTTGTCGAAGACATGCACCTTGCCGGCGTGCATCCCGTTGTCGCTCCAGTCGGCAACGTACACGTCGCCCTGGGGGTCAATGCTGATCTGCACGGGAAGGTGCATTTGGCCGCGCTTGGTTCCGGGCTCACCGAACTGCATCAGCCACTCGCCATCAGCGGTGAATTTCTGCACCCGGTGGTTGCGGTGATCAGCCACGTACACCGAGCCGTCGCTCTGGTCAACGGTGATGCCCCACGGAGAATTGAACTCACCGTTGCCATCGCCCAAGGATCCCCAGCTGGTGATCAGCCGGCCATCGCCGGTGAACTTGCGGACTTCGTGGCTGCGCCCGTCGGTGCAGTAGATATTGCCGTCGGCGTCAACGGCGATGCTGGACGTGCCGTGTTCCTTGCCGTCGTCTTCGGGAACGGCGCTCCACCGGGCGACAAACGTGCCGTCCTTCTCGAACTCGGAGACTTGATTCATCCACTCGTCAGCCACGTAAATATGGCCATTGGGCGCCAGCACCATGCCGGAGGGCCAGATGAACTCGCCGTCGCGGTCACCGTACTTGCCGAACTCGCCGGTGAATTCCTCGTCGCCCTCATTTTCGCCCAAGTCAATGATACTGACCCGTGCGCCGTAGGCCAGTTTGTTCCACGGCACGTTGGAGATGCCTTCGATGCCCCGATTGAGCACGTAAACGGTGTTGCCCTCAAAGGCCATCGCGGTGGGCTGGCTGAAGCCCATGCCGGAAGCGGCGCCGCGGCCCACCGAGTGGCTGTAGTCGTACACCCGGCCCTTTACGATCTGCGTAAGCATAGTTTTACCTGCTTGCTGCTTGTGTGTCTTGTCAAAATTTCGGGGCCAGCAGATTAGCACCCGCCGGCCCCGGCCGTTTCTGCCTGTCGGCGCGTCCCGAAAACCGGAACCGTTGCCGGCTAGATGAACGGGACCTTCTCGAACTGTCCGCTCACGATGGGGTTGGCGTCCAGTCCCATCCAGTCTTCCAGGATGGTGGTGTACACGCCGCGGAAGTCGGTGTTGGGCACGAGGTCGCCCTGTTCCAGGTCTTCGGGCTTGGAGGACGGGTACTCGCCGTACTCGCCACCCTTGACCGGGTCGCCCATCATTAGCACCAGGCCGGCGGCGCCGTGGTCGGTGCCGCTGCCGTTGTCGTGGACACGGCGGCCGAACTCGGAGAACATCAACAGGATGACGTTGTCGGCGGCATCGTTTTCCCGCAGGTCATCGAAGAAGCTGGAGATGGCGGCGGAAACGTCGCGCCACAGGCCGTCGTGCATGCCCACCTGGTTGGAGTGGCTGTCGAAGCTGCCGTGGTCGCAGTAGAGCACGCGGCTGCCCAGGTTCGCCTGATGCACCTGGGAAATTCCCTTGAGCTTACGGGCGATGGGGGTGTCGGGATACTCGACGCTGCTGCTGTACTGCTCGGGGGCGACCTTGAGGATGTCGGCGGCCTTGAGGCCGTCGAGGCCGGTCTGGCCCAGGTAGTCCATTACGAAGCCGCTGCCGATGGTGGGGGAATAGAGGCGCGAGAAGCGGTTGATGATCTTCTCCCGCTGCATCTCTTCCTGGATGCTGGTCAGCATGCCGAAGTTTTCCAGGTCGTCCACGCACGCGACGGGGACGCCGGGGAGCGCGAGGGCGCGCGGCAGGCTCGGCCCGAAGCTGACGGCCGTGACCACGTTTTCCTTGTTGGGGTCAATGTCGCGGGTGGCGCGACCCAGCCAGCCCTCGGTTCCCAGCTTGTCCGGCTCACAGGTGTGCCAGATGTCCATGCTGCGGAAGTGGCTGCGCGGGCTGTTGGCGTAGCCGACACCGTGGACGATAGCCATGTTGCCGTCATCCCAGAACCGGCGCAGCGGGGCCAGTTCAGGGTGGAAGCCGATGCTGTCGTTCAGCTTGAGGATGCGCTCGTCCGCGACACCCACGACGGGCCGCTTTTCGCGGTAAAGCGGCTCAGCATGGGGGATTACGGTGTTCATGTAGTCGTTGCCGCCGGTAAGCTGCAAGACCACCAGAACCGGATCTTTCTTCGTAGAGGTCATTTTGCTTGCTCCTGTGGGTATTGTCGTTCCGCGACTGTCACGTCAGGCGTACTGGTAATCGCGCAGCGAAACGATCAGCTGCAGCATTTCGGAGATGCGCTCCTCGGACGCGCTTACGTCGGAGTCGGTCGCCCAGGAAATGGTGCCGCCGATCTCGGCGTGGGTCACCAATTCCTGCCGGGTGGCGTCATCCACTTCCAGCGGGCCCATGAGGTCGAGGCAGTTGTCAACCATCGCCTGCGGGGTCAGATCACCCTGGGACTGCATCCGGCTGATCATGGAGCGGATGCCCGGGCGGCTGACGTCGCTGACCATGTCGGCGGTGAAGTTGATGCGGCGCATCAGGGAGCCGCTGTTGATCCACTCCACGCCAGTGTGCCAGCCTTCCACGCTAGGCGGGTTGAGCAGGTCCTGGCCCATGTAGGTGGGCTGGCGGGCCATTTCGCCCAGGCCGGGGCCGGGGAACTCGAAGCCGCCGACCAGCCGCAGGGTTCCCACCACCACTTCGGCGGGACTCTTGAGGCGGGCGTAGCGGGCGTTCTTGAAGAAGTCGCTGTTGAACAGCACCCGGAGCGTTGCGGTGATGTCGCAGCCGGAATCGACAAAGGCGTCGGCCAGCAGGTCGATGGCGTCTTCGTCCTTGGGCGGGGTTACCTGCCACGCCGGAACCTGTGCCTCGTCAGCCACGAAGAAGTTGTAAAGGTGGCGGGCGATGAAGGTAGCGGTGGCCGGATGCTCGCAGATGATGTTGATGATGTCTTCGCCGTTGAAGTTGCCGGACTCGCCGAGGAAGGACTTCTCGCCGTCGTCGTGGTCTTCCGGCAGGTACTGGAATTGCCAGTCGTGGCGTCCGATGGGGCCGCGCGGCAGCTTGGGCTCAAAGGTCCAGCCGGTAAAGGCGCGAGAGGCTTCCCGCACGTCAACCTCGGTGTAGGTGCCGACGCCCATGCTGAACAGTTCCAGCAGTTCGCGGCCCCAGTTCTCGTTGACGGCGTCGGCGTGGTTCTCAAAGTTGTCCAGCCAGTAGATCATCGCCGGGTTCCTGGCGACTTCCAGCAGCAGGTCTTTGTAATTGCCCATGCCCTTTTCCCGGAACAGGGCGACCATGCGCGTGATCTCGTCGTAGTGGTCAACCTTGGAAACGCCGGTAGCGAAGATCTGGTGCCAGAACAGCGCCATCTTCTCTTCCAGCGGCCGCTTGGTATTGATCATGAAGTGCAGCCACTCGGCGGAACCCATCCCCTGGATGGTGCCGGGACGCCAGGTCCAGGGCTGGTAGCGGATCAATTCGTAGCGGTCAATGGCCGGCTGGCTCTCGGGGTCGAGCAGCTCGTCAACCGTAGCCTCGTAGCCTTTGGCAACCCGCTCTTCCAGTTCCTCGCGGGTCGCGCCAAAGCCGGCACGACGCATCAGGTGGGCCATCAAAGCAATGTCTTGCGATGCCATTACTTCGCCTCCTGCAAAGTGTTCAAAGTTTGGGCACATTATCTGTTATGCTGGTACTACTGTCAACGATAAGAGACGCTGACGCAGACCAACGTAGCCCCAGATCAATGAACCGCGCTGTCCCCGCAACCCATCGCCGGCGGGAGTTCGACCGGGCCGAACCGCCGTCGCTGGCGTGGATCGCCATGTTGGCCCTGGCCTTGTTCGCGTTGGCGCTGCCAATAGTCGGCCCGCTGGACGACCACCATTTCGCGGAACGTTCGCATACCCACCAGCACATCTACCCTGACGGGAGGCCGGTGAGCCATGAGCACGCGGGCGCGCAGGCCTTGCCGCATCCACACTCCGGCCAGTCGGGTGCGTCGCCGTCCCTCGTGCTCTACGGCGGCAACGGGGACGTGGCGTATCTGGCCGACGCTACTGCCAGCTTACTGCTGGCGGTGATGAACGCGCCGTATCACAACGCGCCGGAATCCTTGCGTCCGGCGTCGCCGCACGGCGATGGGAACAACCCGCTCACGCCGTTTAGAGTCCTCAGCCGCCAACCTGCCGGGCGCAACATCGCGCCGCTGCCGCCCCCACCCATCGCGTAAATCCTCACACAACCGCTCTCGCTTTCCATCACAACGGAGGATTTTCGTGATGCGATTGAATCGCGTAACGTCTCGCCGGCCGGCGTACTGGCCGGCACTATCACTCACCCTTGCCGCCGTCCTGCTCCTGGCAGCATGCGGAACCGCTTCTCAACCGGAGCCTTCGCCGCCGGAGCCCTCGGCAGTGAGTGCTACGGTCATCGATCTCCCCATCGTAAACCGATCTACCGCTTTGACGCGCGCAGATTTGCGAGCGACCCAGGGTGAGACCGTGCGCCTCACCGTCACCACAGACGAGCCCGGTGAAGTTCACCTGCACGGATACGACCTGACGGCAAACGTGGCGCCCGGCCATCCCGGTGAGCTGGTTTTTGAGGCAACGACGGCCGGCGCTTTTGCCATCAACTTCCACGTGTTTGCCGCCGGCGACATGGCCGGAGGCGGCAGCGATCATCACGCAAGCGCGCCGAAAACGGTGGCGTCGGAAACGCCCATCAGTGTTGCCATCACCGCGGAACCGGACGCGGACGGCGGCGTTGACGTCCAAATCACCACCGAGGGGTTCAGGTTCGCGCCCGACCTGGTGGACCAACCTCATACTCCCGGCGCCGGCCACGCCCACATTTACGTGGACGGCGAGAAACTGGGCCGGGTGTTTGAATCCGAGTACCACATTGCCAGCCTGTCACCGGGGCAGCACGAAATCAGGGTGTCGCTGAACACCAATGACCACAGCGAGCTGACATTCAACGGCTCCAGGGTGGAAGCGACTGCCAGCGTAAACGTGCCGGACGTAGGCCAGAACCGCGGCGACAGCCACGGCGGGCAAGACCACGGGGACCATAGCCACGGCGACGAGCGTGAGATCGTTGCCGAGGTCCACCTGGGCAACCTGGAAGTCTATCCGTGACAAAGCGCAGGGGCGAATAATCCTTCGCCCCTGTACATTCAATCGTTGCTCTCGCCGCGCCCTACCGCTGTTCGATGGGGACGTATTCCCGATCCATGGGGCCAACGTAGTGCAGCCGGGGGCGCAGCAGGATGTTGTTCTCGTACTGCTCGATGCACTGGGCAGACCAGCCGGGCACCCGTCCCAACGCGAAGATGGGAATGAACAGGTCGGATTCGATCCCCAGCAGGTGGTAGATCGAACCGGCGTAGAAGTCCACGTTCACGTAGATTCCCCGGTCCCTGTAGGGAGCCATCACGTCTTCGGACAGGTGGGTGAGAATCTGGAACCAGCGGGGGTCGCCGCGCTTTTCGCCCAGCGCCTGGGAGCGTTCCCGAAGGTGGCGCGCGCGCGGGTCCTCGGCCCGGTACACCCGGTGGCCGAATCCCATGATGCGCTCACGGTTGTCCAGCTTGTTGCGGGCGTACTCCTCCGCGTTCTCGGGATTGCCGATTTCTATCGACATCTTCATTACTTCTTCGGCGGCGCCACCGTGGGCCGGGCCTTTCAGCGTGCCCACCGCGCCGGAGACGGCGGCGTGCAGCGTCGAGTTGGTTGACGCGGCGACGCGGGCGGCGAATGAGGATGCGTTGACGCCATGCTCAGCGTGCAGGATGAAGTCCACGTCCATCAGGGCGATGGTTTCGTCGTCCGGCACCTCGTTGAACAGCATGTAAAGGAAGTTGCCGGCGTGGTTCAGGTCGGGATTGGGCGCGACCGGCTCCAGGCCGTTGCGGATCCGGTGGTGGGCCGTGACGATGGTCGGTGCCTGGGCAGTCAGCCGCAGGGCCTTACGGACGTTGGCTTCCCGGGAGTTGTCTTCCGATTCTTCGTCAAAAGCGGCCAGCCCGATCATCGCGGTCTGGAGAACATCCATGGGGTGCGCCGACTGAACGGCGTCGATTACGGTGATAATTTCGTTCGGTATCCGACGGTTGGCCCGCAGGAAATTGTCCAACTCCACCAACTGCGCGCTGTTGGGCAACTCCCCGTACAGAACGAGATAGATGATCTCTTCAAAGGTGGACCTTTCCGCCAGGTCGTGGATGTTGTACCCGCGATACAGCAGTTTTCCGATTTCGCCGTCGATGAAACTGGACTCCGTGGTGTCCATGTAAACGTTCATCAAACCGCGATGCAGTTCCGGCTGGTCGGTCATCTGTGTCCTCCTTGACGTGGGGCAGCGCCCCAATACCGCCGGCGTTATTCGCTTCGTTGCGGCGGCGAATTATGCTAGCACCGGGCGCGTGAGAGTGTCAACGCTTACGCTTGATGGCGCGCAGCGCGGCCTGTTCGACGCCATCGGCGGTCAGCCCGTTCTTGACCATCAGCTCATTGGCCGGGCCGGAACTGGTGTAGCCGTGCAGCGCCACCATCTCAACCGGCACGGGCTGATTTCGCGCCACAACGCCCGCTACCACGCTGCCCAGGCCGCCATGCACGTAGTGCTCCTCGGCGGTGACGATTGCGCCCGTCTCCTGGGCTGCCGCGATGATGGCGGCCTCGTCGGCGGGGGCCAGGGTGTGCAGGTTGATAACCCGCGCCTGGACGCCCTGACCGGATAGGTTGTCGGCGGCATCCAGGGCCGGAGCAACCAGCGAACCGCAGGCGATGATGCTTACGTCGCTCCCCTCCCGCATCACCTCGCCCTTTCCCATGCGGAACCGGTAGCTGTCGGCGTGGACAATGGGAGTGGCAGCGCGGGGCAACCTAACATAGACCGGGCCTTGAGTAGTCGCCACGGCGCGAATGACCTGCTCGGTTTCCGGCGCGTCCGCCGGCGTCACCACGCTGAACGAGGGCAACGCGCACATCAGCGAGAGGTCCTCGATGCTGTGGGCGGACATGCCGTCCTCGCCGGTCAGGATTCCGGCGTGGGTGCAGACCAGTTTCACGTTCAGCGACGGCTGGGACACCAGCACCCGCAATTGGTCGTAGGGGCGTCCGGTCCCAAATACGCTGAACGTGCTCACGAACGGGATCTTGCCGGCAGCGGCCAGGCCGGCCGCCACGCCAACGATGTTCTGCTCCGCCGGCCCGAAGTCGAAGAACCGGTCGGGGTATTGGTCGCGCCACAGGTGGACAAAAGTGGAGACGTTCAGGTCTCCGCCCAGAACCACGATGTCGGGGTGTTCCTCCGCCATCGTGAGCAGGGTGCGGCCGTAGGTTTCGCGGGTTGCCGCCGATTGACGGTTGGTAGTCATCAGGCCAGCTCCTTGAGGGCCGCTTCGTATTCGTCGGCAGTGGGCGCGCGCCCGTGAAAGCCCGGGTTGTTTTCCATGAAGCTGACGCCCTTGCCCTTGACGGTATCGGCGATGATCACGGTGGGGCCGCCGTCTGCCGCTGCACTGAGGGCATGGAGCACGTCAGCGTGCTCGTGGCCGTCGCATGAGATTACGTTCCAGCCGAAATCGCGCCAGCGGTCGGCCAGGGGCTCCAGCGTCATCACCTCGTCGGTGAAGCGGTCGTTCTGGATGCGGTTGCGGTCGATGATGGCGGTGAGGTTGTCGGCCCCGTGGTGCGCTGCGGACATGGCCGCTTCCCACACTTCTCCCTCCTGGCACTCGCCGTCGCCCAGCAGAGCGAACACGCGATATTTGCGGCCGTCCAGCCTGGCGGCCAGGGCGTGGCCCAGCGCGAACGAAAGCCCCATGCCCAGGGAGCCGGAGTTCATCTCGACGCCGGGGGTTATTGGATGAGCGTGGCCCTGGAGCAGCCCATCGGTTTTCCGGTACGACGACAGCTCGGACGATGGGAAGTAACCTGCGCGGGCCAGCGTTACGTAGAAACCCGGCGAGGCGTGTCCCTTGCTGAGGATAAACCGGTCCCGCTCGGGCCAATCCGGAGCGTCGGGGTCGTACCGCAGCACGCCAAAATACAGCGCGATCAGGATGTCAATCTCGGAGAGAGAGCCGCCCGTATGTCCGCTGCCGGCGTCGAAAATCATTTTCAGAATTTCACGTCGCGATTCGAGGGCGGCGGCGCGCATCTCCTCGACGGTCAACATCGGTTGTGTCACTACGGCCAAAGCGTCACCTGCTATTGACGGGGATGATATTGGGGGCGAAAAGAATTATATTCGCCGGTACCGCCAGTGTCCACATTGGTACGCTGGAATGCCAGTCGAGAGGTTGCGCCCGGTGATTATAGACTTCCATTGCCACGTCCTGCCCCCGCAGTTTCAGGGACGCCACCGGGAACTGGCCGCGCAGGACGCCACCTATGCCGCGTTGTTCCCGGACGAGCGCGGCCGAACCGCCGACGTGGCTACGTTGCTCCGCGACATGGATGCAGCGAGAATCGACCGCGCCGTAGTCATGGGATTCGGGTGGACCGACCGGGCAATCGCAATGACTGTGAACGATTACCTGGTCAGCGCGACTAAGGCTCATTCCGACCGCATATCGGCGTTCGCATCGGTGAACCCGGCCTGGGGCAATGCGGCCGTGCTTGAAGCGCGCCGGTGCCTGGATGCCGGCGCGGTGGGCATCGGGGAGTTGCACGCAGATACGCAGGGCTACGACATCAGCGACAGGGCGGTCATGGGCCCGGTAATGGAACTGCTGCGCGAAGCAGCGCTGCCGATCACCATACACGCGTCCGAGCCGGTGGGGCACCTGTATCCCGGCAAGGGGCAAACCACTCCGGATAAACTCCTGCAATTCGCGTCCGACTTCCCGGAGAATCGTATCGTGCTGGCCCATTTGGGCGGCGGTCTGCCGTTCTACGCAGCCATGCCCGAGGTTGCCAAGGCCTTGTCCAACGTCTGGTATGATACGGCGGCATTGCCGTATCTCTACCGTCCGAGCGCGGTTGCGGCTGCGGCGGTCACTGCGGGGACGGACCGGATACTTTTCGGCACCGATTATCCGCTACTTTCGCACCGGCGCGTCCTGGACTACGTGAAGTCTGCCGAATTGCCGCCGAAAGACGCCGAAGCGATTCTTGGCGGCAATTCGGCGGCTCTGTTATTCGAACCACAGCATGACTGAATCGGCCCAACAGACAATTGCAGACACGCTCCCGGACTACCTCCGGCCGGGTCTGGACATCGTGCTGATCGGGCTGAACCCGTCAATACGCTCGGTGCAGGCCGGACACTACTTTGCGAACCCGCGCAACCGGTTCTGGCCGGCGGTATCCGCCTCCGGGCTGACCGGCCGGGAAGTCGGCCCGGAAGACGACGCGGCCTTGCTGGACATGGGTATCGGGTTCACCGACGTGGTGAAACGCCCGACGCCCCAAGCGTCCGGGTTGGCCGCGTCCGACTATCGTCGGGACGCGCCGCTATTGCGAGAGAAGCTGCTGCAATACCGGCCCGCCATCGCCTGTTTTCACGGGGCAACAGGTTACCGCGCCTACCTGCGGTATGCCGAAAACGTCGCCCACGCCGGCGAGATCACGTTGGGCCGCCAGGCGCTCACCATCGGCGACAGCAAGGTTTTCGTCCTGCCCAACCCCAGCCCGGCCAACGCGCGTTATTCCCTGCAGGACCTCACGTCCTGGTACGCTGCGCTGGGCCGGCTACGCGAGGAGTTGAAGGGTGGCTGAACACGTGGACACGCTGCGCACGTTCATCGCCCTGCCGTTGCCCGCCGAATGGATCGCGCTGCTCGAGGAGGTCATCGACGACTTGGACTCGGCAGCGTCCGGCGGCGTGCGTTGGGTGCGACCGTCGGGCATACATCTGACGTTGAAGTTTTTGGGCGCCACCGACCCGGCGCTGGCACCGCGCATCCTAGACGAGTTGCTGGAGAGTGTGGGAGGCGCGCCGGCCCCGGCGCTTTCGCTTTCAGGGTTGGGAACCTTCCCCAACCGCAACAATCCGCGGGTGATCTGGGCCGGAGTGTCCGGCGACATGGAGACCCTGGCAGACTTGCAGCAGCGGGTCGAGGCGTTGGCCGTCAGCCTCGGCTGGGACGCTGAACGGAGGCCGTTTCGTCCGCACCTGACCATCGGGCGCGTGCGGGACCGCATATCCGCAGCGGAGCGCAAGCGGCTGGTGGCGGCCATCACGAACTGCGCCGTGCCCCGGCTGGCATCCTGGCGGCCCGACGCGGTGCGGCTCTACAAGAGCGAACTTACACCCCGGGGAGCGATTTACACGAACCTGGGCGAGGTTGAAATCTGATGGAAACCACGTTGACCCGAGCGATCAAGCCCGCCGCGCCTTACGATTTCGAACTGACGGCGGGGCAGCCGAACTACTCCCGAGACCAGGAATTCAAGACCGAGGATTATATCGACGGTTCATACATCCGGCTATTGGACCTGGGAGACAAGGTTGCGCTGGCCAGAGTGGAGTCAACCGGTTCGGTGGACGACCCGGAATTGACCATCGCCCTCACCGGCGACGACTTGAGCGACGGCGACGCGGAACGGGCCGGCCGGCAGATTGCATGGCTTCTGGGCTGCGACCAGAACCTGCGGCCGTTCTACGACGCCGTCGGTGACGACCCGGTGCTGTCCGAAGTGGTTGAGCAGTTTTACGGGTACCACAACACCCGAACCGCGTCGGTTTTCGAGGCCCTTGTGCAGGCGGTCATGGGCCAGCAGATTGCCACCGCCGTGGCCCGAATCGTGCGCAACCTGTTGATCCAGAATTACGGCGTGCGCGCGTCAATCGAAGGCCGGGAGTGGTACGCATTTCCACGGGCTGACGCGCTGGCCACGGCGGAGGTGGGCGACCTGCGGCAGTTGAAGTTGAGCGTGCGGAAATCGGAGTACATCCGGGGCATCGCCCAAGCGGCGCTGGAATCACCCGACGGGTTTGAGGGGATGCATGACCTGCCCGACGAAGAAGTTATCAATCGCATGGTCGCTTTGCGCGGCGTGGGCCAATGGACGGCACAGTGGGTGCTGGTTCGCGCGCTGGCCCGGCCCGACGGGTTCCCCATCGGCGACCTGGCGCTGAGGCGAACGGTAGCCGGCCTTTACTTCGACGGAGCGGAGATCAACGACGCGGAGTTGCTGGAGTTCTCTCACCGGTGGTCGCCGTGGCGCTCTTACGCAACGGCGTACCTCTTCGCGGCGTTGCGGGCCGGCAGGGTCGCCGGTTCCTGATTGACCGCGGCGCTTAGCGCAACATCCGCATCAGGCCCTTGGGGTTGTTGGAGAACTGGCGCATCAGGCGCTGCGTCTGCTTGAACTGGTTGAGGACGCGGTTGACGTCCGAGGGGTTGGTGCCGCTGCCCAGCGCGATACGACGCCGGCGGCTGCCCTTGATGATCTCGGGATTGGCGCGCTCCTGCAGGGTCATGGACCGGATGATGGCCTCGGTCTTGCGCAGTTCCCCCTCGTCCAGTTGGCCCTGCATTTTTTTGGTTTGTCGCCCCAACCCCGGCATCATTTCCATCACGGAGGCCAGACCGCCCATCTTTTTCACGCCCTGAATCTGGTCCAGGAAATCGTCCAGGGTGAAACTGGCCGTCCGCATCTTGCGTTCCAGTTCGCGGGCTTTCTCCTCGTCAACGGCGTCCTGGGCGCGTTCAATGAGCGTCAGCACGTCGCCCATGGCCAGGATGCGGGAGGCCATGCGGTCGGGATGGAACTGCTCCAGCGCGTCGCTGCGTTCGCCGGTGCCGATGAACTTGATCGGGACGCCGGTTACGCGCGTGATGGAAAGGGCCGCGCCGCCACGGGCGTCGCCGTCCATCTTGGACATGATGAGTCCGTCGAGCTCGACGCGCTGGTGGAACTCCTGGGCGGCGTTCACCGCGTCCTGGCCGGTCATCGCGTCCACCACCAGGATGGTCTGGTGCGGCGAGACGGCGGCCTTCACCTCCTCCAGCTCGGACATGAGGTCGTCGTCAATGTGCAGCCGTCCGCCGGTGTCCACGATGGCCCAGGTGAGCGCCAGCTCGGTGGCGCGCTTGACGCCGGCGGCGGCGACTTTGGCCGGCGTGGACGATTTGGGATCTTCCGTGTACACCGGGATGTCCAGTTGCTTGCCCAGCGTTTCCAGCTGCGAGATAGCGGCGGGCCGCCGCAGGTCGGCGGCGATCAGCATGGGGCTGTGGCTCTGCCGCTTCATGTTGAGCGCCAGCTTGGCGGCGGTGGTGGTCTTGCCGGAACCCTGCAATCCCACCAGCATCAAAACCGACGGCAACTGGCTGGCCGGGGTGAGCCGGTGGTCGCCGGCGCTGAGAATTTCGGTCAATTCCTCGTGAACGATCTTGACGACCTGTTGACCGGGCGACAGGCTCTCCAACACCGCGCTGTCCAGCGAGCGTTCCTTTACGTTGGCGACAAAATCACGGGCGACGCGGAAATTGACGTCGGCCTCCAACAGCGAGCGACGCACCTGGCTCAGGGCGTCGTCAATGTCCTTTTCGCTCAGGCGGCCCCGGCCCTGCAGGCGGTTGAATATGCCGGTGAGTCGGTCGGTCAGGTTATCAAACATTTTAAATACCTATTCCCAGCGGAAGGTGCGGTTGGCGATGACGAAGGCTATCACAAACCAGACCGCCATTCCCAGAAAGTTGGGCCACTGGGCAACTATCGAGTCTCCCTGCACCGTCATGCCGCGGATGGCCTCCACCAGGAAAGTCAACGGCAGATAGTCGGTTACGGTTTGCAAGATGCCCGGCAGAACGTCGCGGGAGAAGAACACGCCGGACAGGAACATCATGGGCAGCGAGACGATGTTGGCCAGGGGAGCGGCCTGCTGCTCGGTGCGCGCCCATCCCGAAACGGCGAAACCCAGCGCCAGGAACACCGCGCCGCCCAATCCCGCCGCCAGCAGCACGGCGAAGAAATTGCCGGCGAACTCGGCTCCGAATACGAACACGGCGACGCCGGCCAGGATCAGGGTCTGCAAGATGACGACGATCAGCCGGGTAATCACCTGGGCAGTCAAGAGGGTGGCCGGGTTCAGCGGCGTCGCCAGCAGCCGGCGCAGCACGCCTTCCCGCTTCATGGTGACGAAACTGAAGGCCACGCTAAACAGCCCCAACTGCATAATGGCCATGCCGATGACGCCGGGCATCAGGAAGTCGATGTACCCGAGATCGCGGGCGGCTACGGCTTCGCCCTCCAGCGTCACCAGACGTTTCGCATCGCTCAGCGCGAAGTTCAGATCGTCGATTCCCGATTGCAGGATACCCAGACCCACCTCCGACTCGGCCTGTCGTCCTGCATGGTACAGCGCTCGCACCGTGACCGGTTCCCAAACCGCCCCCTGCGCCGTAACCGCCGGTCCAAAATTCTGCGGCAGGATGAGGATGACGTCCCGCTGTCCATCGGCTAACGCCGCTAACTCATCCTGCTCGGCACCGATCACCACCCGCAGGGCTTCCACGTCGCTCGCCTCTTCGATGAACCGGGCCGACGCCTCGTTCTGCGCCAGATCGACGATGCCCAGATCCACCTTTCCCAACTCGCCGAAGTTGAGCAGGCCGAATATGACCATGATCACCAGCGGCAGGAAGAAGGTCCAGAACAGCGCGGCACGGTCTCGCGCCCACATTCGGATGGACATCCAGGTGAGGTAGATAGCGGGTCGGGTGACCAATTCAGAACTCTCGCAACGAACGTCCGGTCAAATCCAGGAAAACGTCCTCAAGTGTCGCGGCGCGCACTTCGTGGTCGCGATGGAATCCCCGACCAATCAGTTCTTCGATCAGAGTATCCGGAGTGTCAAGGGTGATGATTTTGCCCGCGTCCATCACCGCCACCCGGTCGCAGAGTTCTTCCGCCTCCTCCATGTAGTGAGTGGTCAAAACGATGGTGCGGCCTTCCTCTTTCCAACCGGAGATGGTTTCCCACATCAGATGCCTGGCCTGCGGGTCAAGGCCGGTGGTCGGCTCGTCCAGGAATATCACCGCCGGATCGTTGACCAGCGCGGCGGCGATGGCGAAACGCTGCTTCTGTCCGCCGGACAACGTGCGGAACGAGGCGGAGCGGCGCTCCCACAGGTCAACGGTATTGAGCAGCGGTTCCGGGTTAACTTTCATCCGGTAGATGCTGCCCAACATTTTCAGGATTTCCTGCAATTGCAGGTGCTCAAAAAAAGCGCTGCTCTGGAGCTGGACGCCGATGAGATGCTTGACCGCCTTCGGGTCCTTTCCAACATCGATTCCCCCAACCTTGGCCTGCCCGCTATCGGCGGTACGCATCCCCTCGATGATTTCAACCGTCGTGGTCTTGCCCGACCCGTTCGGCCCGAGCAGGGCGAAAACCTCGCCCTTGTGCACTTGAAAGGAAACGCCGTCCACGGCTTGCACATCGCCGTAACGTTTCCGCAAATTATCCACCACGATGATGGGGCCGCTCTCGCGGTCGGCTTTGTGATTGCTGGCGATGTGCATCGGTTTTCGTCCAAGAAAATTATACCACCGCCCAAGTGACACCCTTGATAACGGAACCGGTGGGGCGAACCGTGCAATGGCCGGGTGGTACAATCGGCGATGCCATGATCCCTCTCCGATTGTCAGTCCGCAATTTCCTGTGCTACCGCGATGACGTTCCCCCGCTGGACTTGCAGGGCATTCACGTAGCCTGCCTGTGCGGGGCGAATGGACATGGCAAGTCGGCCTTGCTGGACGCCATGACCTGGTGCCTGTGGGGGCAGGCCAGAACCGGCAGCAGGAACCATAATTCCCTAATCGCGTATGGAGAAACCGAGTGCCGGGTCGAACTCGATTTCCAGGCTAAAGGTCAACTGTACCGGGCCGTCCGCCGGCGTCGTAGCGCCGGCCAGGGTCGCACCGAGCTGGACTTGTTCGTGCTGGACGATGCCGACCAGCCACGTCCCATTACCGGAAACACGCTGAACGAGACCGCCGCCCGCATCCGAAACCTGCTGGGCATGGACTACGACACCTTCGTGAACTCCGCCTTTCTGTTGCAGGGCCGCTCGGACGAATTCACACGCAAAACGCCGTCGGAGCGGAAGGACGTGCTGTCGTCAATCCTAGGCCTGGACTTGTACGAAATCCTGCAGGCGGCCGCCCGCAATAAACGCTCCGAGTGGCAGGACAGCGTCACCCGAACCGAGGGCGCGCTGACCCAAACCAGAACGGCGCTGGACGAGCTGGCCGACCCCACCGACGAACTGGCCGTCATTGAGCGACGGCTGACCGCGCTGGCTGGGGAACTGGACACTGCCGCATCGGAGGCGGCGGAGCGACGGGCCAGCGTAGAAGGGCTGCGCCGGAAGCAGGCCGAACTGGCGGCGGCGGAACGCCGCATTGCCACGCTGCGGGAGGATATCGAGCGGACCGGCGCAGCAATGGCGGCCGTCCGGCAGCGGATCGACCACGCCAAGGCCTTGTCGGAGCGGACCGACGAAATCGACGCCGGAGCGGGGCGGCTGGCGGCGGCTCGCGAGGAGCTGGAACGTCTGGAATCGGTACGCCGTGAGTACGACCGCCTGCACGACCGGCGCAACGAGTTGCAGGTGGCGATTGGGCGGGAGCAGGCCACGCTGTCTGCGGAGTCCATGGAGCTGGAACGACGTATCCGAGAGGAACTGGAACCGTGGGCCGGCCGGGCCGAGTCCATCGCCGACGGGCTGGAAGTTTTGGCGGCCGCGGAGTGTGACCTGCTGGCCGAGCAGCAGGTCATTGACGAGCAAACCGCCGATGCCACTGAACTGCAAGGAAGCATTGCGGTGGCGCAAGGCGATCTGGAGCGATGCGTCGCTGAGGGGAAGGAACTGCGGGCCCGGCAGGTTGAAATGTCCGCCGCCGGCGCGTTGTGCCCACTGTGCCGCACGCCCCTGACCGAAGACGCCTGCGGCAACATCGCGGACTGGTATGAGTCGGAGATTGCGGCCAAGCTGCGGCAGCATGGTGAAATCAAGGAAGGACTCAACGGCCTGACGCAACGGCTGGAGGAACTGTCCGGCGATACGGACTGCCGGCGCAAGGCTTTGGCCCGACGGCAGCGGCAAACGCAGCAGGAACGGGGCCGGCTGGAGCAGGAAAAGCGGCAGAGCGATGACGCCGGGGAACAGTTGGCCGCGCTGCGCCCACGTCTGGCCGGGCTGCAAACCGCGCTGGTGGCCGGGGATTTTGCCGCCGCCGAACGGGTTGCGCTGGGCGAAATCGACGATGCCATTGCGGCCCTGGGCTATGACGAAGCCAGCCGGGAGGAGGCGTACCGACTGACGCAATCGCTGCTGCATTGGGAAACCGAGCGGCGAGACTTGGACGCGGCTTTGGCCCGCCTGCCCAATGATGAGGCCGAACTGGGGCAGAATGAAGAGCGGGCGGAACGCTGGCGGACGGAACTGGCCGATGCCGAAGCCGGGTTAACGGCAGACGTGGCGGCCATTGCCGAGCTGCCGGAGCAGGAACGGGCGGCGGAATCGGCAAACGTCCGGCTGGCCGCGCTGTCCGAGGAAAGAGATGATCTGCTGGCCAGGCAGGGCCGCTTGCAGGCCGACGCGGAAAGAAGGCGTGGCTACCGGGCTGAAATTGCCCGCCTCCAGAGCAGCCACAACAGCGCTCAGACCGAGCAGGGCATCTACGCCGAGCTGTTTGGCGCTTTCGGCAGGAGCGGGGTGCCGGCCATGCTCATCGATGCCGCCGTGCCGCACCTGGAAAACGAAGCCAACCACCTGCTGGGCCGCATGACGGACAACCGCATGGCGATTCGGTTGGAAACCCAGCGGGACAACCGGAGCGGCAACACCACGGAGACCCTGGACATCCTGATCAGCGACGAGCTGGGTTCCCGCAACTATGAGCTGTTCAGCGGCGGCGAGGCATTCCGCATCAACCTGGCGTTGCGCATTGCGCTGTCCAAGGTGCTGTCGCAGCGTTTGGGGACGCCGTTGCCCACGCTGTTCATCGACGAGGGGTTCGGCACCCAGGACGCCGCCGGGCGCGAGCGCATCGTGGATGCCATCGCATCCATCCAGGGCGAGTTCGAGAAAATCATTGTGATAACCCACCTGGACGACCTGAAGGACCTGTTCCCCGCCCGCATCGAGGTGCTAAAAACCGAAGCCGGCTCGCAATTCTGGCTGAGTTAGGACTACATCCGAGGAGAAATCAAATGCTGACCGACGCGCAACGGGATTTCCTGACCCGCAATCACAACGGAGCGCTGACCACATTCCGACGCAACGGGGCGGGGCAGATGAGCGTCGTAACCTGTGGCATCTATGGAGACGGCGTAGCGTTCACCACCACTGAGGACCGGGCGAAATTGCGCAACCTGCGACGGGATCCGCGCTGCACCATCCTGGTGGGCACCGACGACTGGCGCAACTTCGTGGTGCTGGAGGGCGAAGCCCGGCTGGTTAGCGTCGATAGCGCCAGCGCCGACGAATACCGGGAGACGTTGCGTAACGTATATCGAACCGCAGCCGGCCAAGAGCATCCCAACTGGCCGGAGTACGACCAGGCAATGCGGAATGACCGTCGGTACGGCGTGATCGTTACGCCGACCCACGTTTACGGGCGCACGGATCTCAGATAATGCCCTCCGCCAGTCGTAGGGCCTCCACGTCGAACGGGATGTCGTCGTACTCGCCGTTCAGCGCGGCCAGCACCCGTTCGCCGGACAGCGGCAGTTGCTTGACCCGCACGCCCACGGCGTCGTACACGGCGTTGGCGATGGCGGCGGGCGGCCCGAAGCCCGGAGGTTCGGCGACGGCGCGAGCACCAAAGGGTCCGTCCTCGGCCGGCACCCGGATCAGCACGTCCTCGATTTCCGGCAGGTCGATGGCCAGGGGCATCAGGTAAGACGCGAAGGAGGGATTGCGGACGGCCCCGTTGTCAGGATCAAACTGCTGGTCCTCAGTGAGGGCGCGTCCGATGCCCTGCACCACGCCACCGTCCAGTTGACCTTCCACCGCCATGGGGTTGATGGCAACGCCCACATCCTGGGCCTGTACGTAGCGGAGGAGCTTGATCTGGCCGGTATCCCGGTCAACCTTGACCTCGGCGGCCTGCGCCGCGAACACCGGCGTGTAGGGCATGCTGGACAGCGCCGCCGTTCCGATGATCGGCCCGCCCCGCGACGTGATGCTGGCGGCGGCCAGTTGCACAAAGGTCAGACCCTGGGGTTCGTTGTCCATCACGTACACCCGGCCATCCTCGCAGCCCAGCGCATCTTCCGGCACACCCAGACGCTCGGCGGCCAGGGCCATCAGTTTCTGCACGGTGTCCTCGGCGGCCCGCTGCACCGCGGTGCCCTGGCTGTACACGACACGACTGCCGCCGGACTGGCCGGTATAGGGGGCCATGTCGGTGTCCCGCTTGGCGACGATGACGCTGCTCATGGGGATGCCCAACGCCTCGGCGGCGATGGCAGCGAGCGAGGTGTCGCTGCCGGAAATGTCCGTGGAGCCGGTGAGCAGGCTCACGGTGCCGTCGTCGTTGATGCTGATGGCGGCAGTAGAAGGGCCGCTGCCGCTGCGCCATTCGCAAAGCGCGAGGCCCAGGCCGTGACCGTCCTCAAGCTGGCGGGGCCATTCCATCGTTTCCTTGATGGCTTCCAGCGTCTCGATCAGGCCGTTGGACGGGACGACGGCACCGCTCACGGACACGTCGCCCTCGCGAAGCGCGTTGTGCAAGCGCAGGTCGTAGGGGTCCATGCCGATTTCGTGGGCGATGTGGTCCATGTGGGACTCGACGGCGAAGGTCATGTCGGCGACGCCGGAGGCGCGGTAGGATCCGACGTAGATCTTGTTGGTGTACACGCCGTAGGAACGCAGCCGGAAGTTGGGGATGCGGTACGCGCCGATGCCGTGTCCGATGCCGGAGTTGGGGCCGGCACCCAAGTACGCGCCCACGTCGAAGATGGTGTAGGCCTCACGGGCGACGATGGTGCCGTCGTTCATCACGCCGGAGCGGACGTAGTTGGTCACGGGCAGGCGCGGGCCGTTCATGGTGAACACTTCCTCGCGGGTGTTGACCAGCTTGACCGGCCGGCCCGTACGCATGGCCAGCAGCGCCGGGAACGCCTCGAACGCCAAGCGCAGCTTTGCGCCGAATCCACCGCCCAGTTCCATGGGAACGATGCGGATGCGCGACACCGGCATCTCCAGCACGGCGGCCAGCCCGGCGCGTATCTGGTATGGCCCCTGGGTGGAGGCGTAGATTACCAGCCGGCCGCTGGGTTCCACGTCGGCGACGCAGGCCATGGGTTCCAGGAAGCCCTGGTTGATTCCCTGGGAGCGGTACACGTCCTCGACCACCACGTCGGCGTCGCGGAAAGCCTGTTCCACGTCGCCCCGGTCGGCGTCCAGCAGCGTGCTGACGTTGTGGCCCAGCGTGAAGCCGTAGCCCTCGTAGCTCTCCAGGTCGGGATGGACGGACGCGGCTCCGTCCACCATGGCCGCCAGCGGGTTGACCACCGAGGGAATGTCCTCATATTCGACCTTGATAAGCTCGATGGCCTCCTGAGCGGTAGCCTCGTCATCGGCGGCGACGGCGGCGATAGGCTCGCCCACGAAATTCACCACCTCGCGGGGCATCACGTAGCGGTCGCGCAGGGCGCCCGAACCGAAGCGGACATCGGGGAAATCAGTCCCGGTAACTACGGCCCGCACTCCCGGCAGGGCAGCAGCCGCGCCGGTGTCGATGCTGACGATGCGGGCATGGTTCCGCTCGCTGGGCAGCAGCTTGCACGCCAGCATACCCGGCAGGTACACGTCGGAGGCGTAGGCGGCGCGGCCGGTCACCTTTTCGTAGGCGTCCACGCGAGGGTGGTTCTGTTCCAGGACTTTGAACTGGGTGGTCGTGGTCATCGGGTGCCTCCGTATCGGAGTTGACTGAGGAGATAACGGTCAAAGATGGTCAGGCGGATTCGCGCATTTCGGCAGCGGCTGCCATGATTGCTTCCACCACGCGGTTGTAGCCCGTGCAGCGGCAGAGGTTCCCGCCGATGGCGAATCGGACGTCTTCCTCGGTGGGTTCGGGGTTGGCTTGCAGGAATCCGGTGGCGGACATGATGAGGCCGGGGATGCAGAACCCGCATTGCAGGCCGCCGTGTTCTACGAAGGCCTTTTGCACGGGGCTAAGACCGTCCACATCCGCCAAGCCTTCGATGGTAGTTATCTCGGCATCGTGGGCGCTGTGGGCTAACACCAAGCAGGACGTTACGGGCTTGCCGTCCAGCAGGACGGTGCAGGCCCCGCAGTCGCCTTCATCGCAGCCCTTCTTGGAACCGGTCAGCCTGGCCTCGTCGCGCAGGCAGTCCAGCAGGGAATAGAACGGCTCCACCAGCAGCAGGCGGTTTTCGCCGTTTATCTTGAGTGTCAAGGGTTGTTTCATTAGGCAACCTCGAGGTTTGCGCGTGGGTTTCCGCTTTCGCGGGAATGACGGTGGTAGCGGGAATGATGGTCGGGACGGGAATGACGGATTCGTTACCAAGCGGTTTGAACCGCGAGGCGACGGATGTCATCGTATGAGGGCGGGTTGCCGGCGGTGGCGACGGCGTGGCTTAGCGTCCTTTCGGTGAGGACGCGAACCATCTCGCGGCGGTAGTCGGCGCCGCTGCGCACGTCGGCGATGGGGCTGCAGGATTGAGCGGCCAGGCGTCCGGCCTCAGCGATGTTGGCGGCATCCAGTGTTTGGGACACCAGACGGCCCTCCGCGCCGTAAGCTCGCACGGGGGTCGGCGCAACGGCGCCCAGGGCTATGCGCGCGGAGGCGCAAGCGCCGTCGGCGTTGAGGCTGACCACGGATGCGACGCCCACCGCCGAAATGTCCATTGCGCCGCGCGGGCTGTGCTTGATGTACAGGCCGCCCGTGTTCTCAGCCGGCGCGGGCAGCCGAATCTCGGTCAGAATCTCGCCAGATTCCAACGCGGTGCGGCCCGGGCCGACGAACACCTCGTCCAGGGGCAGCCAACGCTCGCCTCCGGTTCCGACGATGCGGCATTGGGCGTTGTAGGCGAGCAGCGCCGGCAGAGTATCGCCGGCCGGGGAGGCGTTGCAGATGTTGCCGGCCACGGTGGCGAGGTTCCGCACCTGCACGCCGGCGAATGCCGTTGCGCCGGCGGCGAGCGCCGGGTAGCGATTGCGAACCTCGTCGCTCTGCTCAATGTCCTGGACGGTCGCCAGCGCGCCGATGGACAGGCCATCGTCGGGGTTCCAAGTGATGTAGTCCAGGCCGGGAACATGCTGCATGCAAACGACGGAATCGGGACGCCACACGCCGGTGCGCCAACGCACCAGGAAGTCGGTGCTGCCGGCGACGAGGCGCGTATTATCGCCACCTTCGGCCAGCAGCCGGAGCGCCTCATCCAGGGAGTGCGGCTCCAGGTAGTCAAAGCGAGCCATCAAGCCCTCCAACTCCGGCGCTGCGGTTGGTCGGGAAACTGGTTAGCGGAACATTCCCAGTACGCCGGACGGGTCGGATTATAGGGTTGGGCAGTGAAGGCGGTCAACGCTGTCCACTACTGCCACCCAAACTGACAAAGGTAGGGGCGGGTCTGAGACCCGCCCCTACGCCAGTTCCCTTGCGGACGTGTTACCGGCCGTTGCCGTAGGGCTGGATGAGGACGCGGAGTGTGCCGTCGTTCTCTTTCCGCTGGGTCAGGAGCTTGTGGCCGGCCTGCTCGGTCCAGTAGATGACGTCGTAGATGTTGAGGGCGTCGTGAAGGATGGCCTCGATGAAGGACGTGCGGTCGTACTCCATCTGGCGGCTGAGGGCGGCGATGACGCCGGCACAGTTCTTGCCGCGCCCGTCTATGACGGTCCAGCCGCTGCCGTTCTGGTGGCCATTGCCGTTACCGTTGCCATTGTGGGCCACGCCCACGGGGGCGCGGACGTCGATCTGGCCGCTCTTGCGCAGGTCAAGTTGCTCCTTGAAGTAGGCCACGGCTTCCCACGCGACGGCGCGGTCACGTTCGCCGCTGGAACAGACTGCTCCGCGCACGCCGACGATGTCGGGGTTAATGCGGGCAAGTTCGTCCAGGTTGTCCAGCTTCAGATGGCCGCTGAGCGCGGTGCTGAGGCCGGCCGCCTTGGCTTCCATGACCATGTCGCGCAGCACCGGTTCAGGCATGAAGTCGAACAGGTTGCGCCCGTCCTTGGTGAGGGTGTCGATGAGGAAGCCGTCGCATTCGCCGTCTCTCGCGAGTTGGACCATCAGGTGCGGGTCAAGGCCACCCTCGAAGAGCAGGTTGTCCGCAAAGAGGGACCCAATGAGCTTGGTCTCAGAGTTGCCGATGGCGGCGCGGGATTCGCGCAGCACTTCCACAGCGGTTTCGTAGTCGGCAACCTGGAAGCCCACCTTGACCGAGGTGGCGTCCATCATCGTCGCGGCGTGGACGGCCATGGCCACGGTGCCCGGCTGGTTGGGAACGACGCCCAGCGTGACGCTGACGTGCTTGTGGGGCGGGATGGTCTCCCGCACTTCCCTGACCAGGCTGGGATGGGCCGAGCCTACCAGCGCTTCTTGCAGGTTTTTCAGGTCGATGATGTCGGCGCCGCCGCGGTCGGCTTCCAGCGCCTCGGCCTTGTTCTGGGCGCTGACCAGCAGCATCATGCCGGACCCGTCGAGGTCGTAGTGGCGGCCAGGCTCACGGTTCCCATTGAGCCAGGGGGCGTGGGAACGGCCACGGATGACTTCGGGCAGCGGCGTGGCCGGCGTAGCCACGGGACGAGGCAGCAGCGGTTCCAATTCCCGCCAGAGCGAACTCTTTTGCTCGTCGGTGAGGTCGGTCAAGGGCGCGCGGACGCTGCCGCCGGCCATGCCCATCATCTCGCCCCAGGCCTTGCACATGGACACGGGCAATGCGCCGCCCGTCTTCTTCATCGTGCCGCCCCACCACTTGTCGGACAGCGCCTTGATGTCCTTGAGGTGGCGGTTGTAGAACTCCACGTCAAGGTCGCCGGCGGTGGCGCGGTCGATAAACTGCGTGTAGTAGTTGTGCAGCGGGGTGTCGAAGCGCCAGTCGGAGGTGTTGGCAAACATCACCTGCTGGTGGAATCCCAACTCCTGGGCCTTGTGGAAAATCCACTCGTCGGGCGTGCTGATGACGGCGTCCCGGCCTACCAACAGGTGGGTTTCGATGGAGATCTGCTGGTTGAAGCTGGCTTCCTTGACACCCACGACGTTGGGGATGGCGCAGAGGCGCTTGAGGCCCTGAGGGCTGATGGTGATGCCGAACTGCGGGGAGTTGTAGAACATCATCGCCAGGTCGGTGCTGTCGGCAACCTGCCGCACGAACTCCACAACCTGGTCCTCGGTCTTGGTGACCATGTAGGACGGCGCGATGATGAGCAGGTCGAACCCGCGCTCCTGGGCGTGTTCCGCCAACGCGATGCTCTCTTTGAGCGACGTATCGGTAACGTGCGCGCCAATCAGCCAACGGCCGGCGGCTTCGTCGGCGACCGTATCCATCACGAGGCGGCGTTCGGCTTCGGTCAGGCTCCAGAATTCGCCCATGTTCCAGGTGCAGCCACCGCCGCGCACCCCCAGGCTCTGGACGTGGCGTATGTTGCTCCGGAGTCCCTCGGTATCGACCCGGTTATCGGGGGTGAAGGGCGTGACCAGCGTCGTCCACTGCCCTTTCAGAGTTTGCCAGGCCCATTCCTGGGCTTCATGCTTGCGGTAACCGGCCATTTTAGTCAGCCTCCAACAGCAGATGTCTTGCATGAACCAATGGCGAGACACGCTAAAGGCGCGACCCGATTGGTCGAGAATAGTTTAAGCGGGCGGGCGGGCCGCCGTCAAATAAGGGCCGTTCGGGGAAACCATCAACCGGCTGGCTGGCAGTCCGGGCAATACCAGGTGCTGCGGTTGCGCACGCGCAGCAGTTGCACCTCTGTACCGCAACGGGGGCAAACTGCGCCCTTGTCCCGGGGTATCGTCCACGGCGACAGCGCCGTTGGAGGGTCCGGCCACTCGGCTTCCCGCGCGGCGGCATACGCATCGGTGGAACGGGTCAGCGCGGTTACGATGGCGCCGTGGAGGCGGGGAAGCTCATCATCGGACAGAGTGTTGCCGGCGCGCTCCGGGTGAATGCCGGACAGAAACAGCGCTTCGTCGGCATAGAGATTGCCCAACCCGGCGACGACGGACTGCTCCAGCAAAAGCGCTTTCAAGGGGGCTTTACGACCGACAAGGGCATCCGTAAGCATCTCGACGGTGAAAGACGGTTCCAACGGCTCCGGCCCCATTTTGGACATGGCGTCTGTGGGATCGGATAGCAGCCACAGATGGCCGAACTTACGCGGGTCGATGAAACGCATCTCCCTACCGTCGTCCAGCGGGAAAGTGTGGCGCACCATGGGCGGCGGTTCGCTGTCGCCGTCGTGTATGCGGAGCCGGCCGGTCATTCCCAGGTGGAGCACCAGGTGCTGCTCATCATCCAGCGGAGCGATGAGATACTTACCGCGTCTGCGCACATCAGCGACGCGGCGGCCGGCAACGCCCTCGATGAATTCGCCCACCGACGGCTCGCGGATGGTGTTGGCCCAGGTGATTTCCGGCGCGCCCAACCTGCGTCCGACCAAGCCGGAACGGATGAGGTACTGGCGGGTGTTTTCGACTTCGGGGAGTTCGGGCATATCGATTAGCCTGAAGAGACGCGACGAACCGCCAGCGTGACCTCCATACCCTCCACCTTTGCCGTTTCCGATTTCGCGTCTTCGGCGGGAGGTTCGGTGAGCAAGGCGTCGCTTAGG
>JAJDWF010000087.1 GCA_022825745.1 Dehalococcoidia bacterium | reverse complement strand
AGCAGGGCACGCCATAGACGAAAAAGGTCTTCATCTGGAACTCGGGGAAGGCCCGGCCCATGCCGTCGGCGTCCACCACCGGCAGGCCGGCTTTGGCGGCGGCGATGAGCGGCTCCACGGAGTTGCTGCCGCCGATTTCGTTGGAGATCAGCGCGGTGGCAGTCATTCCGACGTAATCCTCGATGGCGCGCAGGGCGTGGTACGACTGGAGGTCGCGCACCTTTTCGACGCCGACGGTGGGCGCGCCGATGCCGCCGACGCACACAATCCTGGCGTCGTCGGGCAGTTCCTCGGGAGAAAGCACGGTCACGGGGCCCCATTTGCGGATGGCTTCACGGGCCCGCAGTTGGCCGATGTACGGGTTGCCGCCGCCGCCGGTGCCCAGGATGCCGGCGCCGATGGCGATGTGGGGCAAGACGTCTTCGGTTGCAGTCCACATGAGGATCGATGCTCAGCCGGCAGCGGTTTGCTCTTCGGTTTCATCCTCCGGTTGTGCACCGGATTGCGCGGCCATCTCGCGTTGCAGTTGTTCCGTCCAGTTCTGGAGCCAGCGGCGGAACTCGTCCAGGGCCGGCGGGGCGACGTAGATTACCTCCAGGTCGGACGGGAACTGCACCTGATGGCGTTCGTTGATCAGCAGCAGTCCGGTTTCATCCTCGGGCAGCGTGGAGTTGATGGCCTCAGCGATGAACTCGTAGCGGCGGCGGGTGGCCTCGGAGAACCATTCCTGCAACCGGCTGGCGACCGCCGGACTCATCAGAGGCTGCATGAGGCAGCGTTGCAGGTCGAGGGATTCGGCCATGATTTCCATGGATTCGGTGGATTCCAGGGTTGCGCCGTCTTCCGTCAGCGACTTGACGATGGCGTGGCTGCTCTGGCCGCTGGCTTCCAGGTAGCCCAGGCCGTCCGCGCCGCCCTCGGGCGTGTTCTCGTGATACACGTGGCTGACGCTGCCCAGCGCGTTCTGGACGGCGCGCACCTGCACGTCAACCTGCTCCCAATAACGGGCCATGATCTCGGCGCCCTCCGGAGGCATCGCATCGGGAGGAACGGGCAGGTGAATCAGCGGAGCCAGCAGCAGCTTGCGCTTGCCCTGGTAATTTCCCGCCGCGGGACGGGTAATCCTGGTGAGTTCTTCGGCCATTGAGGGGGTCTCCGGTCGGGCGTGTTGGAGTCGGGGGTATGATACAGGATGAGCGGGTTGTCTTGCCGGAATGGGGTGGCTCTGCTAACCTTGCCCGGCGATTTGCGCGGGAGATTGCTTTGAGCCAGCCGCCGCCCATCCGGGCATCCCTTTTTGTCACCTGCATCATCGACCAACTGTACCCGGAAGTGGGCGTAAGCGTGGTGCGGGTGCTGCGGCGGTGCGGGGTGGAGGTGGATTTTCCCGAGGGGCAAACCTGCTGCGGGCAGCCGCTGTACAACTCCGGTTTCACCCAGGAAGCCAGGAAACTGGCGGTACGCACGCTGGACGCACTGGACGGGTCGCAGTACGTCGTGGTGCCCTCGGGTTCGTGCGGGGCGATGCTGCGGGTGTTTTACGAGGACCTTTTTGCGGACGACCCGGTGATGCTGGAACGCGCAGAGGCGTTGCGGGACCGGGTGTATGAGTTCACCGAGTTTTTGACCGAGGTGCTGGGTGTGGACACATCACCGGTAGAGAGACCGGCGGCAGATGGACCGGCGGCGACGCGAACGGTGGCCTATCACCCGTCGTGCCACCTGCTGCGGGAGATGCGAGTAAGGGAGGCTCCGCAGCAGTTGCTGAACAACGCCGTTAGCGTGGAACTGGTGGACCTGCCGGACGCGGAGCAGTGCTGCGGATTCGGCGGGACATTTGCCGTCAAGTACCCGCACATATCCGAAGAGATGCTGGCGGACAAGCTGGCGTCAATCCGGCAGAGCGGCGCGGACACCGTAACCGCCTGCGACATGGGCTGCCTGATGCACATCGGCGGGGCAATCAGCCGGCAGAATCTGCCCGTTTCGGTCCAGCACATCGCGCAGGTGCTGGACGGCGGCGAGGGCTGACCGATGGCGGAGGTGGCAACCCGCGAATTCGTGGCGGCGTCGCAGGCGGCGGTGCGGGATGAGCAGCTGCGACAGGCGTTGCGGCGCGCCGGCAGCGGGTTCGACGGCACGCGCCGAGAGGCGATTGCCGAAGTGACCGAGGACGTGTGGGAGGACTGGCGGCAGCAGGCTCGCAGCATCAAGGAGCACACCATCGCCCACCTTGACTACTACCTGGCGATGCTAGAGCGCAACGTGCAGGCCGCCGGCGGGCAGGTGCATTTCGCGCGGGACGCGGCGCAGGCCAACGCCATCGTGTCCGAGATTGCCCGCCAACAGGGCGTCAGAACGGTCACCAAGAGCAAGTCGATGGTCTCCGAAGAGCTGGGCTTGAACCACGTTCTGGAAGAGCAGGGCGTTGACGTGTTCGAGACCGACCTGGGCGAGTACATCATCCAACTGGCCGAGGAAACGCCGTCGCACCTGGTAGCGCCGGCCCTGCACAAGACCCGCGGGCAGGTGGCCCAGCTATTCGCGGAACAGCTTGGCGTGCCGTATTCCGAGGACATCGAGGAAATGGCGCGGATCGCGCGGGTAGCCTTGCGGCAGAAGTTCCTGGAAGCAGACATGGGAATCAGCGGGGCCAACTTCCTAGTCGCGGAAACCGGGTCGCTGGTCATCATCACCAACGAGGGGAACGGCCGGCTCTGCACGTCGGCGCCGCGCATTCACGTGGGGCTGGCCGGCATGGAAAAGGTGATCCCGTCGTTGCAGGACCTGGCGGTGTTTCTGCGGCTGCTGCCCCGCTCGGCCACCGGTCAGCGCATCACGTCGTACATGAGCATGGTCACCGGGCCGAGACGTGCTGACGACGAGGACGGGCCGGAGGAATTTCACCTGGTCATCGTCGATAACGGGCGCAGCCGCCTGCTGCGGGACCCGGCGCTGCGGGAATCGCTGTACTGCATCCGGTGCGGGGCCTGCCTGAACGTGTGCCCGATTTACCAGCGGGTGGGCGGCCACGCCTACGGTTGGGTGTATCCGGGGCCGATTGGCTCCATCGTCACGCCGGGCCTGGTGGGGGTGGCGCAGGCCAAAGACCTGCCCAACGCATCCACGCTGTGCGGCGCGTGCCGGGACGCCTGCCCGGTGCAGATCAACATCCCGCGGATGCTGCTGCACCTGCGACACCAGCAGGCGGAAAGCGACGACACCAACCAGCGAACGGTCTCGGATACCGACAAAGCGCTGGCCCAGGGTTTTGCCACCGTTATGTCGAGTCCCTGGCTGCTGCGGCTGGGCAGACTGGTGGGACGGGCGTTGTCGGCGCCGCTGGCCCGGTCGGGCAAAATCCGGCAAACCCGGCTGCCTTTGGTTTCCAGGTGGACCCGCGCCAGGGACTTGCCGGTTCCGGCGGAGCGGAGTTTCCGTGACCGGTGGCGCGATGAGCTGTCCAAGGGCGGAAACTGAAGAATCCTGCTGGAACTAGGGTATCCCATCGAGTAGCATTTGCGATGAGCACGGGTAATATCGGTATCCCAACCGCTGAATTCCTGGCCTCGGTGCGCGAAGCGCTGGGGCGGACGGATGAGCCGCCGGCCGATCCGTACGCGCCGTTGCAGGATGACCTGGCCGCGCTGACCGAACAGGCCGCGACGGTGCGGGAACGAGTGGCGCGGGAATTGCCGGACTTGTCGCGCCAGTTGGGCGAAACCGCGGCCCTGCGCGGCTGGAACGTGGCGCGCTGCGGCGGAGTTGAAGAAGCGCTGGATTATGTCGTGTCGCTGGCGACGCAACTGGGCGCCACATCGGTTGCCCGGTCGGAGCAAGAGGTATTTGAAAGCGTACCGGTTGACGCCGCGCTGGCCGGCGTCGGCGCGATGTGCTGGCCGGCGGTGTACGACGGTCCGGAAGGCCGGGAGGCGGTGCGGCGACGGCTCGCGGAGTCCGGCATGGGCATCACGGGAGCGGACTATGCCATCGCGGAGACCGGGTCGGTAGTCGTGTTGCCGCGTCAAGGCCTGAGCCGGCTGGTGTCGGTGGTGCCGCCGGTGCACGTGGCGATTGTGCGTCCGCAGGACATTCTGGGGACGCTGGACGACCTGTTCGCGCTGCGGCGTCTGGAGTTCCATCGCGACGGAGCGCAGGGCAACGGGGACATGGGCAGCTACCTCAATTTCATCACGGGGCCCAGCCGCACCGCCGATATCGAGCAGACTATCGTGGTCGGCGTGCACGGGCCGCGTGAAGTCCACATGGTGCTGCTGGACGAGGAGTAGAAAAATGCCGATGCGCGTGGGGTTTATACAGTTTCGCCGTCAAATGCTGGAGCAGCAACTGTCGGAGACAATGGACGTTTTCCCCACGCTGGGAATCGAGAAGGCCATCCTGATCGGGGATTTTGTGAGTGGCGACATCTCGCCTTCGAGCACCCTGGACTTCATTTTCGTCCACGATACGGACCGGTCATTCGGAAGACGGGCGGATTTCTTCTCGTACCACCTGGACGCCCAGGTGGGTATGACCTACCAGGTTTATACGCCCGAGGAGTTTGATCAACTGCAAGAGACGTTGCCGGCCCTGTATTCGGCCTGCAAACAAGGAAAGGTGGTTTTTGATGCCTGATTTCGCTGCGGAGGGCGCTCGTTGGTTCCGGCAGGCGGAGCGCGACCTTGAGGACGCGGTTTTCAACCGGCAGGGCGAACGCTACAACGTGGCCTGTTTCCTGTGCCATCAGGCCGCTGAGAAGGCGGTGAAAGCATACTTGTACCGCCGAGGAGCGGAGGATGTCTGGGGTAGTTCGCTGATTGACCTCTGCGAAGACGCCAAGATCTTTGAGATGTTCTTCGACACCATCAAGGCGGAGGCGCGGCAACTGGACAAGTACTACGACATCACACGCTATCCGACCTATCTGCCCAGCGGGATACCGGCAGAGGCGTTCGACGACGTTGACGCCGAACGCGCCATCGAATTGGCAGGCATCGTGGTGCGGTTCGTTGGAGAACGGGTCGCCTGACGGATTCAGGCGAAAATCTGGGCCAACCGCTCCTGACGATAGGCGAAGATGCGGCGCAGATCGCGGCTAACCAGCAGTTTATCGGCCAGCCAGCCGCCGAGCATATCGTACTCGACGACATCCTTGACCAGCGTACCGCCGTCCTGAGGGATGAAGGTGTGCTCGTGCAGCCAGAGGCGGTACGGCCCCTTGACCTGCTCGTCCACGAAGCGATGGGGCGGCTCCCAGTCGGTGATGCGGCTGCGCCATCCCATGGGTATGCCGTGCAGCCGCAGCCGGTAGTCGATTTCAACGCCGGCCCGCATCTCGATGGGCGGGGGCGTAACGACGCGAAAGCGCAGTAGCGGCGGGGTCAACTCTTCCAGCCGGAACGCGTCGGAATAGAAGGGAAAGATATCCTCAGGCGGGCGCGGGAGCCATTGGGCGCTTTCGAGGGTGAAGGGCATTGGCGGATTCAGGATTCAGCGCGGCCCAAGTTGTAGAGGCGTAAGGCGCGTTCGGCGGCGCGTTCCAGCAACTCAGCGCCGTTTTGCAGGCTGGCTTCCAGGGTGGCCGGTTCTTCGGCGATGGGGATGATGGCATCGATGCCGTGCTGGTAGAGCGCGTCGTAGTCCTCGCCCAGACTGCCGGCCAGCAGCAGCGTGGGAACTCCGAAAGCCTTGCTGCGCCGGGCGATGCCTACCGGGGCCTTGTCAAAGGCGGTGGAACGGTCGGCGCGACCTTCGCCGGTAATCACCAGATCGGCGGTTTCGGCGTGGCGGTCGAAGTCCAGAGCATCACACACCATGTCGATGCCGGAGCGCAGTTCGCAGTTGGCGAAGGCGATGAGGCCGGCGCCCAACCCGCCGGCCGCGCCGGAGCCGGGCGTGTGCAGCACGTCAATGCTGAGTTCCGATTGGATTACGTGGGCCAGGTTGGCGAGGCAGCCGTCGAGCTCTTGCACCATTTCGGGGGTCGCCCCCTTCTGAGGGCCGAAGATGGCCGACGCGCCGGTTTCGCCGCACAAAGGATTGGTGACGTCGGTTGCGCCGATGATGGTGGCACCGGCAAGGCCCGGGTGGAGACCGGAGGTGTCGATGGAGTGCAGGTTAGCCAGGGCCGCGCCTCCGGGCGGTAGCACGTCGCCGGCAGCGTCCAGGAACCGCGCGCCCAGCGCGGAGGCCATGCCGGTCCCGCCGTCGTTGGTGGCGCTGCCGCCCAGGCCCACGATGATGCGGGTATAGCCGGCGTCCAGGGCCGCGGCCATTAGCTGGCCGGTGCCATAGGTGGTGGCCGTGCGGGGGTCGCGCCGGTGGTCCGGGATCAGCGCCAGGCCGGACGCCAGGGCCATCTCGATCACGGCGGTTTCGCCGTCGCCCATGACTCCCCACTGCGCTGGGATGGTATCTCCCAGCGGGCCGGTGACCTGGGCGGTGAAGTAACGTCCGCCGGTGGTGTCGATGAGGGCGGCGAGAGTGCCGTCGCCGCCGTCGGCCACCGGAATCAGTACGGTTTCCGCCTCCGGGACGGCTCGCCGGACGCCGTTCTGGATGGCAATAGCGGCGGCGCGGGCGGAGATGCTCTGCTTGAACGCCTGGGGCGCGATGACGATGCGGGGAGGCATGGGTAGATTATAGACCATGCCCACTGCCCGCAATAGGCAGGGGCGGTTGGTTATGTTAGTATCGGCGGGCGCGGGGAGTTGCCGCGTACCATTGACGTCGGAGCGTAATGCCATGCCCAGCAAAGCGGAATTGAAGGACCGGGCGTTTGCCGAGATTGACCGGCGCGCGGACGAGTTGGTGGGGATTTCCAAACAGATTCTGGCCAACCCGGAGCCCGGTTTCCGCGAGTTCAAGACGGCTGCGCTGGTGGGCGAAAAGTTCGGCGAAATGGGCGTTCCCTTCCGCAGCGGCCTGGGCATGACCGGACTGCGCGGGGAGATCATCGGCGGCAGCGAAGGGCCCACCATGGCCATCCTGGGCGAACTGGACAGCCTGATTGTGAACGAGCACCCCCACGCGAGCGCCGAAACCGGCGCGGCCCACGCCTGCGGCCACCACTGCCAGATCGCCATGATGCTGGGGTCCACGATGGCGCTGATGCAGGAGGACGTGCTGCCCCATCTCAGCGGGCGCATTGTTCCCATTGCCGTTCCCGCCGAGGAATACATTGAGATTGAGTACCGCGACAGCTTGCGCCGGGAGGGCAAGATTGAGTTCCTGGGCGGCAAGCCGGAGTTCATACGGCTGGGCGAATTGGACGACGTGCACCTGTCGATGATGATGCACACCACCAGCACACCCATCGAAAAGCAACTGGCCACCACCGGCACCAACAATGGGACGGTGGCGAAGAAGATACAGTTCGTCGGCAAGGGCGCCCACGCCGGTGGTTCGCCGCACCTGGGCATCAACGCGCTGAACGCGGCCACGCTGGCGATGTCGGCCATCCACTTCAACCGGGAGACTTTCCTGGACACCGACACGGTGCGCGTGCATCCCATCATCACCAAGGGCGGCGAGGCGGTGTCCGCAGTGCCGGCGGACGTGCGTATGGAGACGTTCGTGCGCGGCAAGACGCTGGACGCCATCATGGACGCCAACCGGAAGGTTGACCGGGCGCTGCGGGCCGGCGCGATGGCGGTGGGCGCGACGGTGAACATCCAGACGATTCCCGGCTATCTGCCCATGCTGCAGAACAGCCGGATGCAGGAGATATTCCGGGCCAACGCCGAAACCCTCGTAGGTTCCGACAACGTGGGTTGGAACCCGCACCGCACGGGCAGTACGGATATGGGCGACATCAGCGCCATCATGCCGGTGCTGCATCCCTACGTGGGCGGCGCGACGGGCATCGGGCACGGCGCGGACTACGTAATCCAGGACTATCAGCTGGCGGTGATCACCGGAGCCAAGGCCATGACCGCAACGGTTATCGACCTAATGGCCGACGGCGCGGCGGAGGCCAACGGCGTGGTGGCCAACCACCGGTCGGAAATGACCTCGCGGGAGTACGTGAATTTCATGCGGACGCTGGCGTCGGAAGAATCGTACACGGAAGGGTAGAAGCTGATGGCAACTCGCGAAGAACTGAAACAGGCGGCCTGCGCCGCCATTGACCGGCACAGCGACGAAATCATCGCGGTGTCCCGCGACATCCTGGAGCATCCGGAGCCGGGGTACAGCGAGTACCGCACGGCGCGAGTCGTCGCCGAGCAGTTCGCCAGGCTGGGGGTCAAGTTCCGGGCGGGGTTGGCGCTGACCGGGTTGAAAGGATCGGTCAAGGGCGGCGGGGGCAATGGGCCACGGGTCGCCGTCATCGGTGAGCTGGACAGCCTGATCGTGGATGGGCATCCGCACGCCGCCGATGACACCCACGCAGCCCACGCCTGCGGGCATCATTGCCAGATCGGCATGATGCTGGGCGCGGTCACCGGCCTGATGCAGCCCGAGGTGCTGGGCGAATTGAGCGGGGAAATCGTTCCCTTTGCAGTCCCGGCGGAAGAGTTTATCGAAGTGCAACGCCGCCTGGAGCTGCGGGAGTCGGGCAAGATCGAGTTCATGGGCGGCAAGCAGGAGCTGATCAAGCTGGGTGAGTTCGACGACGTGGACATCGCCATGATGTGCCACACGGCCAGCGACATGGGCGCGCACTCTTTTGCCATGGGCGGCACGAGCAACGGGCACGTGGTGAAGTACGTGCGGTTTACCGGCCGGGGAGCGCATGCCGGCGCCGCTCCACATATGGGCGTCAACGCGCTGAACGCGGCCACCTTCGCGCTCCAGGCCATCAACTCTAACCGGGAACTTTACCGGGACCAGGACACGGTACGCATCCACGGCATCATGACCAAAGGCGGCGAGGCGGTCAGCGCGGTGCCGGCGGACGTGAGGCTGGAATGGCGGGTACGCTCCGGGACACCGGAAGCGGTGGTGCGCAACTCGGATATCGTGGACCGGTGCTTCCGGGCCGGCGCGCTGGCGGTGGGAGCGTCGGTATCCATCACCAACATCCCCGGCTATCTGCCCATGCGCCACGACCAGCACCTGATGGACATTTTCCGCGAAAACGCGGTGCGGTTTCTGGACGAGAACAAGGTGCTGGTGATGCCCCCGTCGCGCAACCGGGGCGGCTCCACCGACATGGGCGACCTGAGCCACATCCTGCCATCCATCCATCCGTACACGGCGGGCGCGGAAGGCCCCGGGCACAGCTCCGAGTATCTGATTACCGACTACCGCAAGGCGGTGGTGAATCCGGCGAAACTGATGGCGATGGCCGTAATTGACCTGCTGGCGGACAATGCGACGAAAGCCCGGCAGGTTGTATCGTCGTTCCGTCCGGCGATGTCCCGCTCCGCCTACCTCAATTTCCAGCGGCAGCGCGCCGAGGTGCTGGAATACGACGGAGCCAGCTAAGGCCTGTTGGCCTGACGGCGCTGGCTAGAGTCCGGCGGCCAGCGCTGCCGTCAGCACGGCGCCGCCGATGAGCGGTACGGTGAGGTTATCGTCGATGGGTGTCGGGGCGAATTCCACCACCGCCGCGACGACTGCCGCGACCATTATTGCCCACGACCACTGCCCGTAGCCGGCGGCGCAGACGATTGCCCAAACCCCCAGGGCCGCCGCGATGAATGCCGCGATCCCGCTGGGAGACTTTCCCCAGAAGCGCGGGCCGGGGAAATGGGTGCCGACCAGCGCCGCCGCCGGATCCCCGATGGCGACGAACAGCAGCACGGGCAACGCGACCTCCGGCCCGTAGAAGAAGAAAGTGAAAAAGGCGGCAATCAGGAACCAGGTGGCGCCGGTGATTTCGGCGGATTCCGACTGCTTCAGGATGGGGCCGAAGACGGCCATGTAAAGGCCGTTCAGCCGGGGCGACCGCAGGCGGCTCGTTTCCATGGCCAGCGCGAGCAACGCGCCCGACCCGATGAGAAACAGGTACGGCTGCTCAGGAATCACCAGGGACAGCAGGGTCGTGCCGGTGGCGGCGACCAGGTGAAAGACGCGCCGGCCCAAAGGTGGCGGGGGCATGGGGCGATACGCGAGGCGTCAGAAGTCGATGGTTACGGTGTCGCCGGCCGACCAGCGGAAGGAGCGCATCTGCGTTCCTTCGGGAACTTCAAACACCATCCAGCCGTCCAAGCCGGTGCCTCTGGGCAGTTCCTGGGCGCGTTCGACGTACTTGACCTGGCCGTCGGATTGCTCTTCGGCATAGAGGGGGTTCCAGAGGAATTTGACGCATGCCGTGTGGTCATCCGGGTTGACCGGCACGTTGCAGCGGTCGGAGGAGCTTTCCGGCACGCCGGTCTCCTGGGCTTTCTCAGCGACGTCAATCGGGAAATATCGGCCTTGCAGGAAATCGCGCAGTTGGGCGGCCTCGTGATTCACGTTGACAATGGCGTTGGTGGCGGTGTGGTTTTCGACCTTGACGCGCAGCAGGATGAGTTCGTTTTGGGCGGATTCCGGAACGAGCCGGTAGAAATCCTCCTCGGTCGCGCCTTGCCGGGGCGTGCGGGTGGAGGTGGTCCAGCGGAGCTCGTTGGTCCGCTCCAAGTCGGCGATGCTGACGTGGAGGACGCGGCCCTTGTAGTAGCGGCCGATGTTGGGCGACTGGGACGAGCAAGCCAGCGATGCGGCAATAACGACTACTGCCAGGACTGCGGCCATCAGCCACAAGGCTGGATTCCCGCCTGCGCGGGAATGACGGATTGGATGGCGGGAATAACGTGGTGTGTTCCGGCTAGTCATCTGCGGCTCCCGAGAGCGTAGGCAATTGTCGCAATTCGCTGATCAGGCCGGTGAGCACGGACAACAATCGGTCCACCTCCGCTTCGGTGTTGTGTTTTCCCAGAGTAATACGCAGCGACCCGCGGGCCAGATCTGCCGTCTGGCCGAGGGCCAGCAGGACGTGGGACGGTTCCAAAGAGCCGCTGCTGCACGCGCTGCCGCTGCTGGCGGCGATGCCCTGCAAATCCAGGCCGAGCAGGACCGGCTCACCTTCCACGCCCTCAAAGGAGAAGTTGACGTTATTGGGCAGCCTTTCGGTGGGATGGCCGTTGAGGACGCAGTCCGGCACGCGGCTCGAAATCTCGTCGATGATGCGGTCGCGTAAAGCGCGGCAATGGGCGCTGATCTCATCTCGCTGGGCGTCGGCCAGTTCCAGGGCCGCCGTCAGGCCCATGATGCCGGCGACGTTTTCGGTCCCCGAACGGCGTTCCCGTTCCTGGCCGCCTCCGGTGATCAGCGGCAAAAAGGGCACACCGCGACGGATGAACAGGACGCCGACGCCCTTGGGCCCGTAAAACTTGTGGGCGGACAGGCTCATCATGTCCACGCCCAAGCGCCGCACGTCCAGGTCCAGGAATCCCGCAGCCTGCACCGCGTCCGTGTGCATTACGATGGTGCGGTCCAGTTCCGCCGCGCGCTGCTTGACCGCGGCCGAAATGTCGGCGATGGGATTGATGGCGCCAATCTCGTTGTTGGCGTACATTATGGAAACCACGGTGGTGCGCTCGGTGATGGCGTTGCGGACGCGCTGCGGGTCCACCAATCCGTAGTCGTCCACCGGCAGACGGGTAATATCCCAGCCCCGGTCTTCCAGCACCTCGCAGGCGTGCAGCACCGCGTGGTGTTCGGAGGACGCGGTGATCACGTGCCTGCCCGTTTCCGCGAGGGCGTAGGCCGCCCCCTGGATCGCCGAGTTGTCGGACTCGGTGCCGCCGCTGGTGAAAACAACCTCGCGGTTGCGGCAGTTGAGCACCTTTGCTACCCGCTCGCGGGCGGAGTCCAGCGCGTAGCGGGCTTCCTGGCCCACCGTATGCACGCTGGAGGCGTTGCCGTACAGCCGGGTGAAGTAGGGCAGCATGGCTTCGAGCACGCGCTCATCCATCGGCGTGGTGCCCGCGTGGTCGAAATAGATATGGTTCTGAGTGGTCATGGCAGTCTGGCCTGATTCCACAATGATTTTAGCATAGGGTTCAGGACAGCCACTTCTGCCACAGCAGGGCGGCGAAGGCGATGGTTACCAGCAGCCCGATAACGATTGAGGTGGTCTGCTCGAAACGGCGATTGACGGCGTCGCGGAAGACTACGCCGTAGCCTTGGTACTCCTCGCTCTCTTCCAGTATTTCGCCGGCCCGCTCGCGGTGCAGGTCCCATACGTTGACAATCAGGAAGACGATGACCGAGGAGAACAGCACGACCAGCATTTCAACCAGGAATCCAATCCAGCCCGTTACGCCCGGACGGGAGACCAGGCCGAGGAACACAGTGATGCCCCCGAAAATAATCAGGGCGAAGAGTTCGCCGAAGTCGATGCCCTGCTGTCGGGAGTGAACGATGACGTTGAGCAGGGTCTCCGCCTCGGCAAGCTGGGCCTGGTCGGCGGGGTCCGGGTTGGCGGCCTCGGCGCGGTCCAGGCAGCCCTTGGTATTGTGGTAAGCGGTTTGCAGGTCTTCCGGGGTAACCGCCTTGTCGATGTCGATGACGTACTGCCGGACGACCGGATCGACCACGTTGCTGCGGGCCAGCAGGTCGAGGTTCTGGAACAGGGTGTACACCCGGTTGTCTTCGTCCTGGGTTTGGGTGGATAAGCGGGCCACCCGGAAGGACCGCAGCAGCGTGAACACGGTGGCGGACAGTCCCAATGCGCCGAAGTAGGTTTCGCCCGGCCAATGCCATTCGCCAAAGGGCAGATACCGCAAAACGTCATCGCGCAGATAGACGAAAGCGCCGAAGACCCACAGCGCCAGCATCAGGGCCTTGTAATCGAACCGGATGTCCGCCTCGGAGTTGATGAGCAAGTTGACGATGACGATGCCCATGATGCCGATGATGAGGTAGTCCCAGTTCTGCGGCTGCGCCTGGGCGAGGAAGAATAGCCACGCCAGGCTGAACACGGGGGCGGCAAAGGCCAGGGCGTTGACGCCGGCGTGGTGGGCGCCGAGGTTGGCCTTGCGCCAGGCCGCGTTGGCGATACCGCTGGCAGCGCCGCCAACGACCACCGCGATGAGGAGGGATCGAGAGTCCATCGCCTCGCCACTGCTCATGCCGGCCAGGGAGTTGAAAAGGCCGGAGACAGCGTTGGCAATGAGGAAGGCAACCAGCAGACCGAAGAACTCCAGGGATTCGTGGCCGATGTCCTCCCTGGTTGCGGCGGGCATATCGTCGGCCAGGTCGGTTCCCCAGTGGAAACCGAAGGCATTGCAGGCAGTGGCAACCGCGCCAAGGACGGCCAGGACAACCCCGATGACAAGCTCGGTCAGGCCGGCGGTCTCAACGTTGGCGAAGCCGCCGGCCTGGCCCACGATGATGAAAGCGAAGCCGACCAGGCCGAGGGCCAGAAGCAGCAAAATCTGCGGGGAAAGACGATGGTATCGGTCCCGGTGCTGGTACAGCCGGTCGTGGACGATGACAATGAAGATGGGCCAGGTGCCGAATAGAATGGCGCTGATCGATACGTCCACAAAGCGGCTTGACCAGGCCAGAAAGGCGAAGTTGAAGTTGGCGGCGATGGAAAGGAGGATCCTGGAGTCGATGGCCTGAATGGCGATCAGCCGCAGGCTGGCGGCGTTGAACACCAACGAAGGGTACCGGAGGGCCATAAACACCAGGCAGCCGAGCACGACTCCCGCGCTCATTGCGGCGTTGAACAGAAACGGCGTCTTGCCGCCGTCGCCCCAGGAGATAATCAGGGGCAGGGCGGAAAACATCACCACGGCCACCAGCATATAGGCGTTGGCGACGCGGCCGAGGGACGAATCGTAGATGCGTTGCGCTACCGCCGTGGGCGCGTTTCTCATTTGCGCACCTCCCGGTTCAGCCCAGCCACTTGTTCCAGAGCAGCCCGGCGTAGGCCAGGATGATCATCAATCCGATCACCACGGACACGCTCTGCTCAAAGCGGCGATTCTTGGGGTCCCGGAAGATCACTCCGTACTCCCGGCCGTCCTGCCGGTTCGCCAGCACCAGGTCGGCACGCTCCCGGTGCAAATCCCACACGTTGACGATCAGGAATACCACCACCGCCGAGAACAGCATGCTGAACACTTCATAGAGAAACGCTACCCATCCCTCCACAGCGGGACGGGACAGCATGGCCAGCGCGATGGTGCTGCCGCCGAAGATAATCAGGGAGAAAAGCTCGCCGAAATCCACGCCCTGCTGCCGGGAATGAGCCACCATGTTCAACTGGGCCTCGGCGTCGGCCAGGAGCTTGCGGTCGCTTAGCGGATGGTCAACGGCGGCAGCCTGGGCAAAGCAGAGCTTGGCCTGGGAGTAGGCGGCCCGGAGTTCTTCCGGGTTGTGGGCGCTGTCAATGCCGCGAATGTGCTCGCTGACGCTGCCGTCAATCAGGTTGCGGCGAGACAGCATCTCCAGATTCCGGTGCAGGGCGAAGATGCGGTTATCCTCGCTCTGGGTGCGCGGTGAGAGGCGGGCCACCCTGAAGGTGAGCAGCAGGATGAATACCGTGGCCGACAGCCCCACCGCGCCCAGGTAGGTTTCGCGGGGCCACAGCCAGCCGTCAATGGGAAGGTACTGTAGAAAGCCATCGCGCATGTAAACGAAAGCGCCGCAGCCCCAGAGCGCCAGGATGAGCGCTTTGAAGCCGAACCGGACCTCGGCCTCGAAGTTGATCAGGAGGTTGGCCGAGATGATGGCGGCAGCGCCGATAACAAGGTAATCAACTCGCGCTTCCACCGTCGCAAACAGGAACAGCCATATCAAGCTGAAGATAGGTGTAGCGTACGATAGTGCATTTATGCCCAGATTGCTGGTCACCATATTGGCTGCTCGCCAGGAAATGCTGGCCGGAGCCATGGCCAGCGCGCCGCTAACCACTGCAATCGCGAATGCCCTCATGGAGATAGTTTCCGACATCGCGAGACCGACACTGCCATTCAGCAATATGCCTGCAAAGCTGGCGATACAGAATGCGATTAATGAGCAGCATACTTCCATCAAAGCAGGACTTCTATCACCCACTACTGCTTCAGGCAGCGCCTCACTCAAGTCCGTTCCCCATTTGAACCCGAAGGCAGGAAGCGCTGCTACCAGTATTGTAGCTACTATGATTACCAGGCCAATTACGGTGTCGATAAACCTGGAGTCATCCCAATTGCCAAAGTCGTTAGTCTGGCTTGCAGTCACGAACGCAAAGCCGACGAATCCCATGATCAAGAGCCAAATCATACTGGAAGTAATCTTATGATAGCGCTCTTGATCTCTATACAATATGGCAGTCAGCACTATCAAGAAAATTGGCCAGGTTTCGAATAGCGTAGCGGACACGGAGACGTCCAGATAGCGGATCGACAAAGCGAACAGTCCGTAAACAAACTGGTTCACGACTACGAGGAACAGCGACCAGGAGAGCAAGCGGTGTATTATCAGCGATATCACCGCTCTGTTACGCAAAACCGGCCCAAATACCACTGAGAGAAAGATGATACTGCCTATCCCAGTTCCCAAACTCAACCCGGTGGTGAACAAGAACGGGCTTTCCTTACCTCCGCCGTTCGCAACCAGCAAGGGAAGCAACGAGAAGCCGATGACAGCCACCAACATATAGGCTGTCCCTGCTATGTTTCGGTCCGCTCTGTGAACCAGTTCGATAGCCATGATGCGGGATTGTAGCACGGTGAGGATTCCGTCCCTTGCCACTCGCGAGGGCGGTGACTATATTGGGCTGCAATTTCAGTTTGCGTTGAGGGTTGGACGATGGCTTTTGCGGAGATTAATGGCTACCGGATGCACTACCAGGTTTTCGGCGATGATGACGCGCCAGCCCTGGCGCTGATTCACGGGGGTCTGGGCGGCGGCGACGGGAGCAAGGATACCGTCAACCGCCAGGCAGAGGCGCTTGCGGCCAAATACCGCTGCGTCTTCTATGACCGCCGGGCTTGCGGGCAGTCGGACGCGCCATCCGACGGGTATGGCATCCCCAACTGCGCGCAGGACCTCAGGGGCTTGCTGGACCATCTTGGGGTCGTCCAGGCCCACATCCTCGGTTCATCGGCCGGCGGTCCCATAGCGATGCAATTCGCGCTGGACAATCCGGGGATGACCGAGTCCCTGATATTGGTCAACACCATGAGCTACTCGCAGGAAGCGCAGCGGGAGGTGCGTCGGCAGGAGTTGAGACGCCTCAAGGAGCGCATGGCGCAAGAAGGCCGCGCCGCCGCAGTGGAACGGGGTTTGTCGGACCGGTTTCCGGGAATGGTCGAAGACGACCCGGCCCGGTTCGCCCGCATCGTCCAAGACAACATTGGACGGCTCGATGGCATCGCGGCGACGCACCAGGCATACATCGACATCGGCGACTCGCTGGAAGAGCGGCTCAGCGAATTGAAAATGCCGGTGAGCGTCATTCACGGCGACGCCGACAGCCGGATTCCGGTGGAGTGCGGCCACAGCCTGCACACCGCAATCCCAGGATCACAGATGCACGTCATCCCCGGCGCAGAGCACGGGCTGATGACCAACGCCGCCGCCGAGCAGACCCGGAAAATCATCCTGGATTTCCTCAGCCAGTCGTGAATGGCAGCGAGTACGCCCAGCGGCGGCCAGGACTGCCAGAGAGATCTACCCGAACGGCATTGACAAGCCGGCGTACATCCCGAAAGAATGGCGGGAGCGGCTCGCCAGAGAATACCGGGAATACTGGAGGTCAAAAGTAATGCACACCGTTGGAATCGACCACATCGCCATGCCCACCGCCGACGCCGAGCGGTTGATGGCTTTCTACAAGAAGCTGGGCTTCGCCACCAACGATGAAGAGGAATGGCGCGCCGGAACCGCCAACATTTTCTCCATCCAGGTTGGCGAATCGAAGATCAACGTCCACCCGGAAGGCTACCTGGCCGACTACCGGGGGCCGACCGCCGTGCCCGGCTGCACCGACATCTGCTTCGTCTGGGACGGCACGGTGGAGGAATGCCAGCAGATGCTGACCGACGCCGGCGTGGAAGTCGTGCGGGGTCCGGGGCCGCGCAAGGGCGCGCGGCTGCGCGGGGCCCTGCCGGCGGTGAGCCTGTACGCGCGCGACCCTGACAACAACCTGCTGGAATGGATGATTTACCAGTAGGCGCGAACCGGTTTCCGGCTTTCGCCGGAATGACAATATGAACAGCCGGAATGACAACAAGGACAGAGGAGAAGCAACTATGACGCGGATGCTTGGCAAGCACGCCCTGGCGGAGATGCTGGTGGCAGAGGGAGTGGAGTACATTTTCGGCAACCCCGGCACCAGCGAAACCCCGTTCCTCGACGGGTTGCAGGACTACCCGCAACTGCAATACGTCCAGGCGTTGCAGGAGGGCACGGCGGTGGGCATGGCGGACGGCTACGCCCGCGCCACCGGCAAGCCGGCCTTCGCCAACATCCACATCGCCGGCGGCCTGGCCAACGGCATCAGCGGGCTATACAACGCCTTCCGGGGCGGGACGCCGCTGGTGCTGACAGCCGGCAACTCGGACACCCGGATGCTGATCAGCGAACCAGTGTTGTCCGGCGACCTGGTGGAAATGACGGAGCAGTACACCAAGTGGAGCGTGGAGGTCCGCCACGCCTCGGACATCCCGGTGGCTATCCGCCGCGCGTTCAAAGAGGCCAAGACGCCGCCCACCGGCCCGGTGTTCGTGTCGTTCCCGTGGAACACGCTGGACGAGGAAATTGACTTCGACGCCGTGCCGTCGTCCGAGGGTTACTTCCGCATCAGGCCCGATGCCAACGCCGTCGCCAAAGCGACCGAGTTGCTGGCGTCCGCCGAGAACCCGGTGATCGTCGTGGGCGACCGCGTGGCGCAGGCCGGCGCGGTGGATGAGGTGGTGCGCGTGGCCGAGCAGACCGGCGCGCGGGTGGTCGCCACATCGTACTCCGAGGTGAATTTTCCGACCGCGCACCCTCAATGGGGCGGGATGCTGAACCTGAACAGCCCGGCGACGGCTCGGCAGTTTGAGAAGGCCGACGTGGTGCTGGCGGTGGGCACCGACGTTTTCGCGTCCTTCCTGTACGTGGACGTGCCGTTCCTGAAGCCCGACGCTCGCCTGATCCACATGGACAGCAACTACTGGGAGATCGAGAAGAGCTACCCGACGGAAGTCGGCATTCTCGCCGACCCGGCCGCCGGAATGGCCGACCTGGCGGAATCGCTGGACGGCAACATGACGGGAAGCCAGCGGGAAGCGGCCGCGACTCGGGCCGCCACGCTGGCCGCAGCCCGGCAGCGCGACGCCGAACGCTACCAGGAACGCATCAAGGCCAACTGGGAAAACCGGCCCATGCCCGTTGAGCGGATGATGCACGAGCTGGCCGCCGCCGTGCCGCCCGACACCATCATCGCCGACGAAGCGGTTACGTCGCGGCCGGCCCTGAATCGCGCCTTTGACTTTGAGCAGCCCGGCGACATCTACGGCATTCGCGGCGGCGCGCTGGGTTGGGCAATGCCGGGAGCATTGGGCGTGAAACTGGCCCATCCAGACCGCCCGGTGCTGGCCGTGGTGGGCGACGGCGCGTCCATGTACACCGTGCAGGCGCTGTGGACGGCCAGCCGCTACAATATCCCGGTGGTGTACGCCATCTGCAACAACCAGGCCTACCGCATCCTCAAGGTCAACATGGAGGTGTACCTGCGGGACATGCTGGACGACCGGGAGCGCGACAGCGACTACGTGGGCATGGACTTCGCCAACCGCCTGGACCTGGCGATGATGGCGCAAGCCATGGGCGTCCACGGCGAGCGGGTGGACGACCCGGCGGAAATCGGGCCGGCGATTCAGCGGGCGTTTGAGAGCGGCAAGCCGGCGCTGCTGGACATTTCGATCAGCGGCGCGCTGTGAACCGGCTGGAGCACATGACGCAAAAGCCAGGGGCGGGTTTGAAACCCGCCCCTATGAATTATCTATTGCCCCGGCGTTATCCTTCCGGCTGTTCCGCCATCGATAAAACCTCCGCCCATTCTTCGGGCGTTACGGGCTGGATGGACAGGCGCTGGCCGCGCTTGGTGACCAGCATTTCGGACAGGGCCGGGTTGGCTTTGAGCTCGTTGAGGCTGATGAATCGGGGCAGGCGACGTTCCGCTTTTATGTCCACCATCACCCAGGTTGGGTTGGCGGGATCGGACTTCGGATCGTAGTAGCGGGAGTCGGGGTTCCAGGCTGAATCGTCCGGGTAGCCTTCGCGGACGATGCGCGCCGTTCCGATCACTCCGGGCGGCTTGGCGTTGCTGTGGTAGAACAGGACGTAATCGCCCACCTTCATGGTGTCGCGCATGAAGTTGCGGGCCTGGTAGTTGCGCACGCCGTCCCACTCGGCGGTCTGGTCCTCCTCGGATTCCAGGTCGTCGTAGGAGTACGAGGACGGTTCGGACTTAAACAGCCAGTAGCGTGATTCGGGCATGGGATGGCCTCCGGTCGGGCCGGCGCTAAACGGCGTCGGCACCGTGCTCGCCGGTGCGGATGCGGATGGCGTCGGACACCGGGGAGAGGAAAATTTTGCCATCGCCCGGGTTGCCGGTAATCGCGTTGGTGCGGATCACGTCCACCGCTTTTTCAACGTCAGGGTCATTCACGACGACTTCCAGCTTGACCTTGGGCAGCATGTCGATGTGGTAGGTTCCCAGGCCGCGTGCCGCCGTGACTTCCACGCCGCCCTGGGCTCCGCGCCCGCTGACCTGCGTTACCGTCAGTCCGATGATGCCGGCGTCGCTCAACGCGTCCTTGACGCTATTCAGGAGTTCCGGACGAAAAATTGCTTCAATCTTGATCATTCAATATCTCCCTGCCGCCGCGGCGTCTATGACCTTATTTTAATCAACGACGAATCTGGATGCCAGCCTCTTCACGGTCGAAACAGCCGGCGATCAAGTCTTCCCGCTCCTGGCGCAGCATATCTTTGCGCACCCGCAGGCTGGGCGTGCGCGGCAGTTCATCGCGTACTTCAATATAGCGGGGGACTTTGAAGTACGCCAGGTTGTCGGCGCACCAGTAGATGACATCCTCAGGCTGAACGGTCTCCCCGGGTCGCGGGGTAACGTAGGCCTTGACCTCGTCCTCCCCCAATTCGGACGGGACGGCGATGATTGCACAATCCAGCACGTTTTCATGGCGCTTGATGACGTCTTCGACTTCCTGGGACGATATGTTTTCGCCGCGCCGGCGGATGACGTCCTTCTTGCGGTCCACAAAGTACAGGTAATCGTCGTCGTCAACCCAGCCGAGATCGCCGGTGAACAGCCAACCGTCGCGGAGAGAGGCGCTGGTCTCGGTTTCGTTGCGCCAATACCCGGCCATGGTGGCGGGGTTTCGGATGGTAATTTCGCCGGGCGTTCCGTTGGGGACGGCGTCGCCGGCGTCGTCCACGATGCGCACGGTGTTGTCAAAAGACGGGTCGGGATGCTGCCGGGGCTGCCCCGATGAGTTGGGCCGGCGCTCGCCGCGAATGGCCTCGATGGTGCCGTAGCAGGTCTCCGTCATGCCAAAGCCAACGATGATGTCGGTGCCGAAGCGTTCTTCAAACTCGGACAGGAACTCCGGCGAGAAGGCCGGGGAACCATAGAACAGGCGGACGGTGTTGTCGCGGTCGTCGGGCTGCGGGTCGTTTTTCGCCAGCACCGGCATCATCATGCCGATGAAATTGACCACCGTGGCGCGGGCGTCCCGCACCTGCTGCCAGAACCGGGACGCGCTGAACCGGTCCTGCACCACCAGGGTTGCGCCGGAGGCCAGCGTCCCCATGGTACTGTAATACTGGGCGTTGGCGTGGAAATAGGGCAGACAGGTGAAGAAACGGTCGTCCGGCGTGGCCTGCGTCCACAGCGCGAAGCCCTGCCCCGCCGAAACGTACATCTGGTGAGTAACCTGCACGCCCTTGGGGTTGCCGGTGGTGCCCGAAGTGTACTGGAGCATCGAGATGTCCGTCGGGGACACGGGCGGCAGTTCCGATATGGCTGGCGCGTTTGACAGCAACTCCCCATAGTCCTGCCAGCCGGCTTGCTCCACATTCCCCACCAGCAGCCGGTGCTGCACACAGGGGGCGATATCGGCGGCCTGGGTCGCCACGTCAGCCAGGCTTTCGTGAGCGACGAGGGCCGAAGCCTCAGCGTTGTTCAGGATGTAGGCCATTTCGTCCCGCCGGTACGCCGTGTTGATGGTTACGGCGATCCCGCCAATGAGCGCCAGGCCGAACCAGGTGTAGAGGACTTCGGGCACGTTGGGCAGGAACAGGCAGACCCGGTCGCCCTGGCCAACGCCCAGAGCACGGAACATGCCGGCGGCCCTCCGGCACCTTTCCATCAACTGCCGGTAGGTGATTTCCTGACCGGCAATTTCGACGAAAGTCTTGTCGAGGTAGGCGGCCGTGACGATTTCCAGAAATTCGCCCAGGGATTTCTCCCAGGATTGGCGACCGGGTAGCGGTTCAAGACCAAGAATGCTGCTCATGCGAATAGTTCAATGGATTCCCGCCGGCGCGGGAACGACAGAGGGTGTGCGGTGTGATTTGGGGGTGTGCGGTGTGTTAAGAGGCAGAATCACGCTAACACGCGGCCCCGGCAGGGTCAATAGCAGTCCGGTGGTTTGACACCATACCGGGGCGGTCTTAAACTTTCGGCCACTCTTTATGACGCCGTCCTGCGGCCGGCGTAGCGAGTTGCACGAGCCCCTCTCAGTTGATGAACGATGCCTCCGCTTGAACGCCGACGACGGTTCCGCCGGAACCCTGCTGGGGATGCGCTGCGTGGAATGCGGCGTCACAGTGTTTGGCCCTGCCACTTTCTGCCAGTCCTGCTCGTCGCCCCGGCTGGAGCAGATTGACCTGGCTACGGAAGGGACGCTGTACAGTTACACCATCGTCCGCGTGCCGCCCTCGGGTTGGCCGGGCCCGGTGCCGTACGTGCTGGGCGAAGTGGAATTGCCGGAAGGCCCCCACGTCCTGGCGGAGGTCATCGATTGCGCCCATGACGCGCTGCGGGTTGGAATGCCCATGACGCTGGCGTTGCGGCCCGTTGCCATGCCGGAGGTTCCGGATTCGGAGCGGGTGGTGTACAAGTGGCGGCCGGCGTAGCAAGCAAAGAGATTGCCGCGCTTCGCTCGCAATGACAACCAGGTGGTGAAAAGATGACACAATTCAGGCCGGGCCGCGATGTGTACGTAGTCGGAGTGGGGCTTCATTCCTTCGGACGCTTTCCTGAACAAACCTTGTCGGATCTCGCCCGTGATGCCGTGGTGGACGCGCTCCGCGATTCGGGCGTGCCCTGGACGGCCATTCCGGTGGCCTATTTCGGCCACGTCTATTACCACGGCATGTCGGTGGGCGAGACCACGCTGGCCCAGTTGGGGCTGACTGGCGTGCCCATCATCAACGTGGAGAATGCCTGCTCCAGCGGGTCAACGGCGTTCTGGCAAGCCTACTGGGGCATCACTTCCGGCGTGTTCGACATGGCGCTGGCGTTCGGGGCGGAGAAAGTCCCCGGCGGGCCGGTGACGGTGACCGCCGAAAACAGCCCGGCCCGCTACATCGGCGGCGATCACATGATGGCCGGCTACGCGCTGCGCATGACCAGGTACATGGAGGAAACGGGCGCGCCGGCTTCGGCTTTTGCCCAGGTCACCGTCAAGGCCCGGCAGAATGCCTCGATGAACCCCTACGCCCACCGGAAGGATACCTACTCGGTGGAGGACGTGCTGAACTCGCGGCTGATCGCCGACCCGCTCACGCTCTACCAGTGCTGTCCCACCAGCGAGGGCGGCGCGGCGGCCGTCCTGTGCGCCGGCGACGCGCTGGACGCCCACGGAATCGACCGCAGTCGCGCCATCCGAATCGCGGCGGCTGCGCTGACCTCGGGGAACTACAACGGGCGCGGCAGCGACCACTCAGCGTTCAGCCCCTATCGGACCGAGCCGGCGGCGCTGCAAGCCTACGAGATGGCGGGCATCGGCCCGGAGGACGTTGACATCGTGCAGGTGCACGACGCGGCCACCATCGGGGAATTGCAGCAGGTTGAGGCGTTGCACATCTTCCCTTACGGCGAGGCCTGGCAGGCCACAGTGGAAGGACGAACCGCGTTGACCGGCGACGTTCCCGTGAACACCGACGGCGGGTTGCTGGCTATGGGGCATCCTTTCGGCGCGACCGGCATCCGCCAGGTTCATGAGACGGTTACGCAACTGCGCGGCGAGGCCGGGCCGCGACAGGTGGAAAATCCCCGGGTGGGGGTAGCGCAGTGTTCAGGCGCGGGCGACGTGACCACGGTGCACATTCTGACGCGGTAGAGTCGATGGTTCGACGGGCTCACCATGAGCGGATCATGGGTGCGTGATGGCCAATTACCTGATAATGGCGGCGATGAAGGGGCGGTTTATGTCGGAACAGGGCAACCTGTACGACAACTTCCAGATGCTGGGGTACGTGGAGGGGGCGTCGCCCTTTGACGCGGTGGCGGCCTTTTTCGACCAACCGAAATTCCCCATCGTGTGGGCGGACGTGGAGTACATGTGGGCCGAACGACTGGCGGACGACCCCTCAACCGGGCACCACGGAGAGTACGAGAGGGTGTACATAGCCTCGCTCCGCGAACGCTGGGAAGGCAGTTCGCGGAACTGAGAAAGGGCTGCCCGGTTTCTTGCGGCTACACTTCGGCCGCTTTGTTACGCAGCCGGGTGAAGTCGGTGCGGAAGCCCTCCGCCAAGGCGCGACGGTCGGTGCCGTGGAGCACGAAGCGCGCGCCCTGCTCGATCCAGTATTCCGACAGTTCCGGCGTCTGGTGGTGGACCAGGGTGGGGATACCTCGTCCCTCGCACTTGTCGATGATCCCCTTCACGGTGGTCTTGTAAATTTCCTGGCCGTAGTCGTCGGGCACGCCCAGCGAGATGCTCATGTCGTTGGGGCCTACGAAGATGGCGTCGATGAGAGGCACGTCGAGGATCGCGTCCAGGTTGTCAACCGCGGCCTGGCTCTCGATGCCGATGATGCAGATGTTGTTGCGGTTCCGCGCCTCCAGGTACTCCCGACTAGCGTCGCTGGGGAACCCTCCGGATTCCAGGGCCTGCTCCGCCGCCGCGCCCTTCAGGGGGCGGAACTTGGCGGCCTTGACGACCTCGCGCACCTGGTCAACGGACTCGCAGTAGGGGGCGAGTATCCCCTGCGCGCCGGCGTCGATGGCCATGGTGACGTAGTGGGAATCCGGGATCGGGATGCGGACGATGGGCACCACGCTGATGGTGTTGAACATGGTCAGATAGTCGCCGAGTTCGCCACGGCTGCGGGGGCTGTGCTCGGTGTCGATGATCACGTAGTCCAGGCCCACGTCGTCCAGAATCGGAATCCAGCGGGGACTGCGGTTGATGCTAATCATCGTGCCGAAGATGCGGCCACCTTGTGCGAGAGTGTTTTTGAGATCTGCGCCGCTCATCGAGGTTTACTCTCCTTGCAATATGGGTGCGATTGGCTGCCCGTGCGGGCGACTCACGGAGTATAGCACGGGGCACGAAAGGCGTCCGTTACGTCAAGTCCCTCTCCCGTGTGCTACACTTGGGCGGATGATTTCCGTCACGATTGG
>JAJDWF010000081.1 GCA_022825745.1 Dehalococcoidia bacterium | reverse complement strand
CATCAGCGCGATTGCCGACAACAGGCACAGCGCCAGGAAAGGCCATCTGAAGGAACGGGGGTCAAGTTTCATAAGTTACTTGCTCTCTGTGGCGAAAGAGGATACCGACGCGAAATCGTTGACCTGGTCTTGCCGGTACTGGCCGTCCAGCAGGCGATCAACCGCCTTGGCCAGCGTATCGGGGGTGTCGGCCAGAATGATGAGGACGTGCCGGTCTCGGTTGCGGTCCAGCACGGCGATGGCGGCGCCTTCCAGGGCGAAACCGCCGCCGAACGGCCCGGACAGGGAATCATCGACGCGGATGCCGGCGGCCTGGAGATAACCGGCCACGCGGAGAGCGTCTTCATGCAGCCCCAGGAACACCGTATCGCGGCCAAAGTCTTCCGATGGGACCAGGCCGGAGGCGATGCCGAACTCGGACAGGCCGTTCTTCACGGTCGTGCCGCTGGCCAGAAGGGAAGGCTGCCCGACCACTACGTCAACGTTTTGTCCCGACCCGTTGCGGAAGAAATAGGGGAAGTCGCTGAGGGCGTATTCCCGTGAGCCGGAGGTCAGATAGTCCGCGATGTTCGACATGAGCTGATCGTTGTCGAGGGCCGAGTTGTGGGGCGGAATCATAAACGTGAAGTCCGCGACGGCCAGGACGTTGCGAGAGTTGCCCCAGGCGATGGGAGACAAGCCGGCGCCGGACACCTGCAAAGAGGACTCGGTGGATGCGTCGGTGAAGGCGATTCCGGGGCCGGACGTCTGAATCGAGCCGGCGGTGTAGAGGGCAACGGCGTTGACGCCGGAGGTAATCTCCTCCGGCTGGAAGTCCCTGACGAAAATGTGCTGGAAGTTGAGGTCGTTCTCGTGCTGGTTGAAGAGATAGTCAGGCTGGAAGTTGAGGCCAAAGCGTTCGGCCAGACTGTTGATTTGCTGGGTACGGGTGGGATCGGAGACCAGGAGAAGTTTGCCGCCCTTGCGAACGAAGCTTTCCACCTGATCGGCTTCGGCGTCGGTGTACGGATCCCGGGGTAGGATCACCACCAGGGCGTTGGCGCGGCGCAGGCTTTCATCGAACAGTTCAAGGCGCTTGGCTGCTTCCGTGCTTCGGAAATCACCGAGGTACTCCACAGCGGCGCCCCGGCCGGCGACCTCGGACAGCAGCGTGGCCAGTTCGCTTTCACGAAAGGAATTCCGGTGGGCGCTATCCACCAGGACCACACCAACATCCGACGACGACGCGGCGATGGGTTGCCGAGCGGAGTTATTCGGGATGTCCGGCCGGCCCGCCGGGGACACATCGGCCCGGGCGGTATCCGGCGGATCGTAGCCGCTGCGGTCGAAGATGAGGTAACCGACGCCGAAAGCGATGGCGGCGAAAACGATGAGCAGCCCCAGGGAGGCCAGTAGTTTAGTAGTCATGGCCGGTATAGAGGTAGTAGATGTTGGGGCTGTTGATTTCCAGGGGGAAATCGGGCAGCGGGTCTTCGCGGTCTATGTTGTCGAACACCAAGGACGGCAAGGTTTCGTTGACGCCGGGGACGGCGGGTTCGTGCTCAGCGCGGAAAATGCGGCGCGTACGCTGGATGATTTCGCGCAGGACCTCGGCATTGACATCGACGGTGCCGTAGTTGGAAATGCCGGCCAGTTCGGCGGCTTTTTCCATGGCGTCGCTGTCGCCGCCCAATTCGTCGGCTAGGCCGAGCCGCACGGCTTCAATGCCGGCGTACAGGCGGCCTTCCGTCAACTGCTGCTCCGTGACGCGGAGCTTATCGCCCCGTTCACGAATCACCATGCCCGCGAAAGAGTCCTTGAGCGCGTCAACCAGGCCAATCCAGTCCCTCCGGGAGGAGCCGCTGAGCTTATGCGGGCCGGTGACCACGATGTTCTCGGGCAAGGGTCGGGGGATAACCGAGCCGGCAAAGGCGATCACGCCGACGTTGCCGACCAGCGAGGACGTTTGAGCGAAGGTGTGATTGGCGCCCATGGCCATCATGTAACCGCCGCTGGCTACCATGCCGCCCATGAGGATTACCACGGGCTTTTCCTCGCGCAACTTACTGGTTTCGAGGTAAAGGCGCTCGCTGGAGGCGGCGCCACCTCCCGGGGAGGACAACCGGATGACCACGGCCTTGATGGACGGGTCCTCGCGGGCGTAGCGTAGGTATTCGCTGATGATGTAGGCGGAGTCGTCGGTGATTACGGTGAAGGGGATGTCGATGACGCCGATGTTGTGCTTCGTCGGCACGGTGTTGACGAGCACCACGGCGCCAATCACCAGTCCGATAATGATCGCGGACGGCGCTAGAACGTACCAGCTGGAGAGCACCCGAAAGGGCGCGAGGAACCTGTTCAACACTCACCTAGCCTAACTGCGTGGGTAAGCAGAGTAAAGAATTAGCCGGGGCATGTCAATTGAATGGCTAATTTGTGGAAAGCGGGCCGTTTGGTTAGAATCTCCGCGATTACTGGGAAACGCCAAGCAGGAAAAGGAGCGTGGGTGATGACCGACAGCCTGATCACCGACGAAATACGAGCCCTGATCGGATTGGAATCGGAGCCGGAACGCAATCGATTCCCCATCAGCGCGGAGATGGCATACGACGTGGCGGACGCCATCGAGGACTACAATCCGCTTTACGTCGATGCCGACTACGCGGAGAACAGCCGGTTCGGGGGGTTGCTCTGCCCGCCGCTGGCAGCCTGGAAAGACATCGCGCCGCCCATCGGGTATTTCGGCGCCGGGCAGGAATGGCACTTCGAGGTCCCGCTGCCTTTCAACAGCTACGGACTGAACGGGGGGAGCGACTGGCAGTTCCTGGCGCCGGCGCGGGTGGGGAGTTGGGTCACCCGACAATTCCGCATCCTGGACATCTTTGAGAAGCAGGGCAGGTCGGGGCCGCTGGTTTTCATAGTGCGCGAGGAGACGCAAAGCGACCAGCACGGCGAGCAGCTGAGCCGCGCGCGCCGGGTGAGCATCCACCGGGCCTTGCCCGCCGGGGAGGAACCCACGGACGTGGCGCAGGTTGCCTCGGACCTGACGACGGTGGCGGTGGCGCCGCCGAACCCGGAAGTGATCCTGGCGAAACCCGAGGCGGCAGCCGGCCAGCAGCGGTACTTCGAGGACGTTGCGGTGGGCGACAGCCTGCCGGCCGTGGTGAAGGGGCCGATGACCACCACGCACCTGATCCGGTGGGCGGCCGCGAACGGGAATTACGCCCGAATCCATTGGGATTTGCCGTTTGCGCAACTGCATCAGGGTCTGCCTAACGTGGTGGTGAATGGGTCGCTCAAGAATCAGTACCTGGGACAACTGCTGCTGGACTATGCCGGTGAAGAAGGCTGGTTCAAAAGGTTTTACGTGGAGCATCGGGGAATGGATTTCCCGGGCGATACATTGACCGCGTCGGGCATCGTGACGGGAACCCGCGAAGTTGACGGCTTCGGGTACGTGGACTGCGCGGTGGCGCTGCAAAACGACCGGGGGCACCAGACGGCTTCGGGCACGGCAACCGTGATACTACCCAGGCGAGGGGCCGCGTCCGGCAGGCTGCCCTTGACCTGGGAGGAGGAACCCTGGTGATGCCGGGCATCCTGAGCGGGATTCGCGTGCTGGAATTCGGCGGGCACGTATCCGCGCCATTCTGCGCCAAACTGCTGGCGGACTACGGGGCCGACGTCATCAAGGTGGAACCGCCGGGAGCCGGAGACGAGGCGCGGCGGATGGGGCCGTTCGTAGATGACGACCCTCATCCCGACAAGAGCATTCCGTTCCTGTACCTGAACACCAACAAGCGGGGGATCACGCTGGACCCGAGCACGACGGCGGGGGCCGGGCTGCTGGCGGAGTTGCTGGACGAGGCCGACGTGCTGGTGGAGAACTTTCCTCCCGACGAGAAGCCAGCGCCGGCACTGGAAATCGAGGCGCTGACGCAGGCGTATCCTGACCTGGTGGT
>JAJDWF010000039.1 GCA_022825745.1 Dehalococcoidia bacterium | reverse complement strand
ACCACCATGCTGATCGCGGTGCCCACCGGCGTGAAGATTTTCAACTGGATCGGCACCATGTGGCAGGGTTCCATTGACCTCAGGACGCCGATGCTCATGGCCATCGGGTTCGTCGCCCTGTTCATCGTGGGCGGTTTGTCCGGCGTGTCCCATGCGGTGTCGCCCTCCGACTTCCAGCAGCAGGACACCTACTACATCGTCGCGCACATCCACTACGTGCTGTTCGGCGGCGCCATCTTCGGCATCTTCGCCGGTATCTACTACTGGTATCCCAAGATCACGGGCAAGATGTACCACGAGACGTTGGGCAAGGTGCATTTCTGGCTGATGTTCATCGGCATGAACCTCACCTTCTTCCCCATGCACTACGCCGGCTTGAACGGCATGCCCCGGCGCATCTACACCTACGCGGAAGGATTCGGCTGGGAGGGCATGAACCTGCTGGCGACCATCGGCTACTTCGTAATCGTCATCAGCCTGCTGGTCTTCATCCACAACTTCTTCCGCAGCCTCAAGAAAGGTGAAGATTCCGGGCACGACCCCTGGGACGCCCCGACTCTGGAATGGAGCATCTCCTCGCCGCCGCCGGTGTACAACTTCGCCGAGATCCCGGTAGTCAAGGGTCAGGACGCCTACTGGATCACCAAGCGTGAGGCCGCGGCGCGCGGCGAAACCGTTCCCGCCGAACCGCACGTTGACCCTTCAACCATCCACCTGCCCAGTCCCTCATACTGGCCGCTGGTCACCTCCTTTGGCGTGGTCTGGATCGCTGGCGGGCTGCTGATCGACGTCGGCTGGGACTACATCCGGTTCCCGGTGAGTTTTGTCGGCGGGATCATCACCATCATCGGCGTGATCGGTTGGTCCAACGAACCGCCCGCCGAGGAACACCACGAACCTGCGGGGCATCACTGATCCTCGTCAAGCCGGTCTGAGGAATTTCCCGGTCATCCCGTAAACCGTTGCAAGCAGGAGGCGCCCGTTGGCCCACGTAGATACGACCCACGCCCCGGCTGAACATGAGCCGGCGGCGCATCCTCCCGCCCACGAGGAGGAAACCACTACCGGCATAAGCCACCGGAAGCTCCTGATGTGGGTGTTCCTGGGTTCCGACTGCCTGTTCTTCGGTTCCCTAATCGCCACCTACATGGTGTACCGGGGTCAGAGCATCGTCGGCCCCTATCCCATCGACATCATCGACGTTCCCGTCACCACCATCAGCACCTTCGTCCTGCTGATGAGTTCCTTCACCATGGTGATGGCGGTGGCCGCAGCCCGCAACGGGAATCAAAGGCGGCTCATCCAGTGGCTGGTCTGCACCATCATACTGGGCGGCGGCTTCATCGGCTTCCAGGTGTATGAGTTCAACCTGTTCCGCGTCGAAGGATTGCGCTACGAAACCAACCTGTTCAGCAGCACCTTCTTCACGCTGACCGGATTCCACGGCGCGCACGTTACGCTGGGCATTTTCTGGCTGATCTGTCTGGCCGTCATCTCGGCTCGCAACCCGGCCGGCCGGCCTTCCGGCGAGGACGTGGACATCGCCGGGCTGTACTGGCACTTCGTTGATATCGTCTGGATCGTGATCTTCACCCTGCTGTACCTCATCGGCGGCTTTGACTCCGGCCCGGACGCGGGACACGCCGCGGCCCAGGGCTGGCAGTGGATCACCGGCATCTTCACCTAAACCACGCCTGAATCTCCAACACCCGCACACCCTATCGCTTCTCAGGAGGCACTCACGCAATGAGCAGCAACCCCGGCCACGAAGGCGCACTGCCCCATGAAGAGCATGGCTCGCACGAGGATGCTGGCATTTCGCGGTTCTTCTTCGGGCGCGTGCCGGCAGGGGTTCACGGCGGGCTGAAGCAGTACGGAATCCTCGCAATCTTCCTGGCGATTATCACGCTCATCGAGTTCCTCATCATTGTTCCGGAGGGCTTGCAGGGTTCCAGCATCGTGATCGCGCCCCTGGTGATCCTGTCGGTCATCAAGTTCTTCTGCGTGGTCGCGTTCTTCATGCACCTGAAGTTTGAGAACGAGCTGCTCTGGCAGATCTTCGTGGCTGGCTTGGTGCTGGGGTTGGTGGTCGCGCTGGCCCTGGTGCTGCTGTTCGGCGTCTTCCGGCCCACGCCGAGGGCCTTCTCCGAACCTCGGGCCATGCCTTTCGAACACCACGCGGCTGAAGAAGAGCACCACTACGAGGCGCTGGTGGTTCCCACGCCTTGCCCGGTGGGAGCCTGCCCGCAGCCGGCAGCGCCCGGAGCTAACCCCGGCGCGGCAGCGTCGCCTGGACAGGCGCTGTTCGTCGGAGCCGCCGCCTGCTCGTCCTGCCATACCATCAGCGGCGTTGCCCAGGGAGTGCTTGGGCCACCGCTGGACGGCATCGGTTCCGCCGCCGCCAACCGGATACCCGGTCAGTCTGCGGAAGACTACATTCGGGAGTCCATTCTGGAACCCGACGTCTATGCTGCCGGCACCGCCGACGGGCTTTCCCAGGATTACGATGGCAACTTGATGCTGTCCACCATGGCCGGCATCCTGCCTTCGTTGAGCGACGAGGATATCGATAACCTGGTGGACTACCTGCTCAGCTTGCAGTAGCGCCTGCTTCCGGTCAGCCTGACACGGCCAATGTGAACAAGTAGGGGCGGCTCAGGAGTCGCCCCTACGCGATTAATGAGGATTGCAACCCTGCCGTCAACGTCGGTAATATGCTGGTGTTAGCAACACGCAACGTGGGAGGACACCATGCTGGTTGACCTGATTCGCCTGACCGCTGCCGACGGAATGGAACTGGAAGGCGCGTTTTTTGAACCGTCCCCGGGCGCTTTGCCGGAAGGCCCGGTTGACGCCGTCCTGTGCATCCACGGGTCGGGGCGCAACTTCTACACCGCGGCCACGGCCAACATGGCCAACGACCTGCGCAACCGGGGCTATGCGGCCTTGACGCTGAACACGCGCGGCCACGATACCGTCTGGGTGAACCGTCAGACCGGCGTCGCTGAGGGTAACGCCTACGAGATTCTGGATACGGGCCGGCAGGACCTCCGCGCCGGCATCGACTACCTGTCGGGCCGGGGCTACCGTCGCATCGGCATACTGGGCCACAGCATGGGCGCGGTGAAAGTCGCTTACTACGCCGCAACCGAGGCCGACGACCGGGTCGCGGCGGTAATACCGGTGTCGCCGGTGCGCCTCTCGTGCTCGTACTACCTGGAGTCCGAGGACGCCGAAGAGTTCCGCGCCAACCTGGAAACCGCCGACCGCATGGAGGCGGAGGGCCGCGCCCTGGACCTGTTCTACGTGGACTTCCCCATCAAGGAGATGTTCTCGGCGGCGGCCTACCTGGACAAGCATGGCCCGCTGGAACGCTACAACATAGTCCAGCACGCGCCCAAAATTCGGGTTCCCATGTTCGTGCTCTCCGGCTCGCAGGAAACCCACACGCGCCTGCTCGACGTGCCGCAGGACATGGTAACCGCCGCCGTCAACAGCCCCCGCGCCGAGTACCTGGTGCTGGAGGGCGGCAACCATTCGCTGACCAACATGATGCCGGAAGCCGGCGCGGCGGTGCTGGACTGGTTGGCGTCCCTGTCCTCTGCCGGCGTATCGGCGGCGGCGGCCGACTGACCGCGTCCGGCGTTTTGACACCGCCGGGCGGTTCGGATACCATCGCCTGCGGGCTCAGCGGGAAAACTGCGCCGGCCCTTTTCAGAAATGGGTTCGCCATGCGGCGGATGTGAAACGATGCCGATTTACGAATACCGCTGCCAGGCTTGCCACCGGGTCAGCAGTTTCTTTTTCAAGGTGGCGTCGGCCGCGCGCGCCGTGAACTGTGAGCACTGCGGCGACGATGGCATGGAACGTATCATGTCCTCATTCTCGCAGGGCCGCACCGAGGCCGACGAATACCGGAACCTGGACCCGCGCTACTACAAGATGGTGGACGACGCGATGAGTAAAGCGTCGTCCGGGTCCGACCCCGACCACTACCTGCGGCAGATGGCCCCGTTCTCCGCCGCCGAGAAATCCGGCGATCCCTACTTCAACGAATAGGGCCTGCCCATGCGCCGGCCAATTGTCCCAGGAGGCACACACTGAATGGCTGATGCAGCTATCGCTTTTCCCTCGCTGGCCTGGTTTGAGGCCCTGCAGGGGTTGGTCAACGAGGACGCCGGCTACCGCCAGTTCGGCACTGTAGATGCGGACATGGGCGTCAAGGTCGCCGAGGAGGTTTACGTAATCACCTTCGAGGCGTTCCAGTGCAAGTCGGTTCGCGCCGGCAATGAATACGACCTGATCAACGTTGACTTCTTCATCGAAATGGCGCCCGACTCCTGGCAGGCCATGCTGGAAAACATCAAGGCCAACGGCGGGGCGGAGGCCGGCCAGACCCTGGTCAGCCTGGACATGATCAACGAGATTTCCACCAACGCCACCGGCGACCAGCTGCGGGCCGACCTTTTCTTCCGCTACAACCAGAGCCTGCAACATTTTTTTGACCTGTCCGCCAATCTCGAAACTACATTCGCCGCCTAGCCGCCCGTCATTCCCACGTTCGCGGGAATCCGGCCAAACTTCAGAGGAACATCTATGACCACCGCCGCCGTTCAAGACCAGGTGGGGATTGACCCCGCCGCCGTTCAGGAGCTGGAGCAGCTCTTCCATCAACAGATTGACCAGGGGCTGCATCCCGGCGCGGGGTTGGCGGTGTACCGCCACGGCAAGCTGGCCGTGGACATCTGGGGCGGACTGGCCGACGATGCCGCCGGCACTCCGGTGAACGCCGATACCATGTTCATCCTCTACTCGTCCACCAAGCCGTTGGCCGCCGCGTGCCTGCACATTCTCTGGGAGCGCGGGCAGTTGGACTGGGATGACGCGGTGGCGAAGTATTGGCCCGGTTTCGCCAAGCACAACAAGGGCGGCGTTACCATCCGGCACATCCTGACTCACCGGGGCGGGTTCCCGGAAACCCCGCCGGAACTGTCTTGGGACCGCTGGCAGGACTGGGACTACGTGGTCAAGTGCATGGAGGACATCATCCCCGACTACCCGGCCGGCCAGATTATGGCGTACCACCCGCGCAACTTCGGCTGGGTCATCGGCGAACTGGTGCAGCGCATCGACGGCCGGCACATCGGCGTGTTCCTGCGCGAGGAGATTCTGGACCCGCTGGGCATCTTTGATGGCTACGTCGGATTGCCGCCGGAACTGGAGCACCGGGTATCGCGCATCCACGCCATGGAAGACTGCGACCGGCCCGGCATGATTCGCCCGTACAACCGGCCCGAGGTGCACCAGGCGGTGCATCCCGCCGGCGGCGGCATCTTCGCGGCGCGGGGGCTGGCCCGGTTCTACGCCATGCTGTGCAACGGCGGCGAACTGGACGGCGCGCGCATCATGCAGCCCGAGACGGTGGCCGAAGGTACTCGGTTGCAGTTGGAAGCCAACGACTTCTCGCTCGGCACCCGGATGCGCCGCTCGCTGGGCCTGGTGCTGGACGACAACCGGATGGGCGCCAGCGCCATCAACGGCGCCGGCACCTTCGGCCACGGCGGCGCCGGCACCTCGGTGGGCTGGGCCGACCCGTCCATGGGCCTGGCGGTCGCCTACATCACCAACGGCTTCCGCGCCAGCGCCACCAACAACCCCCGCCTGGCCGCCATCTCCCGGGCCGTCCGCGCCGCCTGCCGGTAGCCAATGCCCTCCATCATCTACCACCTGGCCTTTCGCAGCGATTGGGAGGCTGGCCTAACCTCGGGCGAATACCGCGCGCCCTCGTTGGCCGACGAAGGCTTCATCCACGCCAGCGGCGACGAAGCGCAGATGCTGCGGGTTGCGGCGCGGCTGTTCGCCGGTCGCACCGATCTGCTAGTTTTGGATGTGGATACGGAACGACTGCCGAACGATTCACCGGTGATTCGCGAGCCGGCCAGGTCGGGCGAAATCTACCCACACGTGTACGGCCCGATCAATCCCGACGCCGTGGCGCGAGTGCGGGCGCTGGTTCCCGATTCCAACAACCCCGGCACGTTCACATTGGCCGACATCGGGTGAACCGCCCTGGAACGCGAGACCGGCTACTCGGACGCGCAACTCGCGGCCATCAGAGACGTCATCGCCGGACTGCCCGTGCTGACTCCCGATAGCATCGCCCAGCGGGACGCCGCCGTTGCCAGCAACGATTGCCCCGAGCGGTTGTGGCCGCTGTGGCCCCTGGAGCAAACGGACGGCGCACTGTGGCGTCTGCTCATTGAGGACGATCTCATTGAGCGATTCTCGGTGTATGGCCTGTTTCCCGCCGTGCATCCGCTGGTGTATGGCCCGCAATCAGACGCGGTGTCCATCCGTTACGACGGTCGCACCCGAGGCCGCGTCGCCATCATCAACAGCGAGTCCGCCGGCGTGGTCATCAAGCCGCGCCAGAGCAGCCGCGAGGCGGAAATCGCCGCCACCGCCGGGAGCCTGGGCGCCGGGCCGAGGCAACTGCCCACCATCGACGGATTTATCAGTGAGCAGTTCGTTGATGGCCGGTTCCTGACCGATCTAACCATAGCGGAGGCAACCGAGGACCGGATGCGTTCCGTTGGAGCAGCGTTGGCCGACGCGCTGTCCCGCCTGCACGCCGCCGGCGTCTGCTACAACGACGCTACCATATCCGACCCCGACGGCCGTTCCCACCTCATCCTGCGGCCCGACGGCGAAATCCGCCTGATCGACTTCGGGGTCGCCCTGCTGCTGGACAACCACCCGGAGGGACTGACGTTCGAGGATGCCTGGAACGCGGCGCGCACCGACCCGATGTTCCGGCTATTCCGTCAGATGACCGGCGGAGACGACGGCGAATCCCTGGGCAGATTCGTCGCCGACTACGGCCGGCGTCTGGCCGGCCAAACGGCGCCGGAAATTCAGTCGCGGGATTGGCGCATCGCTGACGAGGGCGCGTCCATCATCGCGGCCCGCTATGGCCCGGTGGCGGCGGATGCGTTGCGAGAAGGATTGAGCAAGGGTTAGGTGGACATCCGCCCGGCGCCGGCTTACTATGCCCTTATCACCCGCTTACTCATTCCCGTTCAAGGAGCAGACCTATGCAGACCAGGCAGATGACCGCCAGCGCATCCCGACTCATGGTTGAGCAGCTTGTGGCGTCCGGCGTCAAGTACGTGTTCAACAACTCCGGTTCCCGCGAGGCGCTGTTCTTCGACGCGCTGCACGCCCGCTCCGATATCCACGGCATCTTGGGCCTGCACGAGGGAGCGGTTACCGCCATGGCCGGCGGCTACACCCAGGCCGACCTCGCCCCCGGCGTGATGGTGGTCCACCTTGGCGCGGGACTGGCCCAGGCCATGGGGCAGCTGATCAACATCTGGACCGGCAGCCTGCCGGTGGTGGTCATAACCTTCGCCGGCGACACCGGCAGCTTCGCCGGCAAGATCAGCCTGGACGTGAGCCACAACGCCGGCCCCACCGCCATCGCCGCGCCGATGATGAAAGCCAACTGGACGGTCATCGAACCCGAGGGCCTGCCGGCCGCCTTGGAGCGCGCCCTGCGCGTCGCCATGACTCCGCCCGTCGGCCCGGTGCATCTAGCCGTGTACGACCGCCTGCTGGGGCCGCAGGAACATACTGCCAACATCATCGACGGCGGCCTGCCCGAGTTTCGCGCCGGCTACCCGTCAAGCTCCGACGTGGAGGCCGTGGCCAATGCGTTGCGCAATGCCCAGCGGCCGATGATGTACGTGGGCGACGGCGTATGGAAGAGCGGCGCCATCGCCGAAGTTACCGCCCTCGCCGAGCGGTTCGGCGTCCCCGTGGTCGGGGACCCTCGGGCGTTTCCCATCAAGCACCCGCTGCACGCCGGCGGCCGTCGTCTGGAACAGGCCGGCGACATCGACCCCGACCTCATCATGTGCATCGGCGTGACCCACAACGGCGCCGGCAACGTCAGCGACTACACCGCCTTCTTCAACGCCCAGCGCACTATCGCCATCGGCGCCGACGCTGAGAACCTGGAGAACATCCCCGGCCTGGACCTGGCGGTGCTGGCCGACGAGAAGCGCGCCGCCCAAAGCCTGCTGGACGCCACCGACGCCGACGATATGTCCGACCGCCGTAGCTGGGCGCGCGAAGAGGTCGCGTCGTTGCGGGCCCGCACCCGCGCCAATGCTCAGAACGTCGCTCCGCAGGAGGGCCGGGTCCGCGCCGTTGCCCTCGGGGACGCGCTGGACGCTGCCCTGGAGCGGCGCGGCGGCGGCCTGGTTACCATCGAGCAGTTCGCCGTGGCGCAGGACATCCTGGACAACACCGGCGACGCCGGCAACAACCAGTACATCCGGCCCGCCGGCGGGTCGGAAGGCTACGGCGTCGGCGCGGCCGTCGGCGCCAAGCTGGGCGCGCCCGACAAGCCGGTGGTCGGGCTGGTCGGCGACGGCTCGCTGTACTACTCTGACCACGGCCTGTGGACCGCGGCCAGCCACAGCGTTCCCGTGATGTACGTCATCTCCAACAACGGCGCGTATGGCATCGTCGCCAATTCGTGGGCCAACGCCGGCGCGCAGATGAAGGACACCGGCGAGTATCGGGGCGTCGTCCTGGACAACATCGACCCGGTGAAACTGGCCGAGGGCTTCGGCGTCGAGGCCGCCGACGCCACCGACGAAGCAACCATCGGCGATGCCATCGAGCGCGGCCTGCGCATCGTTGAGGACGAAAAGCGTCCCTACCTGCTCAACGTCCACCTGCCCCTGGGCCTGCCCTCCGGCGGCCGTCCCGGCCAGATCTACAGCCTGAGCAACGAGATCGGGTAAATCTGAGAATCCGTCGTGCAGCCTTGCCCGGATTCGCCATACGTGCCACAATTGCGAAAATCTTGATTCGTTGCGGAAAAGGGAGGAGATTATGGGTTACACACCGAGAAACCTGGGACACGTCAACATCTTCGTCCGCAATGCGGAACGCTCCCGCGACTGGTATGAGGACCTGCTGGGCCTGCACACCTACGGGTTCTTCCCGGGGCGCGCCGCCTTCATGTCCGCTGACCTGGGCAACTCCCACGAGATCGCGCTGACCCAGGTGGGCGATGACGCCATGGGGCCGCAGGGCGGTCAGGTGGGCCTGAACCACATGGCCTGGTACATGGAAACCCTGGACGACCTGGCGGAACTGTACCACCGGGTCAAGGAAAAGGGCATCACCATCGACCGGGTGTCCGACCACGGCCACGCCATCGGCATCTACATCCGCGACCCCGACGGCAACGGCATCGAGCTGTCCTACGAAATGCCCCGCGAGCAGTGGGGACACGACGAGAGCGGCTACATGATCGGCGGCACCGAGAGGGGTCGCCTGTCCGGTCCGTGGGACGAGGAACTGGCGGCGCAGGCTGCCCTGGTGGGCGCGGCCCATTAGCACGCACCGTCGTTGCGGCAAGAACGGGGGCGGGTACAACACCCGCCCCTGTGCAGTTAAAGAGCCCCGCGTTCTTACTTGAAGTGCGGCATCACCCGCTCGCTGATCAGGCGCAGCGAGTTTTTGACACGGTCGTAAGGGATTCGCCCGCCGTAGTTGACCTCCATCACCACGCCGGTGACGCCGAAGTCCGCCTGGTAGCCCTGGAACCGCTCCACGATTTCCTCCGGCGTGCCGAAGACCACCCGCTGCCGCAGCACGTCCTCGTAGGGTGTGTTCGCGGTGCGCCGGATGCGCTCGGCGGTCTCCTCGCTGGCAGCGGTTTTCACCAACTCGCTGGCCGCGTACTGGATGGCCGACATGGCGCTGGCTTCCGGTTCCGAGTGCGCCCGTTCGCTTGTCTCCGCAGCGTACACCGGGATGCGGATCGCGATGTCAGCGGTTCCGGTGTGTCCGGCCTCGGCGCGGCTGGCATTGTAGGATGCGATGCGTTCCTGCAACTGCGCTTTGGCGGTGTTGGCGCTCACGAAAATCGGGTGCCCCAGCTTCCCGATCAGCGGGAACGTGTCCTCGCCGGCCACCGCCACGCGCACCGGCGGGTAGGGCTGCTGGAATGGCTTGGGCACCACCGTAACTTCCTGGTAGCTGTGGAACGCGCCCTCGTGGGAGAACTCGTCGCTGTTCCACGCCTTCATGATGATTTCCAGCGCTTCCAGGAACCGGGGGCGACTTTCCGAGTAGGGGACGTTGTACCCCTGGTAATACTTGGTCAGGCCGCTGCGCCCGATGCCGAACTCGAACCGGCCCTTGCTGATGTGGTCAACGGTGGCGGCTTCCTCGGCGACGCGCAGGGGGTTGGTGAGCGGCAGTACCTGCACCGCCAGCCCGGTGCGGATACGCTTGGTACGCGCGGCAATGGCGCTGGCGATGACCATGGGCGAAGCCAGCACGGCGCGCTCGGGGCTGAAGTGGTGCTCGGCCAGCCAGACCGTATCGAAGCCCATGCTCTCGGCGGCGTCGATCTGGGCGAAAGACTCGTCAAACGCTTCCGCCTGGGTCTTGTTTTCGCCGACGTGGAAGTCGGTGAACATGCCGAAATTCATAGCGTCCTCCCTGGCGCAATGCCGCGCCGTAAGCACGATTATAGTGTCTGCCGGTTTCGCCGTCATCCGTGGGGCGACTCTTTTCAACGCCACCGCCGTGCTTTATCCTTGCCCGAGTTTCAAAATTCGCAAACCCACGTTACGACAGGTGACGAAATGAAGTACGACGTTGTTGTTATCGGCGCGGGTTCGGGCGGCTGCGTGGTCGCCTCCCGGCTGGCCCAGGACCCGAACCGCTCGGTATTGCTGCTGGAGGCCGGCCCAGATTACCCCGAATACGAGCACTACCCCGACGACCTGAAATTTGGCTACAAGCCAGACGCCTCGGCCCAGGGCGCGCCCCACAACTGGACCTGGTGGGCGCAGGGTTCGCCGGAGCAAACCGAGATGCTGCCCGCGCCGCGCGGCAAGGTGGTGGGCGGCACCAGCGCCATCAACGGCCAGGTGCTGCTGCGCGGCGTGCCGGAAGACTATGACGGCTGGGTCGCCGAGGGCAACGACGGCTGGGGTTTCGTCGATGTGCTGCCCTACTTCCGCAAGATGGAAACGGACCTGGACATCAGCGACGACTTCCACGGTTCGGAAGGCCCCATACCGGTGCGTCGCTTCGCCCGGGAAACGTGGCTGCCATTTCAGCAGGCGTTCGTGCAGTCCTGCCTGGAGGCCGGCTACCCGGCCGACGCGGACATGAACCACCCCGATTCCGGCGGTGTCGGGCCGATTCCCATGAACAACCCCGAGGGCGTCCGGATGAGCACGGCGCTGACCTTTCTGCGGGAGGTGCGCCACCGCCTCAACCTGACCGTGCGGCCCAACGTCGTGGTGCGCCGCATCCTCTTTGAGGGCAATACTGCGGTGGGTGTTGAGGTCGAAAGCGGCGGCGAGGTGTTCCAGGTTGAGGCCGGGCAAATCGTCCTCAGCGCCGGCGCGATGGCGTCGCCGCAAATCCTGATGCTCTCCGGCGTCGGGCCGGCCGACCACCTGAGGGAAATGGGAATTCCGGTGATTCACGAACTCCCCGGCGTGGGCCAGAACCTGCGCGACCATCCCATCGTCGCCGTGATTTGCAAAGCGCGCGACGACCACGAGCAGGACCCGCTGGCACCGCGCACGCAGACGGCTTTGCGCTACACCGCCACCGGCTCGCCCGACCGCAACGACATGCAGATCATGGCGTCGTCCTTCTCCACTCCCATCGGCGGCGCGGACCCCTTCGAGCCGGGCGGCGTGCGTATCCAGTGCATCCTGGAGTTGGCCGACGGCGCCGGCGAGGTGCGGTTGTCCGCCAACGATCCCCATGTGCAGCCGTCGCTGAACTACCGTTACCTGGAGCCGGAGCGGGACCGGGAACGATTGCGTGAAGCCGTGCGTCTCAGCGTAGGGCTGCTGGAGCACAACGCCTTTGGCCCTATCGTTGACGAAATCATCCAGCCGGCGCCGGAGGACCTAGCGTCCGACGAAACCCTGGACAGCTGGATGCGGCGCACGGTGTTCAACACCACTCACGCGTCGGGCACCTGCAAAATGGGGCCGGCCAGCGATCCCATGGCGGTGGTTGACCCGCATCTGAACATCCACGGCCTGGAGAACATCAAGGTAGCCGACGCCTCGGTGATGCCCAACGTGATCCGCGCCAACACCAACTGCACCACCATCATGATCGGCGAACGCTGCGCCGACTGGGTGAAGGAAGGGGTCTGACGCCATGAAGTGGGAATACCGAGTTGACAAGATGCCCATCCGCTCCGGCGGGTTCGTGGGCAACGGCATGAACGTGGACGCCGTGGACGAAGAGTTCCTGAACGAACGCGGCGCGTCGGGTTGGGAGCTGGTGTCCACCATGCCCCTGTTCGTCCCGCAGAACCCCACCGACTGCTCCGTCTATTACTACTGGAAACGACCGACGGCGGAATAGACAATCACGGTTGCGTTTCTTGACAGCAGGCGGGCTGTTCCGTAGCATTGGGCCATAGAATTGACGGAAAGAGACGTCGGCTAAACTGAACGCTGATCAGTCCTTTAGAGGGGGTGAACCGATGGCTAATCGAGAAGACATCGCGCTGATGGGCCATCTGATGCGGCGGGCCGGATTCGGCGCCAGCCACGATGAACTGCGGGAAATGACGGAGGGGGGATATGAAGCCACGGTCGATAACCTGCTCAATCCGGAGCGGTTCGACCCGGTGGACGACGACCTGCTGTTCCGCTATATGCCCGGCTACGAGGGCGCGCTGGGGCCGCCGCTGAACCAGGCGGAGTGGGTCTATCGGATGATCAACACCGAGCGGCCGCTGGAAGAGAAGATGGCGCTGTTCTGGCACCAGCTTTTCGCCACCGGCAACTCCAAGGTGGACAACCCGCCGGAATTGACGCAGCAGATCGCCATGTTCCGCCGTGTCGGGCTGGGCAAGTTCCGCGACATCCTGGTGGAACTGGCCCAGAACCCCGCCATGATTTTCTGGCTGGACAACAACGGCAACCACATGGGCGCCATCAACGAGAACTGGGGCCGCGAGTTGTTGGAACTGTTCTCCATGGGCGTGGGCAACTACTCGGAGGAGGACATCAAGGAGGCGTCGCGCGCTTTCACCGGCTGGACCATCGGCCCGAAGATTCCGCGCAACCCACTGGGCCGCTTCTACTGGAATTTCGAGTACCGCCCCGAAGACCATGACGACGGCGAAAAGACGTTCCTGGGACACTCCGGCAACTTCGACGGCCAGGACATCATCGACATCGTGGTGAACCAGCCGGCCACCGCGCGGTTCCTGTCGCGCCACCTGTACAATTTCTTCGTGGCCGACGAGCCGCAGGTTCCCAGCTGGAACATCACGCCGCCCAACGACCCCGATGCTATCGACCAACTGGTGGCCGCCTACGACGAGTCTGATGGCGACATTCGCGCGATGCTGCGGGTGCTGTTCAACTCGGATTTCTTCAAGCAGGCGCGGTTCAGCCGGGTCAAGAGTCCCGCCGAGTTGGTGATCAGCACGGCGCGGCTGGCCGGCAATTTCAACGCGCCTCGCCCTGGGTTCAACTCGCTGGCGTTTGAGTGCGCCTACCAGGGCCAGGAACTCCTGAACCCGCCCAGCGTGGAAAGCTGGCACACCGGCAGCGAGTGGATTGACGGAGGCGCGCTGGTGCGGCGAGTCAACTTTGCGGCCAACCTGTTGGGCGACACGTCGCTGCCCGGCGTCAAGTCCATCGTGGCGAACCTGCGCAGCCGGGGCGCGCTGAGTCCCGACGACATGGTGGACGCCTGCCTGGAGATGGTCGGGCCGCTGGAAGTGGGCGATATTACCCGCGCCGAACTGCTCGACGAAGCCCGTGGCGCCGGCGAACTGCGTTGGGACACCGAGGCGGACGTCGCGGAGTCCGAAAAGCGCGTCGGGGTGATGCTGGCGTTGATCGCCGCGTCCCGCGATTTCCAGTTCGCATAAAGATGAAACTTCCGGATTCCCGCACGAAGGCGGGAATGACGGCGAAAACGCCGGAATGACGAATAGCAGCAGGGAGAGGAACAGCATGGCGACGACGAAGAAAGACCCGGTGGTTGTGGTGCTCCAGATGACGGGGGCCAACGACTACCTGAATACCATCATCCCCTACACCAACGAGCACTACTACGACGCCCGGCCCAAGGTCGGCATCCCCGCCGACCAGGTGCTGCCCATCGACGACCAGGTGGGTTTCAACCCCAACATGGGGCCGATCAAGAAGCTGTGGGACGACGGCAAGATGGCCATCATCCACGGCATCGGCTACGAAAACTCGCCGCGCTCGCACTTCCGCTCCATGGACATCTGGCACACCTGCGAGCCGGACATCGTGGGCACGGAAGGCTGGGCCGGCCGCGTCATCCGAGACCTTGACCCCCGAGGAGAGAACGTCCTCAAGGGCGTCAACTTCGGGCAGGGACTGCCCCGGGCGCTGGCGCTGCGTGGGACTCCCGTGACGTCCGTCTCGAACTTGGCGTCTTATGGCGTGCTGTCCAGCGTGCCCGGCGTTGCTGCCGAGGAAGAGCACAACAAGATTCTGGACCGCTTCGCCCGCATGTACTCGCCCACCGTTGGCACCGGGCCGACGATGGACTACCTGGGGCAGACCGGACGCGACGCGCTCAAGGGCGCCGACATCATCCGCAGCGCGCCGGAGCAGTACACCTCCACCGTGGAGTACGCCGACACGCCCATCGCCAAGTACCTGCGGGACATCGCGCAGGTCTATCTGGCCGACCTGGGCACCCAGATGTTCTACACCCAGCACGGCAGCTTCGACTCGCACTTCAACCAGCCGCCGATGCACACCAAGCTGTGGATCGACATGTCCCGCGCCATCAGCGACTTCTTCGACGACCTGGCCGAGCATGACGCCGGCGACAACCTGATTATGGTGCTGTTCACCGAGTTCGGCCGGCGCGTCAAGGACAATGGAACCGGCACCGACCACGGGGCCGGCGGCGCGGCTTTCGTCATCGGCAACCAGGTCAAGGGCGGGCATTACAGCAGCTACCCGTCGCTGCGGCCAGAGGACCTGACCCAGGGCGACCTTGAGCCCAACTACGACTTCCGCGGCCTGTACTCCACGGTCATCGAGAACTGGCTGGGCCTGGACGCCGTGCCCATCGTCGGCGGCAACTTCGAGAAGCTGGACTTCGTGTAGGTCGGCGACGGTCAGGGTAAAGGAGGTCAATCATGCTTACCACAGTGGCCGCCGGCCGGGTCTTTGATTACAGCTACTGCATCGGCATGTACGGCATGTCGGGGCAGGGGTTCTGGTCGCCCCAGGACTTCGCCCTCGCCGATGACAACGTGATGTACGTGATCAGTCGCGGAGCCGAAGAGTTGGGGCAGCGCATCAGCCGCGTCACCCAGGACCATCAGTTCCTCGGCCAGTTCGGCGCGAACGGTCGCGGTGACGGCCAATTCGTCTGGCCCCGCTCCATCGCGCTGGACGGCGATGGCAACGTGTACGCTTCCGACGATTTCCTGAATCGGATTTCCGTCTTCGACCCCGAGGGCGGGTTCATTTCCTGCTGGGGCGAGGCCGGCGACGGCAAGGGCGAGCTCAACGGCCCGTGCGGAATGGCTTTCGACGCTGACGGCAACGTCCTGGTGGTGGACAGCCAGAATCACCGCGTCCAGAAGTTCACCCACAAGGGTAAGCACCTCGGCAGTTTCGGCGGCCACGGCAAGGGCGACGGCGACTTCAACCTGCCCTGGGGCCTGTGCCTGGACACCGACGGCAACGTGTACGTGGCCGACTGGAAGAACAACCGCGTGCAGAAATTCGACGCCGAAGGCAACTTCCTGCTGAAGTTCGAGGCCGCCCCGCGCTCCGGCGTTGGCGACTTGCACGGCCCCACCGGCGTGGCCGTGGACTCGGAGGGCGACGTGTACGTTACCGACTGGGGCAACCACCGGCTGCAGGTGTACGCGCCCGATGGCCGGTTCATCACCTCGCTGGTGGGCGACGCGCAGCAGCCGTCCCCGTGGACTCAAACCTACATCGACGCCAACCCCGACATTGTGAAGGCGCGGCGCCGTGTCAACCTGGAACCGGAGTGGCGGTTCCGCCGGCCCGTGTCCGTCCGCGTGGACGAAAACGACCGGATCTTCGTCCTTGAAGCCAACCGGCACCGCATCCAGGTGTACGACAAGGTCAAGGACTACGAGGAACACCCGCTGAACCTGTGACGGCGTTACACGAACCGCGATTCCGATAGGGGCGAATAATCATTCGCCCCTACGTTTTGGACGTTATAATACCGACCGACCTCGGATGCTGCGACTGGAAGGTGCGAAAAAATGAAGTACGACGTTATCGTGATTGGGGCCGGTTCCGCCGGCGGGACCATGGCCACCCGGCTGTCCGAGGACTCCGACCGCTCGGTGCTGTTGCTGGAGGCCGGGCCGGATTACCCCGACCTGGAGCAGACGCCCGACGACCTGAAATTCGGCTACGCTCCCCGCGCGTCGGAGATGGGCGCGCCGCACAACTGGTCCTTCGTCGGCACCGGGACGCCCCGGCAGTCTGAACCCGTGAACGTGCCGCGCGGCCGCGTCGTAGGCGGCACCAGCGCCATCAACGGCCAGGTGTTCCTGCGCGGCGTACCCGAGGACTATGACCGCTGGGCATCCTGGGGCAACGACGAGTGGAGCTACATCAACGTCCTGCCCTTCTTCCGCAAGCAGGAAACCGATACCGACATCAACGATGACTTCCACGGCTTTGACGGCCCGATTCCGGTGCGACGCCACCGCCGGGAGAACTGGCTGCCCCTGCAGGAGGCTTTCGTGCAGGCTTGCGCCGACGTGGGCTACCCCGAGGTGTACGACCACAATAACCCCGATTCCACCGGCGTCGGCCCGTTCCCGATGAACAACCCCAACGGCGTGCGCATGAGCACCGCGCTGACCTACGTGAATCCCAACCGCCACCGGCTCAACCTGACCATCCGCGCCAACGTGCGGGTGCGGCGTATCCTGTTCGAGGGGTTGCAGGCAGTCGGTGTTGAGGTGGAAAGCGGCGGAGAAGTGTTCCAGATCGAGGCCGAGCAGATTGTTCTGTGCGCCGGCGCGGTGGCGTCGCCGCAACTGCTGCTGCTGTCCGGCGTCGGTCCGGCCGATGAGCTCGGAAGCCTGGGCATCCCGGTGGTGATGGACCTGCCGGGCGTGGGCAAGAACCTGCGCGACCATCCCCTGGTGCCGGTGCGAGTCAAGGTGAAGGACGACTTTCCGCTGGACCCGGACGCGCCGCGCATCCAGACGGTGCTGCGCTACACCGCCAGCGGCTCCGATGCCCGCAACGACATGCAGATTTTTCCCTCGTCCTTCTCAACGCCGTTGGGTGGTGACCCCTTCGACAACGAGGGCATCCGCCTCACCTGCATGATGGAGCTTGCCGAAAGCGCCGGCGAGCTTACCCTGCAATCCACCGACCCGGACGTGCAGCCCTACATCGACTGCCGCTACCTGGAAGCCGACTGGGACCGGGAGCGTATGCGGGAAGCCATACGCATCGTGCTGGGCCTGCTGGATCACGAGCAGTTCGCCGGCATCTACGACGGCCTGATTTCGCCCACGGAGGATGACCTGGTGTCCGACGAGGCTCTGGACGACTGGATGCTGCGGGAGGTCTGCATCGGCCAGCACCTTTCGGGCACCTGCAAGATGGGGCCGGACAGTGACGCGATGGCCGTGGTGGACCAGCATTGCCGCGTCCACGGCATCGAGAACCTGCGTGTCGCCGACGCGTCGGTGATGCCCGACGTGATTCGCGCCAACACCAACTGCACCACGATAATGATCGGCGAGCGCGTCGCAGACTGGATCAGGTCCGGCCGGTAGGCTCGTCTCCGAACCTCTCTGCTCCAACAACCGCCGCCGCGCAACATGCCCTGGCGTGTGAACTACGGATTCGGCCGGCTGTCCGGCGACGTCTTCGGAGGCGTTACCACGGCAGCCACCGTGTTGCCGATGGCCCTGGCCTACGGCGTCGCCACCGGGTTGGGCCCCATTGCCGGCATGTACGGCGCTATCGCCGTCGGGTTCTTCGCGTCGGTATTCGGTGGGACGCCGGCCCGCATCGCATATACCTCCGCGGCCATGATGGTGGCGATGACGGAGGTGCTGACGCAGCACGCCGCCAGTCTGTCCGAAGCCTTCACCATCGTCATGCTGGCCGGAATAATTCAGATTGCCCTGGGCCTCCTGCGCATCGGGCGTTTCATCGCTTACACGCCTTACTCCATGATTGCCGGTTTCACGTCGGGCATCGGCATCCTCATCATCATTATCCAGACCTTGCCCTTCCTCGGCGCGGCCCGGGCCTCCGGCGGTCTGTTCAGCATCGTCCAAGCCTGGCCGGACGCCGCGCTGGCGCTGAACCTCCACGCCGTCATTATCGGCGCAATATCGCTGGCAATCTGCGTATTCTGGCCCCGCCAGTTGGGTCGGTTTCTGCCCGCGCCCCTGCTGGCGCTGATTACAGGAACCCTCGCTGCTGCGTTGTGGCTGCGCGACGCGCCGGTCATCGGTGAGTTGCCCAGCGGTTTCCCGACACTGTACTTGCCGGAGCTGAGGCCCGGCCTGCTGCTGTCCGCGATACAGCCGGCGCTGACCTTGGCCCTCATCGGCTCCGTCAACAGCCTGGTGGCCTCGCTGGTGGCCGACTCCCTCACCCGCACCCGCCATAAGCCCAACCGTGAGCTGGCCGGACAGGGCATTGCCAACATCGCCGCCGGCC